>CAYWRA010000020.1:12951-32086 GCA_964460305.1 uncultured bacterium
GGCCAGGTCCGCTATAATGCTCGTCCCTGAAATATCGCTCACGCCCCAGACCGTGGAGGGATTCAAGTCGCGGTTTGCCAGGAACGTGGCGGTGTTCCACAGCCGCCTCTCCCTCGGCGAGCGGCTTGACGAGTGGGAGAAGCTGAGGGAGGGGAAGGCGCGGGTGGTGGTAGGCGCCCGATCGGCCGTATTCGCCCCGATAAAGGATTTGGGTCTCATTGTAGTGGACGAGGAGCACGAACGAACGTACAAACAGGAAGAAGCGCCTCGTTACCACGCCCGCGACGTCGCGGTGATGAGAGGTAAAATAGAGAATGCCGTCGTAATGCTCGGCTCCGCCACGCCGTCGATCGAATCGTACCGGAACGCCCTCATCGGCAAGTATTGTCTTTTCCACCTGCCGAGGAGGGTCGAGGACAGGGCGCTCCCGACGGTCACCATAGTGGACATGAAAGAGGAAATCAGGCGCGTCGGTCGGATGACGTTTTTCTCGCGCCCG
The DNA here is from genome assembly GCA_964460305.1 of uncultured bacterium. Lineage (GTDB taxonomy): Bacteria > Auribacterota > Tritonobacteria > UBA1439 > UBA1439 > JAPLCX01. Next base: position 13,451 of record CAYWRA010000020.1, read on the forward strand.
CTCCTCAAGGCCATGGAGGAGCGTCTCGAAAAGAAGGAGCAGGTAATCCTCTTTTTGAACCGGCGCGGTTTTTCCCCGGTGATGATATGCGGCAGGTGCGGCTACGTGCAGAAGTGCCCCAATTGCAGCGTCGCGCTCACCGCCCACGACGAGGGGGGGAAGCTGCTCTGCCATCTCTGCGGTTTCGCGGCGCCGGCTGCGACGCGGTGCGTGAGGTGTCACACGAAGGGATTCCGGTTTCCAGGCCTCGGCACGCAGAAGCTGGAGATCATGGTATCCAAGCTGTTTCCAGATTGCAGGGTCGGGCGCATGGATTCCGATTCCATGTCGGCGAAGGATGCGCACGCGGAAACGTTGAAGGCGTTCAAGAACGGCGAGATCCAGATCCTTCTCGGCACCCAGATGATCGCCAAGGGGCTTCATTTCCCCAACGTGACGCTTGTGGGCGTCATCTGCGCCGACACCGCTCTCAGTTTCCCCGACTTCCGCGCCGCCGAGCACACGTTTCAGATGCTTACGCAGGTGGCCGGCCGCGCGGGGAGGGGGGAGGTGCATGGGGAGGTGATTGTACAGACGTACGCTCCTCATCACCCGGCGATCGTGGCCGCGCGCTCCCAGGATTATGAGGCGTTTTACCGCCGGGAGATCCCCTTCAGGGAAGAGCTTGGATATCCGCCCTTCACGCGCTTTATCATCGTGACCGTGCGCGGACGGAGCGAGGGAGCGGTCAAATGGATCAGCGGCTATTTTGCGAAGACGGTCCGCGAGCTCCGTCCCCACGGGATGGAAGTGCTGGGGCCGGCCCCGTCGCCGATCGCGCGCGCGAAAGGGTACTATCGTTGGCAGATTATTTTCAAAGGGCTGAGCGTGATCCGGATGAACGGCGTGCTGAGAGAGGCGCTCAAGAAGGTGAAGCCGGGGAAGGGGGTTCAAATTGTGGTGGATGCCGACCCAATATCGATGTTATAATCCCCCACCTTTAAGCGAATTATCGAGCAATCAAGCTATCGAGCAATCCAATAATTATTGGGATTTGGGGTTTGGGATTTTGGATTTGAACTACGATGAATAAACCCGTATTGAGGAGTTACCGCTACCGGTGGGGGGAGGGGATGTGGTCCCACCTGTTCCATCGCGTCTCCGGCATCGCCCTCGTCCTCTACCTCTCCATGCACGTCTGGGTTGAGCATCACATCCAGAAAGGCCAGGCCGCATATGATGAACTGATGCGCGCCATGGGCGCGTTTCCATTCAGGGTCGGCGAGGCCTTTCTGCTGGCCGCCATCCTCTTCCACGCCATCAACGGGATGCGCCTGGTCGTTATGGACAGCGGCATCGGTATGAGGACGCAACGGTCGACGTTCTGGATCGTATTCGCCGTCTGCGCGGTCATGGGCATCGCGGGCGGCATCGTCATCGTTTTCTTGGGAGATTGAGGCAATGCGACGGACCGGATCGTATGGTTGGTTGTTTCAGAGGGTGAGCGGGGTGATCCTGTTCGTCATGCTCATCGCGCATTTCGTCCTCATGCACTACATGGGGGGGGAGAAGAGGCTGTATGCCGACGTACTTCGCAGGCTATCGAACCCCCTCTGGAAGACGTTCGACGTCGCCTTCCTCAGCCTTGCTTTGTACCATGGTTGGTACGGGGTGTGGGGCATCGTTGAGGACTACGTCGGCAGGGACTCCGTGAGGATAGCGTGTCTGGTGCTTATCGTGACGGCCGCCCTCGCGCTTTTTTCTCTCGGGTCCGTGACGATAGTGACGTTTAGTATACACTAGACGAAGAACGGAAGCCGTAAGCAGTAGGCTTTAAGCCTTAAGCTTGCTGCTTACTTTGGGGTTTTGGGTTTGGGATTTAATATATGCTCCATCGATATGACACGATAATCATCGGCGCTGGCCTTGCTGGCATGCGCGCGGCGATCGAGGCGCAGTCCGCAGGAAGCTGCTGCGTGCTGACCAAGGTCTTTCCCACGCGGTCGCACTCGGGAGCCGCTCAAGGCGGGATCGCCGCGTCGCTAGGCAATGCGGAAGCCGATGACTGGACCGCCCACATGTTCGACACCGTCAAGGGGAGCGATTATCTCGCCGACCAGGACGCCGTCGAGATCCTCGTCAGGGAAGCGCCGCAGGCGGTAATCGAGCTGGAACACATGGGAGTTCCGTTCAGCCGGACCCCCGAGGGGCTCATCGCGCAGCGCGGGTTTGGCGGCCATACCAGGCAGAGGGCCTGTTACGCGGCCGACCTCACGGGGCACGTCATTCTCCACACCCTCTACGAGCAGTGCCTGAAGCATGCTGTCATGTTTTATCCCGAGTGCCAAGTGCTTGCCCTCATCATCGCGGATGGGGTCTGCACGGGCGTGGTGGCCCTGGACGTTCTTAAGGGCGAGGCGCACACGTTTTGGGGGAGAGCGGTCGTGTTCGCCACCGGCGGCTACGGGAGGGCTTATAAAATCACCTCCAACGCGCACGCCAACAGCGGCGACGGATTGAGCATTATGCTCCGCGCCGGCCTACCGCTCGAGGACATGGAGTTTGTCCAGTTCCATCCGACCGGTTTTTATCCGAGCGGCATCCTCGTCACCGAGGGCGCGCGCGGAGAGGGGGCTTACATTATCAATGGCGCCGGCGAGCGGTTGATGAAGAGGTACGCTCCCGACAGGATGGAGCTTGCCCCTCGCGACGTCACCTCAAGGGCGATCCAGACAGAGATAGACGAGGGGCGCGGCATCGGCGGCGGGGCGTACGTCCACCTCGACCTGCGTCACCTCGGGGCTGAAAGGATCATGAAGAGGCTTCCCCAGATCCTCGATCTTGCGCGCCGCTTCACCGACGTGGATGCATTGAAGGAGCCCATACCCATCCAGCCGACTGCGCATTATTCGATGGGAGGGATCCCCACGGACAATGATTGTCGCGTCCTCGCCGATGCGGGTGGAACGGTAGTCTCCGGCCTCTATGCGTGCGGCGAGTGCGCCTGCGTTTCGGTGCACGGCGCGAACCGTCTTGGGTGCAATTCGCTCCTCGAGGCAGTGGTGTATGGACGGCGCGCCGGGAAGACGGTTTGCGCGGACCTGACGCGCATCGGCTGGGGCGCGCAGCCCGAAGGTCTTGCGAATGCGGCGCAAAAGGAGCTCGCCGCAATCATGGAGCGGAGGGGTAAGGAATCGTTCGCGCGCATCCGGGACGAGCTCCAGGTGAGCATGCAAAAGAATTGCGGCATCTTTAGGACCGAGGCCCAGCTCCGCGAGCAACTGGGAATAATCGGGCAACTCAAGGAGCGCTTTGCGCACGCGCCTCTGAGCGATAAGGGGAAACGGTTCAATACGGAGTTGGTCGAGCTGCTGGAGCTGCGGAGCCTCCTGGATTTTACGGAGTTGATCGTGGCCGGTGCTCTCGCCCGCAAAGAGAGCCGAGGGGCCCATTCGCGGAAGGATTTTCCAAAGCGCGACGATGCGGGATGGCTCAAGCACACGTTTGCATGGAAAGGGCCCGATGGTCCGGTTTTCGATTACAAACCGGTGAGGATAACGAGGTATAAGCCGGAGGAGAGGAAATATTAAATCCCAAATCCCAAATCCCAAATCCCAAATCCCAAATCCCAAATCCCAAGGGGAAAATTCCAAGGTTCGGTTCAGGATTTTCCGTTACGATCCGGAGAGGGGCATCAAGCCTCGGTATGACACGTTCGAGGTTGAGGTGACAAAGGGGATGACGGTGTTGGATTGCCTCCAGACGATCAAGGCGGAAATGGATGGGACGCTCTCGTTCCGCCGCTCCTGCCGTAGCGCGATCTGCGGCTCGTGCGCGATGAACATCAATGGGAAAAACGATCTCGCGTGCCATCTCCAGATGGCGTCGCTCGGGAAAGAGATCGTTACCGTGAACCCACTGCCGGGTTACCCACTCATCAAGGATCTGGTGGTGGACATGGAGGAGTTTTACCGGTCGCTGCGGAGGGCCCTCCCCTGGCTGGTTAGGAAATCGCCGTTTCCCGACAGGGAGCTCGTCCAGTCGCCGGCGGATCGGGATACGATAGATAGCGCGGTCAATTGCATCTTATGCGGAAGCTGCACTTCGTCTTGCCCGTCATTCTGGTTGAACACGCGCTATCTGGCGCCGGGGGCGTTGCTGAAGGCGTACCGGTTCATCTTCGATAGCCGCGACGAGGCAGGGGAGGAGCGGCTCGCGCTGGTGGACGATAAGCACGGCGTCTGGAGATGCCGCACGATTTTTAACTGCGAGGAGTCGTGCCCGAAAAGCCTAAGGCCGAACGAGGCTATCGCGCAGCTCAAGATCGCGGCGCTGAAGGATTCTGTTTAAAGCTGGGGTATGGTGTAAAGTGTGGTGATTATCATATGAAGCCAGATCGGGAAAAAAGAACGCAGTACGAACTGAGGGACGTCGAGGAGCCAGTATTGTTCCGCGACGTGTTCTCCTTCACCGGGATACCCCGTGTCGTGTTTGATGAGAAACCGATCCCGATGGAGATTCCGCGGGAGATATGGATCACCGATACGACCTTCCGGGACGGACAGCAGGCGCGCCCCCCCTACACGGTCGAGCAGATCGTGGATATCTACACAATGATGCACGAGCTGAGCGGAGAGACCGGTCTCATCAGGCAGTGCGAGTTTTTTCTCTACAGCGAGCAGGACAGGGAAGCCGTCCGCCGCTGTTTGTCGCAGGGATTCCGTTATCCCGAAGTGACGGGTTGGATCCGCGCGAAAAAGGGGGATTTCCGGCTCGTTAGGGAGATGGGGCTCAAGGAGACGGGGATCCTCACCTCATGCTCGGACTACCATATCTTTCTCAAGCTTCATTGGACGAGGCGTCAGGCGATGGACAACTATCTGGACGTCGTCAGGGCCGCTCTCGATGCGGGGATTGTGCCGCGCTGCCATCTCGAGGATATCACAAGGGCCGATTTCTTTGGCTTCGTGGTTCCGTTCGTGCAGGAGCTCATGAAGCTCTCGGAGGAGAGCGGCATTCCCATCAAGGTGAGGGCGTGCGATACCCTAGGATACGGCGTGCCGTTCGCCGAGGCGTCGCTCCCCCGGAGCGTCCCCAGGCTGATCCACGGGCTAAGACAGTGCGCCGGCGTGCCCTCTGAACGGCTCGAGTGGCATGGGCACAACGATTTCCACAAGGTGCTGATCAACGCGGTGACGTCGTGGCTCTACGGCTGCGCTGCGGCAAACGGCGTGCTGCTGGGTTTCGGGGAGCGGACGGGGAATCCGCCGCTGGAGGGGTTGGTCATGGAGTATCTATCCCTGAAGGGCCATCGGGAGGGGGTAGACACCACCGTGATAACCAAGATCGCGCGGTACTTCCAGGATAAGATCGGCGTGCGCATCCCCCATAACTATCCGTTCGTCGGGATGGACTTCAACACGACCAGCGCCGGGATCCATGTCGACGGCGTTCTCAAGCATGATGAGATATACAATGCCTTTGATACGGAGAAGCTCCTAAACCGGCCGGTACGCGTGAGCATCACCGACAAGTCTGGGGTGGCGGGCATCGTGTACTGGGTTGATTCCTATCTCAATCTTGAGGGGGATCAGCGCATCGATAAGAGGACCCCGGGCCTCATGAAGATAAAGAAGTGGATCGATGAGCAGTACGCGCAGAATCGGACGACCGCCATATCCGATGACGAGATGCTCCACCTGGCCCGCGTCCACCTGCCGCGCATGTTCAAGTCGGAATTCGACGAACTGAAAGCGCGGGTTTCCGCGATCGCGCAGCAGCTCGTCGAGAAGGTCACCGAGCGTGAAGAGGTGCGCTCGATGCGTCCCGAGAAGATCGAGCCGGTCTTAAGGGCGATGCTCGACGATCATCCGTTCATCAAATATATGTACGTGACCGATTGCGGCGGCCGGAAGATCACCGCCAACATCGTGAGGCCGTTCGACCAGGAGACGTACGACGCATACTTCACCGGTGGATTTGATTTCTCGGACAGGAGCTGGCACAAGCGCCCGATGAAGTCGGGGAAGACGCACGTGAGCGATTTTTACACGTCGCGCATGGATGGGGCGCTCTGCCTCACGGTGTCCGCCCCGGTGAGGAGTATGGATGGTGAGATCGCCGGGGTGTTCGGCATAGATATCCTGTTTGAGGACATCGCGAAGATGTGAGGTTTTCACCACTACGATAGTTTTTACCACAGAGACACACACCTCAAAGGGGCCCTTTCAGGGGAGAGCACGCCCCTAATGGGGCCCCTGCAGGAGAGGAAATTACGGAGAAGCGAGGCAGTTGGTTTTACAGGGAGTAAAAGAGGGAAGAGAGAGGCCACTAAAACCGCTTATAGTTGATAGTTTTCAGTCACTATAAACCGAGTAACGAAAAACTAGAAACCGTGGTAAACTCCCCCCCCAGAGGGTCTGTCTGCCTGTGGCGGCGGGAGGGGGGATTGCAACCTCATGACTGTTCCCTTACCCATCATTCTCTTTTACTCTTTGTGAAACCAGATCGTTTTTTAGCCTCTGTGTCTCCATGGTGAACCAGTTTGACGGAGAAACCCATGCCCGGCGACAGGCTTAGACTACAGCAGATTCTAAAACCCGTGATCAGAGCGTTGTTCCACGTCCTGTCACGGATACGCATGTTTGGTTTGGAGAATCTGCCTCCGTCCCCCCCCTACATTATTTTTTCGAACCACATCTCCTGGTTCGATCCATTCCTGGTGGGATCCTGGGTCCAAGCGCCCGTGCATTTCATGACGATGGAGGGTCTCCTCAAATTTCCACCTCTCGGCTGGCTACTTAGGCGCGTAGGCGCGTTCCCGGTGAGACGCGGGACGCTCGACCGCCGTGCCATAGAGGATGCAATGGCCATTCTTGAGAACGGCGGTGTGGTCTTCATTTTTCCCGAGGGCGGCATCGGGCGCCTACGGAAGGGAGAAAAGCCCCGCGCCGGGATCAGCCTCATCGCGCAGCGGACGGACGTCCCCCTCGTGCCCGTCGGCATCCGCGGATGCCGCGACCTCTATAACCCCTTGAAGCTGCTGACCCGCCGCGTGAAGATCACCATCCGCTTCGGCAAGCCCTTTACAGTCGCGTCGATCGCCAACCTCGAAGGCAAAAAGATGAGGAAGATGGTGATGGAGCGCATTACTCAAGAGATGTGCGCACTCACGGCGGAATGAACGATTTTTTACCACGGAGGCAGAGGTTTTATCCACGGATTGCACGCCCCAAAGGGGCCCTTTCAGGGGATTACACGGATGAGAACCACAGTTTCTTGTTTCAAGTTGCTGGTTACTCGTGACGAGAAACGAGCAACCAGAAACTGTAATCATCCTCTGTGCCCTCAGTGATTATTTCTCTGTGCACTCCCCCAACGGGGCCCCTTTCCCGAAGGGATCCCTTTGGGAAAGGGGTGTGGTTGCACATTAATTTGGGGTTTGGGATTTTCCCTATGGCCAATACAAAAACCCGCCTGCTCTCTCTTCTCCTTCTCCTCGCTCTCGTTATCCTCATCGTTCGGACCGCCGCGGTCAGGCGGCATAAAATGGCTTGGCTGGAAGATCTCGACAGCCGGATTACCCCCCTCGCGCTGGATGAGATCGTTGGCGAGCCTGAAAAGGCGATACCCCGCCCGATTGCTTCAGCGCATCGCGAGAACGGGGATGCTCATAAGGCGGCGCCAGCCGCCATCGAGACATCCGAGGGAAAAGAAGCTCAGCGCGGAAATGATATTTCCCATGCGCGTATCGACCTGGAACGCGCTCTCGATTCGCTTCCAGAAACCGGACGTATGGGCAGGTCATATTTTATGCGGCTAGATGGAGCGATGGAAGATTGTTGGTCGAAACTCCGATCGCCCGATCCGGAGCTGCGCCATAAGGGTGAGCTGACCTGCCATCGCTTGGCGATGCAAATGGTAGGAGATCGCAGTTTTTGCATTGGGGCCGCCGCTGAGGCGATGGACCGGTATATGTCAGTGTTCGCAGACGAGATGCGGGAGATATGCCTTCGGCGGAAGTTCCCGCCCTCCGCTGAGCGCACGACGTTCTCTAACTGGGCGGCCGGTCGTATGGAGACCAGCGATAAGAAAGTCCTCCTTTTTTTGATCAGGTTGCTGGGTGTGATGGGAGACGGGAGTTCGGTGGAGGCGATCGGGCGCTACCGGCAGTCGACCGATCCTGGGATCCGCGGCGCCGCTGTCTGGGCGATGGGTATGCAGGGCTCGCCCGACGTCATTGATGACGTCGAGAATGCCATTTCCGATCGTTCTCTGCCAGCAAGTGAAAAAGAGGCGTTTCTGGTCGCGTTGGGCCGGATCGGCGGCCGGCGTGCGTCCGGGATATTGTTTGGGGTCATGCGCGACGCTCCGCCGCTTCCAGCCTATGACGCGTACATTTCTTTAAGGGAATCGAGGGGACAGGGGGGCCAGCCCCTTTCTCTTGAAGAGTTTGTGCGGGGGAGGACGGTGGTTGTTGACGAGTACGCGGCATGGCTGAAAAACCGGGACGGCAGGAGTGAATAGGGCGGTACTTGTAATAACCGTCAGGGTCAGACCTCATCTATTGACAGAAGTTACGACATCACGGCGAGCTTAATGATATATGCCTAAGAACCCAGTAGTGGAATCCGCCGTGGCGGTCTTTGCGATTTTTGCGTTATTCGTCGCGGGCGCTTTTTGCCTGGAAAGGTATATAGACAGAAAAGACAGGTACATTGGAAGGAAAGGAGAGTCTCGAATAGAGCTGCAGAAAAGTTATAGAGCGACACGGGATCGGGAGGGAGAACGGTGGGAATGGGAGGTTGTTTTCCGGGGCCTGAGTAAAGAATATGAGCCTCTCGAAAAAAAGGCGGGGTTTGACGGCAAAAACAGCTATCGGTTCTACGTTCAGGACTCCGAAGAGGATGAGATTCCCATCGATGTGGACGATCTCGACGCTAAAGCGAGAGAGGCAGGCAAACGGAAATTCCTTCGTTATTTGCCCGAGGGCATTTATAGTTTTGTGATGGAGCGGAATGCCGGCAATGGAGCGGTATTGCCGCAGTTGACCGATGGTCAAAAAATCACGATTGTGGGGACGGTGAAAGAGTCGCATTTCACCAATAAGTGGTTAGGCCGGAGCAGCAAGGGCAATATTTTAACGACATATGATAATAGGAAGAGAGTGAATGGATTCGTTCACATCGCGGAGACCATCGAAAAGGGATGGCATTGAAAAATTTTTCACCAACCGTGTATGACCGGCTCTGAATGTTCCACATGAAAGCGCGTTGATGGGATTGCTTCGTCGCTTCGCTCGTCGCAATGACAGGGAGAAGGACTCCTCGCAATGACGAGCGGTAAAGAAACCGGGCTCAGGCCCCATCTATTGACAGGATGAACAGGATGAAATTAAAAAGAATCGGATTGCTAATACTTTTTCTGCTCGCTACTTTGGGTAGCATAAGCGCGGCCGACAGCCCCTGGCCGATGTTCAGGTGCGACGCGAGACACACCGGGCGGAGCCAATACGCAGGGGCGCCGGTGGCGGGATTGAAGTGGAGCTATTATTCCGGATGGCCGGTGTTGGGATCGCCTTCCATAGGAGCGGACGGCAGCATATTCATCGGGATGGAGCGTGGCATATATCGACTGAGCTCAAGCGGCGCATTCCGATGGAGTTTCAGGACGGGTGACGCTGTGGAATCGTCTCCGGCTATCGGAAGCAGTGGTGAAATGTACATCGGCTCGGATGACGGTTATTTCTATTCATTGAACTCTATCGGAACGCTCAGGTGGACGTATCGAACGTACGATGCATCATCGTCGCCCGTAATAGGGAGTATTGGGAGGATAATACTTGGGTCGGACAGCGACTGTGTTTATGTCATAAACTCCAATCGTACTATGTACTGGAGCTACAGGACTGGCAGCTTTATAATTTCCTCACCAGCGATTGATGGTGATGGTAGAGTTTATGTCGGCAGCCTCGATAACAAAATATATGCGATCGACTTCAACGGCTCGCTTTCGTGGAGCTATGGGGCAGGGGAAGGTGTGTATTCCTCCCCGTCCGTGGGCGGGGACGGGGCGGTATATTTGGGGTCGTGTGACTCCAACGTCTATGCCCTGAACTCAAGCGCCTCGCTTCGCTGGTCGTACAAGGCACATTCGGCCATAAGATCTTCGCCTGCCCTCGGGCAGGAAGATCGGATATTCATAGGCTCCGGCGATAGCAGGCTTTATGCATTGAATTCCGATGGCGCGCTCTACTGGACTTTCTACGCGAGGGGTGACGTAACTTCCTCGCCTGCGATAGACAGCGAGGGGTCGGTTTATGTCGGGTCGGATAGTAATGCTATTTTTGCGATAAATTCAGACGGGGCGTTGCGGTGGTCATATATAACGGGTGATGATTTTGATTTAGCCTCAGTTGCGATAGGCTCTGACGGCACCATATATATCGGTTCTTATGACCGTAATCTATACGCAATCGGCGCCAGCACCCCCGCACCGACACCCACCGCCCCCACGCCGACGCCCACGCTGACTCCAACCGCCACGCCCACTCCCACAGGGCCGACCCCCACTCCATGCCCGTGGCCGATGTTCAAGCATGACGCAAGGCACACCGGGCTCAGTTCCTTCGCCGGCCCCACGACCATAAAGTTCAAATGGAGCTACCGAATGGGTGGCGATGTTTATTCCTCGCCGGCGATAGGGAGGGGGGGGAGCGTGTGCGTGGGTTCCGGAGATGGAAACATTTATGCGCTTCGCCCGAATGGCACCCTCTTATGGAGCTATGCCGGTAAAGACGAATTGCTTTCGTCTCCCGCTATCGGGAGATGGGGAGAAGTTTATATAGGGTCAGGTTACTGGGACCAGAACTTCTACTGCATCGCTTATGATTGCAGGTTGCTCTGGACATACTGGATGGGGGGGGAAATCAATACACCCGTTATCGGCACGGATGGGAGGATATGTGTCACAACCGAAGGCGACACAGATATTTATTGTATGAACGGCAATGGTACTCTAGTTTGGGATTATTACAATTCCGGCAGTTTTGTATCGAACTCCCTTGCCATAGGGGATGACGGGAGGATATTTTTCGGATCGGGTTATTATGGGGTCTATGCTTATAATTCGGATGGGACATGTGACTGGTATTATCGTATCGGCAGTTATGTTTCCTCCTCACCAACTGTTGGTGATAATGGAGAGGTCTGTGTCGGAGCTCACGATCACAGGTTGTACTGCCTCTCGTCGTGTGGGAATCTGAGCTGGAGTTACGCTACAAGCGGGAATCTAAATTCTTCTCCCACCATAGGAAGAGATGGAGCAATCCATGTCGGTTCGGATGATGACAATATTTATCTGATAAATTCAGACGGTACGCTCCGGTGGTCATACACGACTTCCAGCTATGTGTTTTCCTCGCCTGCAACGGATGGCCAAGGGATGACGTTTGCAGGTTCATTAGATGATAGATTTTATGCGCTCAATTCCATAGGTAGGCTTTGCTGGAGCTACAGGACAAGGTACAATATTTATTCATCACCCTCGATAAGCGAGGATGGGACGATATATTTTGGGTCTGATGATAATGTTTTATATGCCATAGCTCCATATATACCATCGCCAACGCCAACTCCGATAGTTACTTCTACCCCGACACATACGTCAACTATCACGCCAAATCCCACGATCACCCCCACGCCGCTGCCGCCTATGGTCATCGATCCGGGGCGGCTTGAAGTAGGGCAGCCGTTCTCGATTGCGATCGTGCTGATAGAGAGCATCACAAAGCCGTTCGACTATTATCTTCTTGCGGAGACTCCGGCCGGGATTTACACGATCTATTTCAACGGCTCGATTAAGAAGGGGATTACGCCGATAGTCAGGAACGTGCGCAAGATGGACGCGCCGTATTTTGCTACGGTGCGACCTGCGGTGAAGATTCCCATGTCCATGAGGGGAAAAACGTTCACCTTCTATGCCGTCGCGGTCGATGCGGGGAAGATGCCGCCGGTTAAGAGGCCGACGGAGCTCACGCCGGATACCCCATATGTCATTATTATGGATAAGGCGTCAGCGATGATAAATCAGTAGTTTCTTGTGCATTGAAAAGCTGCATCGTGTTTTGTCATTCTCGATATTGGGATTTGGGGTTTGGGATTTGGGATTTTTATCTAGGCATGCTGGATCGGAAGGCGGTTGTGGTGAATTAGGCCGTTTTTAGCCGTAAGCTATAAACTGTAAGATCGGGCAGCTTAGCAGGAGCTGTCAGGGTCGCCTACATAGGTGTCACCGGCAGCGTACTTTTGCATCCCAACGGCAAGGCGGGATATGTTTATTACAGGAGTTCTATGAGATCATCTACGGAAAGTCTAGCGGCGTTAAGGATACTTTTGAGGGTTCCTGGAACGATCTCTTGGTGGTTGGGGACAGTGATTTTGATGGTCTCGTCGGGGAGATATTTTTCCAGGCGGATGTGGCTCCCTTTTTGGCGCACAACGACAAAGCCGTCTCTGCGGAGAGCCTTGACCACTTCTCTCCCGGAGACAAGGGGAAGCCTGGTCATACAGCGAGCTCGATAATCTTGGAGTGGGAGTGTTTGGGGAGTTTTACTTCCACCGGCTCAAGGTAGAGCTCGATGGCTTCCTTGATGTTTTTGATAGTATCGTTAATACCTTTACCTTGGGAGATACAACCTGGGAGGCTTGGCACATGGGCGGTATACCACCCCTTTTTGCCGCCTGGTTCGATAACTACTTGGAGTTGCATAATCTATCTTCTCCTTTTTCATCAAAGTATAACTGTTGCGTGCCGAAATACAATCATAAAATTTGCCGCGAATTAGATCATAAGATTTTTGAGGGGTCGCCAGATTAGGACCAGAAAATTTTGCCGATAAGGTCATATTCGGCGGATGGAGGGATGAGGGTGAGGCGGTATGGGAAGTTTGGGGTGCCGAGATCCTATGGGTGTCCCGATAATTACTGTGGCTAAAATACCCAAGCCATGATGAGGGGGTAAAGTCGTATGCAGGGTATTCGATATGGAGACAAATAGCTTGAAGAACAAATCGCTTGTCGTTTTTGCCGTTTCGCTCCTCGCCGTCTTTCTGCTCGCCGCTTCCGGCGCACAGGCGGCGCACGATCTCTATATTTGGGAGATATACGGCAATGGGAGCCCCGGGACCGGCACGTTGATCAAGGGGCCGAATGGGAAGGTGGTGTTGTGCGATTCCGGCGAGGGGAACGGTTTCGCGCAGCAGATCAAGGGCATTCTCGACTCACAGGGTATTACCTATATAGACTACGTGATAATCGGCCATTATGACGAGGACCATTGCGGCGGATTGTATTATCTGAGCAACCTCATGGGCGGGGTGTCCCACTTTGGGACGTTTTACGACAGGGGAGGAGATATGAGGGCCGACGATAGCCAACCGGTCTTCTTTGTGAACAATTATCTCCCGCTCGTCAACTCGGGCAACAGGCAGATTCCAGCCCTCGGCCCGAACATAATAGACCTGGGCAACGGCGCCAGCATCTCCTTCCTAACCAGGGGGCGGCCCGACTATGTATCCTCCGGCTCCGACGGTTATCTCGACATCTATGCGGGTTCCCCCGTGCGGGTATGGAGCAATGAGAACAACAAGTCGATAACGGTGCTTCTAACCTACGGCGGGTTCGACATGTTTATCGGAAGTGACGCGGAAGACGTCGATGAGAACGCCGCGGCGGGCGTAATCGGCAACACGCTCGGGCGGGGGGTTGACGTTACCCTCATAGACCACCACGGCTCCAAAACGAGCAGCTTGGATGCGTTCCTCGCGTCGATCGAGCCGGAATACGCCCTCATTTCATGCTGGAACAACACGTACGGCCATCCCCATAGCGAGGTGGTCGACTACCTCCACTATTATGTCGAGAAGGGGGAGGGGAGGCAGACGATCATCAGGACCGATCCGGGGGACGTGAGGGACCCCGATTGGGCGCCGGAGGACATGTTCCCCGAATGCCACACGACAAACGGCCATATCATCGTCAGCACCGATGGCGCGACGTATACGGTAGACGGCAACGGCATGACCGATCCATATCGGATCGATCATGATGCGGATGTGTTTTTCACCCCACACCCGACTCGCACGCCCACGCCCACCTGCACTCCCACCATGACGCCGACGCTTACTCCCACGCCGACATGTACTCCTACACCCACGGTCACGCCGACATGTACGCCGACGATTACTCCTACGCCCACTATCACGGCGACGCCCACGATTACGCCGACCCCGACTGAAACTATGACGCCGACGGGGACTCCTACGATAACGCCAACTCCTACAATAACCCCCACGCCTACGGAGACGCCGACTCCCCCGATTGCACAGCCGCTGAGCATCAAGCCGGGGCAGCTTGCGACGGGGCAGTTGTTCACGATTGATGTCATCTTGGAAGATGGTATACCCACGCCGTTTGATTATTATCTATTTGCCGATACACCGGCGGGGCCGTACACGATTTATTTGACCGGATCGCTCGTGAAGGGGATCAGACCGCTTTACAGGAGCGTGCGCAACTATCCCGCGTACTACTTCAATACAGTGCACCCGACTGTAAAGATTCCAGCTTCCATGGAGGGTAAAACAATCACCTTCTACGCCGTCGCGGTCGATGCGGGGAAGATGCCGCCGGTTAAGAGGCCGACGGAGCTCACGCCGGATACCCCATATGTCATTATTATGGATAAGGCGTCAGCGATGATAAATCAGTAGTTTCTTGTGCATTGAAAAGCTGCATCGTGTTTTGTCATTCTCGATATTGGGATTTGGGGTTTGGGATTTGGGATTTTTATCTAGGCATGTTGGATCGGAAGGCGGTTGTGGTGAATTAGCCGGGGATGTACAAAGGACTAAGGATTAAGTGGTAATGATTAAGAAAACGACCGGTTGCAAGCTTACAACTTACAGCTATGGGAGACATACGATGTATGCTAAGCGTTTATGTGTTGTTGGCATGGGTTATTTGATTTTGCAGGCGACATCCTCGATGTCCGAAGAAGTAAAGACGACCCCGGCGCCGTCGCCCGCCCCGAAAGAAGAGGGGAAGGAAGAAATGACACAGCGGAGAGCCTTAATGCTTATCTCAGCAAGGCGGGGTTCGAATTCCCCGTCGTGCTGGACGCTGGTAAGGGGTTTGCGAAGCAGAATCTGGTCAGGGGTACTCCGTCAGTGCTGATTATTGACGCGGCTGGCAAAATACAGGAATCCTACCGAGGCCTGTCTGACGACAAAAAAGATCAGTTGGCGAAAGGCTTGGCCCAATTGTCCAAGAATTAGGCGGGGCAGATAAGCCTGTGGCGGATCTATCCATAGACCTGGTGTTGTGTCGCGTAAATAAATTGGCAAAGTTGTGTCATTGCGAGGAGCGAAGCGACGAAGCAATCTATTGTAATGCAAGATTGCTTCGCTCACGCTCGCAATGACAAACATACGCAAGTTATTCCTGAGATACCACACGAGCAACTCTGTCAATAGTCGAGGCGCTCCTGCAGCTACACACTGGTAGCCCTGGGGCGGACGGTGGTTGTTGACGAGTACGCGGCATGGCTGAAAAACCGGGACGACAGGAGTGAATAGAGTAGTGACTTCGCCGGCCACAATGCCGGCCCATTCCGCTGTGGGATGCGGCGGTCCTGTGTAGCTTTTTGCGCTACGTTAAGATATTTATCAGCCGCATCCCACCGTCGCGGTAACAACGTGATCGACTATAGCCCCAGGGTATAGACGTTGTTGTCAAGGGACCCCGCAAAGAGCTTGCTCCCCGTGCCGATCACCGGCGAAGCGTTGAATTGGTGCCCGCCCAGGTAGCTCCATAGCAACGTCCCATTGGAGTTGAGCGCATACATCGTGTTGTCCTGGGCCCCGGCGTATACCAGGCCGGTTTTTCCGAGCGCGGGCGAGGAATCCACGTCCTTGGCTGCCGTGTAGCTCCAGTAGAGGGCGCCAATCGACGTGAACGTATAGAGATTGTTGTCCCTGGAACCGGCGTAGACCCTTCCGGAATTGTCCAGCGCGGGAGACGAGTATACGTCCCCCAACGTCAGGTATGACCAGGATAGCGCGCCCGCAGAGGCGCACGTATACAACCTATTGTCGTGGGACCCGATGCAGATTTTGTTGTCGACGCAGATCATGGGCGATGATTGCAACTGGCCGCCAACCCGGTAGCTCCATGCGAGCGTTGTGTTGGAATTGATGGCGTACAGCCTGTTGGCATCGCCGGTGCCCAAGTATATCCGCCCGTCAGTCCCGAGGGCTGGCGACGATGTATGCGCGGCGCTCGCGATGCCGGTGCTGAAACTCCACGTCAGCGTTCCGATCGAATTGAATGCAATTAGACTTGTGCGCGCCTGCATGTAGACAGCCATCGCCGAGTCCAGCACGGGGGATGATAACCAGGTGTCCGCCGCAGCGCCGCCCGGATGGAGATAGCTCCACTTCAGTCCCCCGATGGAATTGAACGCATAAAGCTGGTTGTCTTGTGAGCCGACGTAGACTTCCTGCGAGGCATTGATTGCGGGAGACGAAGAGACGTCGCCTGCAGTCAAATAGCTCCACTCGATCGATCCGTTTGAGCGCAAAGAATAGAGTGCGTTGTCGGCACTCCCGACATATAGCGTCTCATACGAACCGACGGCGGCGGAGGATTCCACGTCGCCGGCCGCGCGATAGCTCCACGCCAGCGCCGCGGTTACAGGCCCGCTGCCATAGTCGGTTGCGCCCGCATGTTGCGAATCATAGCGGAACATCGGCCAGGGAAGGCAGCCGTGCGCATCGCACGGGTGATAGCTGATGATGGAAACCGCGCCGCCGGTCTGCAGCGCCTCGATGGAATAGGCGTTGCCATCCGTGGATATGTGAACGTGCCCCTCGGCGGTGTAGCGGGGAGGACTCGGCGTCTCGGCGGCTGCCTCATCGGGATCACCCGTCCTGAGGCGGATGTTGCTATAGGCCAAGGGATCGACCACCGCGTCAACCCGGCTCATGACCGTCTCTGTGGGGTGGCCGAAATTGTTGTTCCAGGTGGAGGTGATGCACACGGCCGGGTACATCTTTCCCAGGAACGCCTCGGAGCTTGTATTGTATGTGGATGATCCATGGTGATCAATGTGCAGCACATCGACGATCCTGCCCAGGTCGTCCACTATAACATCATCAAGGGTTTGCTCGAGATCACCCTCCGCATCTCCCCCCACGTATAGATCAAAATAGCCATAACTGACTACGGCGGCGATCGACTTGTTGTTCTCGCTCCCCGCCGTCATCGGGTCCTTCCCCCTGATGAAGGTGCGGTCGTCAAGGTCGCCGGTATTGTCATCGGCGCCGACGGAGAGGAATTTGAGGGTGGCGCCATCGCCTAGGTTTATATCCGTTGTGCCGTCGACTTTGACGGTATCCCTCTTCCCGGCGACGGCAGTCATATATGCCGTAGGTATGGGAGTAGCATCAGACTTTACGGTGCCGCCGCGGTCCCAGCACTTGACGACCGTGGTCGTAAGGTCGTCGATACCGTTGATGTGGTCGCTGTCATAGTGGCTCGCTATCGCGTGGTCTATCTGGCTGATGCCAACGTCGTCCAGCAGGGCCTCGCAGGCGTTCGCCCAGGTCGCGCCGCCCCCCTCGTCAAACAGGACCACCGTTCCGTTGGGGCCTTTGATAATGGTGCCCGTGCCCCCTCCGTCATCGCCGCCGGATACGCACCAGATATCCAGGATCCCACACGGCGCCGCGATGGGCAAAAGCCACAGTGAAAGAAAACACGCCGCAAAAAAACATCGCACCACGCGTTGCATAACTCCCCTCCTCGGCATAGCGCCGACCAGATTGAACCGTGCCTTTTTATCTTTATTCACAACATTGTGAATAATTCAGATTAAGGCATCGGCTCGATGCTCCAAAGTAGCCGAGGCTTAAGTGTTGGCATGGTGCCGAATCACTGCGATCGCCCTACTATGGATGCATCGTCAATAATATTTCGGCATAACCTTGCACCCACTTCGCCCGTAAACAGTCATGATTTCTGCCTATTTAGGGGTACAATATGCCGAGAAATGCCTAATAATACACACACTCATCATATAAAAGCAACCCCACTAAATAATCCATATTTCATCCATATAAAATGGATGATGTAATTTTCATCAAATGTCCACAACATCCTATATCTCAAGGCATTAGGGCGTAAGTGCAGATACTTTTCTTGAAGTCTTTATCCACCTTCAGGTTATTTTAGTATGCTCAAAACAATCTACGCCGCAAGGAGATACCGCCGGAGATGGAATAAGAGAGGATGTACGGTGATTCTGCGGGCTGCTGCGCAGGTTGGATGTTTGTGCACCTGCTTACTCGGATTTTTCTGATTGGTGAATAATTCACTGATAAAGCCTGATAGTGTTTTGTCTTTTGTCATCTGGGACCCGACCCCTACGTTGTCCGCGATTTCGGGGCTGTCTGTTATGCTTGACTGGAATAACGATCTGGGAGACAATATTTGTCTTCACGAAGGAGATAGGGTGGATTACCGATTATACTGACAAATACCCCCCCTGACAACCGGCCTCGTCCCAAAGGGATCCCTTCGGGAAAGAGGCCCCTTTGGG
>CAYWRA010000021.1:0-2168 GCA_964460305.1 uncultured bacterium
ATCGTAGCGCGCCTGGCCTGTCAATTTTTATGTTTCTGAAACCACATAGTACACTGAGAAGACACACCCCAAAGGGGCACCTGCTTCGGGGGAGATCACTGAGAAATAAACCCAAGATTAATTTCAACCACAGATGAACACGGATTATTTCTTGTTTCAGGAACCAGAAGCTAGCCTGATCTATTCATCAACTTTGATCGGCCGATAAGTACTTACTGTAGCGCAGATAGTTAATCAAGATTGTCACATTCCGCACCAGACTAGTCGGCGCGGGGCTAGAAACTGCTTTTACCGTAGTAATTCTCCGTGTCCTCTGTGATTATCTCTCTGTGCCCTCTGTGGTTACACTCTATTACAGCCCGCCATGTTTCGCCGCGTAGAGCGCATCCGCTCGTCTATACATCTCCAGGTCGCCGATGTCATACCAGACGCCATTAAACACATACGCATAAACGGGCTCTCTCCTGTACAGCCATTTGATGAAATAACCGGGGGCATCCATCTTATTGCCCTCTTCCGCATACACCCGGAACAGGCCGAGCTTTTCCCTGGGGTAGAGGTACATCCCGATAGCCGCGAGCGTCGAGGGGGGATCGGAAGGCTTCTCCTGGAAATCGACGACCCTGGAGTTTCCGTCCACCGCCAGGATGCCATATAGCCTTGCGGCCTCTCTGTCACGCACGTCATAAGCCGCAACCGTGATGCCTCTTTTTAGGGAGGATGCCACGATGTCTCCGACGTCGATATCGAACAAATTATCCCCCAGCACCACGAGGAGATCGTCGTCAATACGCTCCCGGTCGAGCACGAACCTGATGTCGCCTATCGCTCCAAGCTTGTCATCGTCCGAGACCGTCCTATCGTCAATAACGCTGATCGGGACGCGCGTCCTGCTCCGCCGCGCCACCGCCCACTCTTCAAAGGATGCGGAGAACCTTCTGTTCGTCACCACATAGATCCGATCTATGTCCTTAACCGCGTTCAGGGAATCGGTGATGTAATCTATGATCGGTCTTCCCGCAATAGGCAACAGCGGCTTGGCCCTGTCTTTCGTCAAGGGGTAGAGCCGCGTCGCATACCCGGCCGCCATAATTAGTGCTTTCAATATAAAATGCCTCCCGTGACCCGCCTGCGATCCGTTCTCATCCCCCCAGGGCGTACATGCCGTAGCGGGAGAGTTTCATGTTTAAATTGTGACCCTCGGGCTTCGCTCTCACAGCCCCCATGATCAATCCATCAATCGGCCTCCCCTCCCTGAGCGGGCCGCGCAAATGGACCCCTTCATGGGAAAAGAGGCAAGGCAGGAGCGTGCCGTCGGATGTGAGACGAAGCCTGTTGCAAGTCGCGCAAAACGGCTCCGTGCGCGCGAGGATGAAGCCTATGCAAACGCCGCTATCCCGGTGTCTGAAACTCTTCGCCGGCCCCGCGCCCCTTTCCTCCGAGGGCTCGATCCCATCCCTCGCATCCATCGATTCGACAACGGGCTTAAGCGATGCAAATAGATCCTCGCCGCACACCGGCATGAACTCGATGAATCTAACATCGAGCCGTTCCCGCCGCCCCCACGCGATGAAATCGTCTATCTCGGCATAGTTGATGCCTCGCATCACCACGACGTTCACCTTGATGGAAGGTATCCCCTCCGCACGCACGGCGTCGATCCCGCGGAATACTTCGTTGAGACCCTCGCTTCCCGTGATCCGCCGGAACGTCCCTTCGTCGAGCGTATCGAGCCCTACGTTGATCCTCTTTAATCCCGCAGCCGCAAGCTCCCCGGCGAACCGCCGGAGCAAAAGCCCGTTGGTGGTGAGGGAATAGTCCACTCCCCTCTCCGAGAGCATGCCGAGAAACCATATAATGCCGCGGCGTACGAGCGGCTCTCCACCGGTGATGCGGAATCTCTTGAACCCGAGGCGACGCGCCGAGTCGATTGCCGAGAGGATTTCCTCGTAGCGAAGAATCTGCTCATGGGGGATCGAGGCGACCCCTTCCCTAGGCATACAGTAGAGGCAACGCAGGTTGCATCGATCGGTGACGGAAATGCGCAGATAATCCACCACCCTGCCGTATGTATCGGAAAGAGGTTGTGTCATCTCATCCCCCGCCCAACCCGGGGTCCGACCAAGCCAATTTGATGGCCCCCGGCAATAGTGGAGGGGTGATAGGAT
>CAYWRA010000021.1:2178-29966 GCA_964460305.1 uncultured bacterium
CGGGGTCAGACCTCGACTATTGACTCCCAGCCGTCAATAGTCTAGGTCTGACCCCAAAGCTTTCTTTCGGCGGCGCCACGCGCAGGGATGGCAACCTCCGCGCCGTACACCGCTACTTCACCGCAGCCTTTACCGCTGCTTTGCTCTTCAGCTTCTTCCTCTTGATGTATTTCTTCCTGCGACTCCTCTTCTCATTCACACGATGCGGTTGCGACATACGACCTCCTCCATTTAACCTGATTTATTTACCAACCACTACGAAATCCCAAATCCACCGCCCCCCCGCCTCGCAAGCTAGAGCGTTGCGGGCAGGCCCCTTAGGGGGAGGAGATAATGCGTGTCGGCGTAATTAGTATTTTCGCCTAACGCCCCACGCCCCACGCAGCTTGGGATTTGCCTGCCCGCCGAACAGCAACGCGATCTCCCTTTCCGCCTCTTTCGCGCTCGCCGAGGCGTGCACAAGGGTCCGTTCGGCGTGCTGCCGGTCGATCCCGAAATCACCGCGAATGCTGCCGGGCTCTGCGAGGCGCGGGTCTTTGTTGCCCACGAGCCTCCTCACACCCTGCGCCACGTCGCCGTCCCCCGCAAGTATAAATAAACCGACCTCACCGCTCGAAAGGAAATCGACATTCTTTTCAAAAAACGTCTTGCCGCGATGCTCTGCGTAGAGCGCTTCGAGTTCCTCTCGGGACAGCCGCCTCCGCGCCGAGCGCACCACCCGTATACCCGCGGCGGTCACTCTATCAAGTATTGCCTTCTCGAGATCCCTCAGGTAGGCATCGGGCTTGATCATCAACAGGGTCCTGCGCATAGCGCCGGTTGGACCTCCATATTGTAACATACGGCACATTACGATCGCACCAGTTCTTCTTCGCCCCTGATAAAGGTACTGTTATGAGGTTTTACCACACCCCATTCGAAAACTCGAAACCCGAAACAAATCCCCGCCCGCCTCGCAAGCGAGAGTGTTGCGGGCTGGCAAAACACGAAACCCAAAACTAACAAATTGTTATCAGTTTTGGATTTTGGGTTTATTTCGAGTTTAGTATTTCGGATTTAGGATTTTCGCCTCTCCTAAGATCCGTGGTAAACTACCTTGTCCCACCCCCCCGTAACTGAGGCATTGCGGTTCCCTTCCTCCGAGAAACCTTTCTCTTCATGCGCTCCTTGAGACGACGACCCTGTTCCTACCGCCTTCCTTCGCGCGGTAGAGCGCAGCGTCTGCATTTTTGATTGCATCTTCCGGGCTCACCTCTGCGCCGCAGAACACTCCTATGCTTACGGTCACCGTCGGCGCCGCGCCGTCACCGTCAAATCGCCGGGCGGCTACCTTCTCCCGTATCCTCTCAGCGATCGCCTGGGCCTGATCACAAGCGGTGTCGGGGAGGATTATTGCAATCTCATCGCCGCCATATCGGGACACGATGTCGATCTCACGAACGATCGCCTTAATCACCCCGGCCACGCCCTTCAGGACCGTGTCTCCTCGCAGGTGGCCGTAGGTATCGTTGATCCTCTTAAAATAATCGATATCGAGCATGAGGATGGCGATGTTTCTCCGATGGCGCCTGGATCTTTTGAGCTCCGTATCGAGCTGGATCTGGAAATACCTCTTGAGAAAAAGCCCCGTGAGACCGTCCGTGATGGCCTCGTGGAACAACCTCGCATTCTCTATGGCGAAGGAAACCTGCGTCATCAGGGTATTCAGGAACTCCTCGTCCCGTATCTCCGGATCGAGGAGGAAATAACCCCTATTATTCTCTTTCACGGAGAGCGGGAGACACTGGGTGCATCCCATCAGTTTCAACCAAGACCCAATCTGTGCATTACTATCCGCAACAATGAATCGCGGGACTGTCGCGGAACCGAGGCGCCATTCGTCGCCGACGAGCTTCACTTCCCCGATGCCCTCGCCGATCGCGACATCGATATGTCTCTCGGAATCGTCCAACAGGAATATGATTCCCCTGTGCGACCTGCTGACCTCGATCACAAGGTTGAGCGATATCCTGAGCGCCTGTTCGAGATCGAGCGTCGATGCCAGGATGTTCGCAGTCCTGTTCAGGGTGGAGAGCTTATCAAAGCTCCGCCTGATGTTTTCCGCCATCGAATTCATCGTCTGCGCCAGAAACCCTATCTCATCTCTCTTGATCCGGGATATCCTGTAGCCGTAGTTGCCCTTGCCGATTTCCCCGGCCGCATACACTATGGAGTTAATGGGCCTTGTCAACCGGTACGAGTAAAAAGTAGCGACGACCAGGCCGAGCGCAAGGAACACGGCGCAGATCAGGAGTACGAAATTTTGCAGGCGGGCCTCTTCCTCCTTGATCGTTTCAGCGGAGATGTCCAATCCCACGATGCCGACGGTCCTCCCTTTTGAATCATGGATCGGCGCATAGCCGGAGAGCCACCAACCCCACTTGTCGCGGTTTAGCGCCCTGTCGGCGGTCGGGCCCTCGAACGCCTCCTTCATCTCCGGTATGACGGAGATACTGTATTCATCGCCGGGCTTCGCAGGTAGCTCATTATCCGAGATCTTGCCGTCCCCGTCGATATCCCTGGGCTCGGAGGCGTCTACTACGAATTTCAAAACATCGGGCTTATCCGATTTCACCATGGTGTATATCGCCGAGATGCGCGGATCTATCTTGGCGATGGCCTTTAATCTGTCGCGCAGCTCGATGTAATAGGGCGACGCCGGCGTAGCGATGAGGGAATGCTTGTCACCGTCGATTGCGATCGAAGCGGAGGTCGCGTAAGCGGTAAGGGTGGTGCGCAACTGATCGAAGAGGACCAGCTCCACCTCTTTATAGAAGAACCAGCCGATCGTCACCACAACGGTGACAATGATGATGGAGAAAATGACGAAGAGCTGCGTCCTAAGCTTCATGTCCCGGCCCGTCTATGTATAATTCGAACTTTTGAACCCACTCATCGCATATTGTACACCGTGCAACCGGCGCCAACAACCCTATCGTGCGGAAATCCCAAATCCCAAATCCCAAATAAATGACAAATCCCAAATGACAAATGACAGAACACAATGAAGTTTTGACATTTGGTATTGGTCATTGGTCATTGGTCATTGGTGTGGGATACACTCCTTCTAAATTCCACCTCTCAATGATACAATGACCGATCATGCGCCTCCTGATGCTTCTAATACTAGCGGTATGGCTCAAACGCTACCTCGACTCCTTCAGGCTCGACAAAATAAATCCCTTCACCGATCCCTCCCTGCGAATTCCTCTCTCCGATCCGCCACGCGTCTCCGTCATGGTGGCGGCGAGGAACGAAGCGCGCGTCATCGAGCAATGCGTGCAATCCCTGGCCCGGCAGCGCTACCAAAACTACGAGATCATCGTCGCCGATGACCGCTCGACCGATGCCACGGCTGAGATCGTCAGGGAGAAGTTCCCTTCCGTGCGCTGCGTCAGTATATCTTCCCTCCCTGCCGGGTACGCCGGGAAAAGCCATGCGCTCTGGACGGCCCAGAAAGAGGCCAAGGGTGAGTGGCTGCTCTTCACAGATGCCGACACGATACACTCGGAGGACTCGATACTGGCCCCCCTCAATTACGCGCTGAAAAACCGGGTCCGGATGCTCACTCTGCTCTCACAACCCCTCAGCGTGAGCGTCTGGGAAAAGGTGATCCAGCCAATCACCTGCCTCATGCTATTCATGCTGTTCCGCGTCGAGCGGATAAACAAACCCGGCAGCCGGGCCGCGTTCGCAAATGGGCAGTACATCCTTATCCACCGCAGCGCCTACGACCTCATCGGCGGGCACGGCGAGCTCCTCTCCTTCCCGCTCGAAGACATCGCCATGGCGCAGAACGTGAAGAGAAAAAACCTGGGCCTCGCAATCCTCTACGGGGGGGACGTCCTGAAGTGCAGAATGTACAGCTCGCTCCGTGAGCTATGGAGCGGCTGGGAACGGATATTCTTCCTGATATTCAGCGACCGGATCTGGCTTCTCCCCGCGATCATCGTAAGCATCATCGCGCTCTCGTTGATGCCCTACGCAGGTATCTTTTTCTCGCCCCGCCTCGCGCTCGCACAGCTTCTCCTAATACATTTGGCATCCGAACGGGCATACGCGTTCATCCATGCGGACAGACGCTACGTCGTCGCCCATCCATTGGGATGCGCGATGCTCATCGGCATCCTCTGGAGCGCATTCTGGAAGAAGGTCATGGGGAGGGGCGTGGCTTGGAAGGGGAAACGCTACTATCAACAAAATTTCCTCGCTCGAAAATAGGGACAAATTACTCTTTTACTCTTCGTAAAATATTGCGCTCAGGCTGCAACGTACGCTAAAAAGCACAAATAGACCAGAGAGTACATTGACTCCTGTTTTCACCAAGAGTAAAAAAGCGGATTAGGAACGAAAAACAAACGCCCCCCTCTTACAACCGTCCCCTTGCCTCTTGTTCTCTTTTACTCTTTGTGAAATACCGTGATTATTATAGGCGAGTGAGACGGTGACCTTGCCTGCGAACAGGCAAACTAACGGGAGGGGATCACCGCTCACTCGCCGCAGATATCTTGTATCTTTACTTTACCTTTTATAGCCGATACTTAAGTGTCGGCTATTATCGAGAATAGATAGAGGAACGAATAACCACGCTCCACCCAAACCCGGCAGCCATTTCAATCCAAACCTAGTCTGCAACACACTGCGCCGAATGATGCCTAATATTTACACATACTCTTCAAATAAATGCAACACCACTAAATCATCCATAAATCATCCATATAAAATGGATGATTGCGTTTTTGGTATTATTTACATCTAGCTCCATACCAATAAGTTACTCACAAAGAGTATTCTCATCCATTTTTTGCAACTTTTTGAGGTGTAAACCCGTTTTTCTCCTGTCTTATATAGGCATTTTTAAACTATTTCTCTCCCCCCTGAAGGGGGAGGTCGGGCAGAAGAAAAGGGATGATTTCCATAATTGGCTATGGAGCAAGAAGATATAACTATGCCATAATGCGCGGTTTTTACTCCTCCCTATCCCCCCCTCCGCCACAAGCGAACAAGTATCAAATGGGATGTAATGCTACTCAGCTGGAATGGAAGATAACCTGGACTCTTTTTATAGAAGGGCGCTTCCCGGTAGTGGGGACAATGCGTGTGCGTCGGACGCAGAACCCGCCTAACATGCCCGAGCCCGCGATAGCAGTCGGTGGATTTATAGTGGTTGGTGAGTAGATCGGGTCAGGGCCGGAGAAGAAACTGGGTTTTTCGCTTCAGCTTGGACCGCGCGACAATCTCTACGGTGGGAGGAATAAGGCCCCGGTCGCGCAACCCCGAATAAATCTTCTCGGAGATAAGGAGACGGTTTCCCGACGACGGACGAAGCACTGCGGGAAGTTCGTCGGGCGTCTCGATTACGGGGACGGTTCTCTTCAAATTGAAACATGCCATGCCCAATTCCTGTTCTCCCGAGCCATAGAGGTAAAGGACGTCGCCCTTCCCAATTTGTGTATCAAGCATCCTCTCAAAATCCGCGTACCCCTTCGCCCTTTCGGTCACCGCCCAAAGGGAAGGCGACAGCACCGCTCCGTATGCCAGGATGAGAAGCGCGATGGAAATCTCCGGCAGGCGCTCCCCTCGGGTGCGCAACGCGTAAGCGAGCGCCGCTCCGGCCATGAGGACGCTCGCGACGACGCCGATGGAGGAAGTAAGGACGCCATTCCCCTGCACGACGGCATAGTACAATGCGGCCCCCCAACTCCCGACGGGGAGCAGCGCGAAGAGGCTGAGTCCGACCCTGTGCCAGAGCGATTCCCATCTCGTGCGGTCCGGCGACCACGGTCCGGAGACCCAGGCCGCGATCATGATCGCAAAACCGGGCAATAGCGGTAGGAGATAGAGGTGGCGCTTACCGCTCGCGATCGAGAGCACGATGAACGGCACTGCGATCACGGCAATGAGATACCGGCGACTGGCATCCGTGATACTCGTCTCCCCGGAGGGGCGGAACAGCCTGAGGACCGCCGGCGGAAGAAAGATCGCCCACGGCAACAGGACCTCGAAAATAACCTGCACATAGTACCACGATGCATGAGCATGATCGGCGCCGGGTGATACAAATCGCAGGACCTGGTTATCCCAGACGAACACACGGAGCGCGCCAGCCCCCTCGCGCACCCACAACGCACATAACCAGATGAGCGGGGCGGCAGCGACCGCAGCCACATTCCATGGAGCGATGAGGCGGGCCAACTCACGCCACTCCCGGCGCCAGGCCAGGAAGAACGCAATCGCCGAGGCCGGTATAATGACTCCCACCATCCCCTTTGCCATGAAGGCGCCGGATATGGCAAGCGCACAGCCAAAGTACCCCAATCTCTTCCGCCCATTCCTCGACTGGTAGCCATACCAGAAGAGCGAGAGCGAGAGCGCCACACAAGCGGCGAGGGGAACGTCCACGAGCAGGTAGTGTGTGATATGGAGCCATTCGCCGCACGTAGCGAGGATGAGTGCGGCGAGCACCCCCACGGCAGGACCGGCGAGCATGCTTCCGAGCCACGCCGCGGCAAGTGCTCCAATGAGCCCCCAGAATGCCGATGGGATGCGGCACCATGCCGCCGACGGCCCACCCATGGCGTGAAAAACCAGCGTCGCCCCCCAGTAAGCAAGGGGCGGTTTCTCAAGAAATGCATTCCCGTTGAGCCGCGGCGCCACCCAGTCGCCGGAGACGTACATTTCACGGGCCATCTCGGCTTCTCGCGGCTCGTCATTGCCCCAGAGGCCATGCCGCTGCCCGGCGCCGAAGAGCAGGAGAAGCGCAAGCCCCCACCAGAGGCTAGGCACATGCCGGCGAGGCGATCCCTCGATTATCTTAACTCCATGGACGGTTTCCACAATGTCACATTTTATAAATATTCAAGACTGGCGTCAAGAATGCTGCTGCACTCAGTAAAATCGTCCCCTTGCGCCACTCTGCTTTTTGATTTTTGCTCCTTTCCATGTATAATGTATTCGAGGGCACTCAGAAACTCCACTGCTCTCTACACAACGAGGCAACCAATGTTCGAGAGACGAGTAACACTCTTCAAACTCCTGGACTTCCAGGTACGGCTCGACCCGAGCTGGATCATCCTCGCCGTGCTCATCACATGGACGCTGGCGAACGGCGTGTTCCCCGCCCACTACGGTAATCTCTCACGGGCATCCTACTGGTGGATGGGGGCGGCGGGTGCTCTGGGGCTGTTCGCCTCAATCGTGTTCCACGAGCTCTGCCACTCCCTCGTCGCCAGGAGATACGGCCTGGCCATGAGGGGCATTACCCTTTTCATCTTCGGCGGCGTCGCGGAGATGGACGAGGAACCCAAGAGCCCGCGGGCGGAATTTCTCATGGCCGCCGCGGGGCCGCTCTCCAGTTTCCTCCTCGCACTCGGATTCTATTACGCAAGCACCGTGGGCGCGATCGCCGGATTGCCGCTGCAGATCAACGGCACGGCGCGCTACCTCGCCCTGATAAACGCCATGCTCGCGATCTTCAATCTCATCCCCGGGTTCCCGCTCGACGGCGGGAGGGTGCTCAGATCCATCCTCTGGGGATGGACCGGCAACCTTCGCTGGGCTACGCGCGTCGCTTCGCAAATCGGCTCCGGTTTCGGAACGCTCATCTTCGTCCTTGGGATATTCAACGTGCTCGCGGGGAATCTGGTCGGCGGACTGTGGTGGTTCCTGATCGGCATGTTCCTCCGCAATGCCTCCCGTATGTCTTATCAACAAATGCTTACGCGCAAGGCCTTCGAGGGCGAGCGGCTAAACCGGTTCATGAATCGAGAACCCGTCACCGTCCCATCGTCCCTCTCCGTGACGGCGCTTGTGGAGAATTACATCTATCGCTACCA
The DNA here is from genome assembly GCA_964460305.1 of uncultured bacterium. Lineage (GTDB taxonomy): Bacteria > Auribacterota > Tritonobacteria > UBA1439 > UBA1439 > JAPLCX01. Next base: position 10,053 of record CAYWRA010000021.1, read on the forward strand.
TTTCAAGATGTTCCCGGTCGTCGATAACGGCAGCCTGATCGGATGCGTGGGGACAAGCGAGGTGAAGACAATCCCCCGTGAAGAGTGGGATTCACTCACGGTCGGAGAGATCGCGTCGAAGTGCTCTCCCGAAAATACGATCGGCCCCGACGCCGACGCGCTGAGCGCGATTTCCGCGATGAGCCGGACGGGGAGAAGCAGGCTCCTCGTCGTGGAAGGGAATCGGCTCGTCGGCATTGTCAGCCTCAGGGACATGCTGAAGCTGCTCTCGATTAAATTGGATCTGGAAGGGGAAGGCTGACAGAAGAAAATCCCAAATCCCAAACCCCCCGCCCGCCTCGCAAGCGAGCGCGTTGCGGGCAGGCAAATCCCAAAGTAAGCAATAAGTTATAAGCTTTAATTTGTAAGCTTACTACTTAAAGCTTATAGCTTATAGCTTACGGCTTACAGCCACTATGAGGCAACACCATGCACGATCTCGTCATCATCGGCGGCGGCATCACAGGCCAAACGGCGGCGATCTACGCCGCTAGAAAAAGGATGAACTTCGCCCTGATCGCGCGCGAGCTCGGCGGACAGTTCCTTGAATCGGGCGAGGTGCTCAACTATCCCGGAATCGTCAAGACCACTGGGGCCGAATTCAGCGTCATCATGGAGGAACAACTCAAGTTCAACGGCATCACACCCATTGAGGGAGAAGAGGCGCAGCGCATCGAGAAGATGCGGGGCGGCTTCCGGATCCACTGCGCGCGGAATGCCTACGAGGCGAGAACAATCATCATCGCCACCGGCGCGCGCGCGCGGAAGCTCGGCGTCCCCGGCGAGGACAGGCTGGCGCGAAAGGGCGTTACCTACTGCTCGATCTGCGATGGGCCCCTCTTTGCGGGGAAGGATATTGCGATCGTCGGCGGTGGGAACTCCGCGCTCGAGGGAGTCAATTTCACAAAAGATCTTGCCAGGAAAATCCATCTCATCAACATCGAGAAACAGTTCAGCGCGCATGAATATCTCATCGAAGGGGTGCTGTCGCTCAAAAACGTGGAGGTCATCAACGAGGCGAGGACGACGGAAATCCTGGGAGAAGACAGGGTAAGCGGTCTCAGGTACGTACGAGGCAACGCGCCCCACGACATCGCCGTGGAGGGCGTCATTATCGAGATCGGACGGGCGCCGAACACGGAGTTCGTCAAAGGCCTTCTCGAACTAGATTCCCAAGGACACATCCTCATCGATTGCTGGACGAGGAGTTCCGTCGATGGGATATTCGCCGCGGGGGATTGCGCCTCCGGACAGGAATACCAGTACGTCATCGCCGCTGGCCAGGGATGCATGGCCCTCATCAAGGCCTCGCGTTACCTTGCGAACCTGAAGGGCGACATGGAAGCATGAACCTAGGAGCCTGTCCGAGTAATGGATCTCGACGTATCGCAATGGATACGCCTTCGGCCTTGCGCCTTGATCCGCTCGCAATCAACAGGCGGCGCGACAGAGCCCATTACTCGGACAGGCTCCTTCTAAAAATGCTGTTGCTCATTTCTATCTGCGGAACAGGCTCCGTCTCCTCCACACCGGAAAAAACCGACGAGAAAGTCGTAGTCACCTCGTTCTATCCCATCTACATCATGGCGCTGAACGTGGTCGGCGCCGCCCCGAACGTCTCCGTGCGGAATCTCACCCCGCCCTTCACGGGATGCCTCCACGACTACTCCATCACCGTCAACGACATGAAAAAGCTGGCCGGCGCATCGCTCTTCGCCACCAACGGCGCCGGCATGGAATCTTTCATGCAAAAAATCGTCGCGCAGCATCCCGATCTCAAATTGGTCGAGCTAGCACGAGGCATCCCACTCATCCGCGGCGAGGGGGGCCTGCCCGCCGGAGCCTTGGCGCAGGAGGGTCTCCCCAATCCCCACGTCTGGACAAGCGTGTCCAATGCAATAACCGAGGTGCGCAATCTGGGGGAGGCGATGGCTGAGTTCGATCCCGCCCATGCGGACCTTTATCGCGCCAATGCCAACCGCTATGTCGCGAAGCTGGACGCCCTCCGTACTCGCATGCGCTCGGAACTCGCCCCCTATCGCGGACGAAAAGTCGTTACGTTCCATGAAGCCTTCCCCTATTTCGCGCAGGAATTCGGGCTGGTGATTGCGGCGGTGGTCGAGCGCGAGCCGGGGAGCCAGCCGAGCGCGCAGGAGCTCGCACGAACCATCGACCTCATAAGAAAGCACGGGATACGCACGATCTTCAGCGAGCCGCAATACCCCGCCTCGGCGGCAGCGGCGATCGCCAGGGAAACCGGGGCACGCGTGTACGTGCTCGACCCGGCGGTGACGGGCCCGGACGATCCCGATGCTTACCTGCGCGCGATGGAGGCAAACCTCGCGGTGCTTGTGCGCGCCTTGAGATGACGTCACGGTTGCGGAGGAGACATGGCACAGCCACGAAGCTGCGAGCATTGTTGCATAAAGATCGAAGACCTGAACGTTGAGTTCGGCGGCAACGCAGTGGTGAGAAACGTCAACTTCCACATCAACTGCGCCGAGCTGGTGGCCCTCACGGGGCCGAACGGAGCGGGCAAAACCTCGCTCCTCCGCGCGATCATCGGCGAGATCCCATACCGGGGAAAAATGATTTTCCAAATCGCGGGCCGCCCCCACATCTCCCCCAGGATCGGTTACGTGCCGCAGAGGGTCGGCATCGATCCGGATTCGCCGATGAGCGTGCTCGATCTCGTCACGGCGAGCACCAGTTGGCGGCCGATCTGGCTCGGCGCCAACCGCTCCCTCCGCATGGCGGCGGAGACGATCCTTGCAAAAGTGTCCGGGGAACACCTGGTCTCCCGAAAGCTCGGCGAGCTCTCCGGCGGAGAGCTTCAGCGCGTCCTCCTCGCCATCGCGATGGCGCCAGCGCCCAACCTTCTCCTCCTGGACGAGCCGGTGTCGAACATCGATCCGAAGGGCCTCTCGCTTTTCTATGAAACGGTGAGCGATCTCCGCCGGCGCCACGACGTCGCCGTAGTCATGGTGACCCATGACCTCCTGGGGATCTCCCCCCATGCCGACACCGTAGTCCTAATGAACCGTTCGGTCATCGCCACGGGATCGCCGGGGGAAATCCTCGCGGATGCGAACATGACAAGCATACTCGGCATTGCCCCTTACACCGTTTCAAAATCCACGACCGCTCCCCGCACGGAAGGATGCCTACCCCATGATTGAATGCGCATACCGTCTCATTGAACATTGCCTCCCCTTTGAATGGGCCCGCTACGACTTCATGAAGAACGCGCTCCTCGCGACGTGCCTGGTCACTCCCCTTTTCGCGCTGCTCGGCACCATGGTCATCAGCAACCGCATGGCGTTCTTCTCCGACGTGCTAGGCCACTCCGCCCTCGCCGGCATTGCGATCGGCGTGATCATAGGGCTGGCCAATCCCCTCTCGGCAATGATTGCATTTGCCATATTCATCGCGATAGCATTCACCATTTTAAAGAATATCACCCGCGCCGCTCCGGACACGGTGCTCGGGGTATTCATGGCGGTGACGGTCGCGCTCGGGGTGGTTATCCTGAGCCGGGGGGGCGGATTCTCAAAGTTCACCGTCTACCTCATCGGAGACATCCTCGCGGTGACGCCGGCACAGCTCAAGCTGCTTCTCCTGCTCCTGGCCGTCGTCGTCTGCTATTGGCTTGCCGCAGGCAACGCCATGTCCCTGATCTGCGTGAATCCCTCTCTAGCACGCAGCCGGGGGCTGCCGGTCATTCTTATCGAAATAAGTTTCGCCGCGCTCCTCGCCGTGGTGGTGTCGTCCTCGGTGCAGATGCTCGGCATCCTCATCATCAATTCACTCCTCATACTGCCGGCGGCAGCCGCGCGAAACGTGGCGACCAGCATGCGCTCGTATACCGCCTGGGCGATCGGGATAAGCATTGCGTCCGGGCTCATAGGCCTCCTTCTCTCCTACTACTGGGGGACCGCCTCGGGCGCGACCATAGTGCTCTGCGCCGCGGTGTGGTACTGCGCCATCGCGATCTGGAGCTACGGCAGGCGAAACATCCGGCGCCGCGAATAATTTTCCCTCTATTCTCGCATACGCGGCGCGCATCACACGCCGCATCCGCCCTGCATCGGGAGGGGGCTGTGCAGTCCGGACGGCCTAATCTCGTTGACAACCGGCAACGTCTACGAGTAAGATGCTTCCCTTTGAGAACAAGGAACGGGAGGACACCGCCATGGATAGAAAACAACAGATCATTCAGCTTCTCAACCGCGACCGCGAGCAGATGGTAGCATTCCTCCGGGACATCATCGCACTACCCAGCCAGAGCGGGGCGGAGAAGGAAGCGGCCGCCCGTACCGTCCAGGAAATGCAACACTGCGGATTCGACAAAGCATACGTCGATAAGATAGGAAACGCGATCGGCGTAGTCGGTTTCGGGAAACCGGCGATACTTTTCGATGCCCACCTGGATACGGTGGGAATCCACGACAGGAACCTCTGGCAGCACGATCCGTACAAAGGCAAGTATGCGGGGGGCCATGTCTACGGCCGTGGGGCCGCTGAGAACAAGGGTGCCCTCGCCGCCATCATCTACGGCGTCAAGGCGATGAAGGAGGCGGGTCTGCTGTGCGGCACCGTGTATGTCACCGGTTCCACCTTCGAGGAGGACTGCGACGGTCTCGGCCTCTGGTACGCGCTCGCAAAAACGGGCCTGAAGCCCGAGTGTGTAGTCGTTGGAAAATTCACCGAACTCAAGATAATGCGCGGCCAGCGCGGCCGGATGGAGATACGCGTAACAATCCCCGGTAAATCCTGTCACGCCTCAACGCCTGAGGAGGGCGCCAATCCGATCTATAGGGCGATCCCGATCATCAAAGGCGTAGAGAAGCTGAACGGTAAACTCAAGAAAGACAAATTCCTCGGCAAGGGGACGGTTGCCGTAACGCAGATCAGCGTGAAGAGTCCCGGCTTCAACAGGCTCGCGCACGAGGTTTATCTCTCCATAGATCGACGCCTGACCGTCGGCGAGACGAAAGAGCTCGCGCTGCAACAGCTCAAGGAACTGCCGGGGGCGGAGGAGGCGACAATCGAGGTCCTCACCTACGAAAAACCCGCCTACACCGGGCTGGCGCAGCGAGTGGAAAAATATTTCCCGGGATGGTCCGTTCCCGAAGATTCAAAACTCGTGAAGGCCGCGGTCGCGACGTATAAGGAATCGATAGGCGGGAAACCGGTCATCGATAAGTGGACCGTGAGCTCGAACGGGGTCTCCTCATGCGGGCTCCTCGGGATACCCACGATCGGTTTCGGCCCAGGCGAGAAACGCTACATCCACAACTATGACGACCGCATCGCCGTGGACGACGTGTTGAAGGCGGCGGCCTTTTACGCGCTTTTCCCCGGCAACTATAAATCCCTGTAGCCGCCGGGACCTGCCTACTCCTCCATCAACCGCTGTAAGCGCTGCGGCTCCTAGCCTAACCATTCCCTTGTGCGCGCCCCGTCGGTATAAGCCCCGCCTCCTTCATGGCCCTCTGCGCGCACTCGGGACAATAGCCATGGCTGAACTGGGCGTTTGAATGCGCCGCAATATACGATTCCATGCGTTCCCACCGCCCGCGATCATCCCGTATTTTCTTGCACACAGAGCAGATCGGAAGGAGGCCCTCAAGGACTTTGATCTGCGACAAATAACGATACAACTCCGCCGATTTCTCGCGTTCAGAGACAAGCAGAACATGGATCTTATGTAATGACCATCCAACTATAAGAAATGATATCAGGCGTATCATCGTATTCCAAACCGCAAAAACCTGAGACGAGTGGGGATCCCCCGAAAGGAAGTCCGCGCCATACCAGACGAGTGCGGACATTACCGCTACGATTACGGCGGGGCCGAGGCCCAGAAACCAAGCGGCGACACCGACAGGGGTAAAATAGAACGCAAAGAAATTAAACTCATACCCGGTTTGCCAGTCAACCCATCCAAGGCCAAGTATGCCGAGCAGAATAACGACCCACAGGGTAACTTTATGTTTCATGGTAGCTCCTTATGGACAAATGCCTACACGATGATCATAGCAGTGGCACACCTAAAAACTACCATATCATCACTCACCGCCGTTACCAAAAAACAAGATCACTCAATGGGGAGTTACCTCTTCAAGGGAGAGTATGCCCCGAAGGGACCCTTGGGGAAAAGGAAAAATTTTTCACAAAGAGTAAAAGAGAGAAAACTGATACGTGCAGCATGGCATTCCGACGAAAACCGTAATCCAAACGGCAGATTATGTGGTTTGATAAATAGATAATTACAATCTCTCAACTTTCAATCCAAAATCAGAAACAATAAAACCGAAGCATGCTAAACAATAACCTTTCGGGACGCGGCAAATAAAGCTGGCTGCATCTTCTCTTTTTCTCTTTGTAAGAATCTGATCTCTCAGTGTTTCCCTTCGAGCCTTTCCCGAAGGGACCCCGTTGGGGCGTGGTAAAAATCTGCGTTTATTTGCGGCCAATTCTCCGTGTCCGTGCTTCTCTCTGTGCCCTCTGTGGTAAAAAAACTCTGCAACTTGCGCTTCCCCGGATCGGCGGTTCATGGTATAACCACAACCATCGTAGAAAGGTAGGGGCTCGATTCAGCGAGACCGGGCGCGATAAATCGCGCCCCTACAATATCCAGGGAGCGGCGTGATGAAACCGGATCTTAGAGGCATGACATCGGGCGAACTGGAGCAGTACATGGCCGCCATGGGCGAGGCGCCCTTCAGGGGCAGGCAGATCGCGGCATGGCTCCACGGACGGGCCGTGTCACACGCCGCCGACATGACCGACCTCCCCCTGGCGCTCAGGGAACGGATCGCGAGGGAGGCGCGGATAACCAACCTCGACCTGGCATCCGAGAAAAAGACGGCGACGGGAGACGCGCGGAAATATCTTTTCCGACTCGACGACGGGGAAACGATCGAGACCGTGTTCCTCACGCTCGAAACCAGCCAGGCCGTATGCCTCTCCAGCCAAGTCGGCTGTCCCGTCGGCTGCGGCTTCTGCGCCACTGGCGCGATCGGCTTCAAACGGAACCTGAACCCTGGAGAGATCGTCGATCAGTTCCTGAAAGTGCGCGCCGGGCTCGCGCAGGGCGAGCGCATCACGAACGTCGTCTTCATGGGAATGGGAGAGCCGCTGCTCAACGTCGATAACGTCGTACGGGCAATCTCGATATTCACCTCAAAGGAGGGACCCGGCTTCAGCCCCCGCCGAATCACCGTCTCCACCTGCGGGATCGTCCCCGGCATTCGCGCGCTGATCTCCGCAGGCGTCAAACCCGAGCTTGCCATCTCGATCGTCTCGGCCGACGAGGAGAAACGCCCGGAGCTCTTTCCGCTGGCGCGCACCTATCCGTTAGCCGGAATCGTCGAGGCCGCCCGGGCATACTCCCATTACATCAAACGGCCGGTCACGTTCGAATACGTCATTCTCGATGGCATCAACGATTCCGCGCAGGATGCGCGCCTCCTCGGCGAACTCGTCGGCCCGCTGCGCTGCAAAATCAACCTGATCCGCTATAATCCCGCCCACGACCCGCGATTCGCACCGAGCAGCGACGCGCACATGGAAGAGTTCAGACGCCGGCTCAAACCGTTTTGCGGCGCGGTCACGATAAGGAAGAGCAAAGGCGGCGAGATCGACGCCGCGTGCGGACAGCTGAGGGCCGGTTATTCAAAAAGTCAAACCACGGATGATGCGGATTGAGCGGATATACATATAGAAGCCGGGATCCAGGAGCCGGAATCCGGAATACTGACTCCTGAACTTTATCTTCTGGATTCTAATCTATCTTCTTTGCGGGTAGGTATACTATCGGCGGTTGATGAATAGATCATGCCTAATGATTTTGCTTGGTGCGCTTGCCAGCGTTTGTGTAGAATACGTCCAGCCATAAGGGGGGATCATGATCACTTCATGGGCGTACTTATCGGATGGCACTTTCATCCCTCAAGTGCCGCGCGAGAAGTTCAAGACGATTCTCACAGATGAACGGAACCTCCTCTGGGTTGATCTGGAAGATTCAACCGAGGAGGAAAACAGCGTCTTGAAAACCGATTTCTTGTTCCACCCCCTCCTTATTGATGATTGCATCGCCTCGCATAGCCAACCGAAGATAGATGAATTCGAAAACTATTTTTTCCTCGTCATTCACTCCCTTTTCTTCTATGAGGAGAAAAAAGCGGAGGAGGCCCTCAACATACGCGAGCTTGACCTGTTTATAGGCAAAAATTTCGTCATCACCTATCACCGGGGCCACATCAGAGCAGTAACGAAAAACAGGAAAATTTGCGAACATGGCTGCCAGATAATGACCAGGGGATCCGATTATCTGCTATACAACGTCATTGACGCCATAGTCGACAACTACTTCCCCATCATGGACACACTAAGCGAGCAACTGGTTAAGTTTGAGGAAGAACTCCTCAGCAATCCCACACCCGCTCTCCAGGCAAAGATGTTCAGGATAAGGAGAGATCTGGTGACGCTCCGAAAGGTGGTAGGCCCTCAACGGGAGATCGTCGCGCGCTTCATACGGCCGGGTTTCCCTTTTATAAAGGAGGAGACAAGGCCCTATTTCAAGGACATCTACGATCATATTTTCAGGATCTACGACATCACCGAAATGTCGCGAGAACTCATCGCTCAGGACATAGAGTCGTACATCTCTTCGATCAACTGGCGGCTAAACGAGACGATGAAAACCCTCACCGTTATCGCAACCTTTTTCATGCCCCTGGGGATAATCGCGAGTTTCTACGGGATGAACGTGGAAATACCCGAGTTCAAGTGGGGTATATGGGGGTATATTGCCGCATGCGGCTGGATGGTTATCAGCGCGATAGGGACGCTCTTGTATTTCAAGAAGAAGAAGATGCTCTGAACCGTAACTGATACACGGGGCTCCAGAGCCAATGTACTATTGAGGCCGGCATTCCTTTTAGCTACCGGTTGAATCAGGCTTATATCTATCGATTTCGAGGATTTTGAACCTCCTCGCCCCACCAGGTGTTTCCGCCAAGAATTCCGCCAATGTTTTTTTTGCAATCATCGCCCTCGCGAGGGGGCTCTGGAATGAGATGATGTTGTTTGCCACGTCCGCGTCCGCCGGGCCGAGGATACAATATTCCACCTCTCGCTCCTCGTCCAGGTCGAGGAGCTTCACGCGCGTGCCGATGGTAACGACGTCCGCGGTAATTTTCAGGTCTTCGATGAATTGGGCGCCGGAGATCTGCTCGGCGATTTGACTGATCCTGGCGTTTATGAGGTTGAGCCTGTCCCTCGCCGCTTCGTAGCCCGCGTTTTCCCTGAGGTCCCCCTGAGCGGCCGCCTCCAGTTTCTCCCTGCTCACACGGGTGACCTCGACCTCTTTCAAATGCCTGGCTTCCGCGCTGAGCTTCTCGTACGACTTCCGTGTCATGTAGTTAGCCTGCATGGTAACTACAGTGTAAAGCCAAAGGCGGAAAGTTTAAAGAAAAAAATCTCGTAATGCCCACGCTGTCTCACGATATAGATTGATTTCCAAATGCCGGGGTGAGATCATGTTACGCGTCAATAGGGTTACATAAACAACAAACAGGCACCATGACATCCAACTCAGTCACAATCAGCAAAAAAGGCCTTCTCTGGTACAGGACCGGCCACGTCTGGATATACCGCAACGACATCACAAGCACCGGCTCCGCGAAGTCAGGCGACATCGTGAACGTCACCGACGATCGGGGAAGATTCCTTGGGAAGGCATTTTACGGCGAGAAATCAAAAATCGCCCTGAGGCTTCTTACGAGAAACGACGAGCCGACCGATGTTTCCTTCTTCGAGCGCCGGATCCGCGAGGCGATCGATCGGCGGGGGAAAAGTATGGATGAGGGCTGCGCTCTACGCCTCATCTACTCCGAAGCCGACGCCATCCCCGGCCTTATCGCCGACAGGTATGCCGGCTGGATCGTGCTCCAGGCGCTGATACCGGGGGTGGATTCGAGGATCGACATGATCTCCGGGATATTCCACGAGCTCCTCAAACCCGAGGGGATCGTCTGCCGGAACGACGCGAGCGCCCGCGCGATCGAGGGGCTGATGCTCGGGAAAAAGGTCCTGCATGGCAATCAACCAGGGCTTATCCAAGTCACCGAGGGGCGGTTGCGCTATCTCGCGGACATCTGGAACGGGCACAAGACCGGGGCCTATCTCGACCAGCGGGAGAACCGATCGGCGGCCGCGCGCTACACACGGGGCCGCGTGCTGGATTGCTTCGCGTACCAGGGACACTTCTCTCTCCACTGCGCGAAGAAGGCGGAAACGGTGACCGCGGTGGAATCGTCCCGTGAGGCGCTCGCTATCCTCGAAAAGAATTGCGCGCTAAACGATCTCACCAATGTCACCCCCACTCCGGGTAACGTGTTCGATCTCCTCCGCCTCTATCAAAAAGAAAAATCGCGCTTCGACACCATCGTGCTTGATCCCCCGCCGCTGGCTAGAAAAAAAGCGCACGCGGAGGATGCACTTCGGGGGTATAAGGAGATCAATCTCCGGGCGATGCACCTACTCAACGCCGGCGGGACACTAGCGACCTTCTGTTGTTCACACAACATATCCAACGACATCTTCATGGAAATCCTACGCCTCGCCGCCTCTGACGCGCGCTGCGGTTTCCGCGTCCTGGAGGAGCTCGGCCAGGCGAAGGACCACCCGATCCTCCTCAACGTCCCCGAGACGGCCTACCTAAAGGGCGCGATCCTGCAAAAGACGTGACGCCCGTTCGGATACATGATAAACCACGGCAGATTCTCACAAAGAGTAAAAGAGAGGAAGCAGTAACCACAGCCAAAAGTTTAAGGCGTACGGTTTCTTACCACATATCTGCACAAGATTTATTACATCCAGTTTCTTATCACAGTCTCGTGAGAATCTTAATCCTGCAGGGGCTTGATTCCCGCCCCAGGCGGGCAAGTATCAAGCTTGCCATGAAAAATGCGTGGCCCGCCAAACGGGTCGGATGAATCCCTGTCCGCCGCAGCCTTGGCGTAGGCGGGCGGCCCCTACACTATCCGCCGTTTCGGGATAACCACCCCACCTTGCGGATCGGTCCGGCACATGCTATTTTGATGGTGGGGGTGATTTCGAATGGTCACACCCGTTTCCCTATGGGAAGAATCATCTGCCATGAAGATGATGATGGCGGCGATCGCGCTCATCCTCGTCGCAACGACCGCACCGCCACTTTCCGCCCAGGCCCGTTTTTTCCCGAATACCAGGAGCGGCATACATCTCTTTTCCGACCAGCTCCAGGATGGGATGACCGCGGCGCAGTATTCGTTCGCGGCGAACAGATACGCCGGCTGTCAGAAGATGCTGCTTAGCGACGTGCGCAATTTGAGGTCGTACAACCCCGGCTTCATCGTGCTCCACTACCAGCTCGGCTGCGGGAACGGCCCCGCCCCATTCATCGACGGGGACGTGTGGACGTCGGACTGGGCCCACGTCAACGCACAGGACAACTGGTTCATGAAGTCGGGAATGTCGCGCCTCTACCAAGCGGCGTGGGGCTGGTATCTGATGGACGTCTCCAACGCCTCATACCAATTATACTGGATCGACACATGCAAGGAGCGCATGCGTCGCTCTGAATGCGACGGGGTCTTTGCAGACAGTTTTACCATCGACGCCTACTTCGATCAGCTCAGCCCCGCCTATCCCTGGTTTACCGACGTCAACCTGTGCCTCGCCAACTGGGTGCCGCGTCTCGGGGCCTATGCCGACACCATCAAAACCCATTTTGCCGCATCGGCCGAGCGGTTCTATTTCCTACCCAATCTCGGAGGCCTGGTCACGGGATGGGATACCACTGACTACGCCGCGCTCGGCGATGGAGGGGTGGTGGAGGGGTTCGGCGCGTGGGGGAATGGAGACTATTTCAACCCTGACGACTGGAACTTGCAGATGAACCGCATACTCAATCTCGTGCGCGGGGACAAGATAGTCATCTGCCAGTCGTACACAAGCGATTATAACATCCGCGAGCGCATGTTCCTCGTCGGCTGCTATCTGCTCATCAAGGGGAACCATACCTACTTCAACATGATCGGCGCCGAACACGGGGAGGAACTGCTGTACTATCCCGAATACACCATCCCCATCGGTTCGTACATGGGCGAGATACCTGACGACATAGATAGTTTCTACGATTCCGTCTCCGGCTGCTTCAGGAGGGCATATTCAAACGGCGAGGTGTTCGTCAATCCCCTCGAGGGGGACGTCCATATCGGCAATCTCGGCGGCGCCTACCAGCTCGTCGCCGCACGCGGCGGCGGCGCGGTGGATGCAGCGGGAGGGTACTCTGGCAATCTATCATACCGCGCGGTGACAAGCATCGATCTCCCGGCGCACAGCGCGGCGATACTCCTCAGCGAAGCCCCTGCTACAAAGCACACCGTGACGCTCGCCCTCGACAATGCAATTTTTTCACAAAACGATACGCTCACACTGCACTGGCAGCTTACGCCGGCCTCCGACTCACCGTCGAACATCACCGACGCCTATGTGGCATGCATGACACCATGGGGGGAGCTCTACTTTTACGGGAGGGCTTTCACCAGGGGGCGGATTTCCATCGACCCATCGCTGCACGTGACCGACCGGGCCGGGACACTCGGGCCGTTTCCACTCGCCGGGCTCCCGGCGGGCGATTATCAATGGTATGCCGTCCTCACGATACGGGGCAGCGATCCGCGGCGCGCCTCAAACCGGCTCAGCAACCTGGGTTCCGTCCCCTTTTCAATCGACCGAATGCCTCAGCTCAACCGGCCCTTGACGGCGCGGCGTATCTCCCTCTCGGCCGTGCGGCGCTTGATCGTTTCCCGCTTGTCGTACGCCTTCTTAGCCTTTACCAGCGCGAGCTCGACCTTGGCGCGTCCGTCTTTGAAATAGAGGCGGAGAGGCACGAGCGTCAGCCCCTTTTGCGCAGTCTGCCCCTGGAGGTAGGAGATCTCGCGCTTATGGAGGAGGAGTTTACGCTTCCTCAGCGGATCGGGATTTTCACGGTTGCCGAATTCATAGTGGCTCACGTGGGCGTTGCAGAGGAAAATTTCGTTGCCGGCGATCATGCCGTAGCTGTCGCTTATGTTCGCCTTCCCCTGACGGAGAGACTTTACCTCGGTCCCCTTTAGGGAGATCCCCGCCTCGAACGTCTCCACTATATGGTAGTCGTGGCGGGCCTTCCTGTTGGCTGAGATCAATTTTGTCTCTGTCATGGGGTGGGATAAAGAGCTATCGAGTAATCGAGTTTTGGGATTTGTCCCTTGAATTGAAACGAGTCGCAAGCAACAAGCCGTACTTAGCCGTAAGCTTACAGCTTATAGCTTACAACTTACTGTGGGATTTGTCCGCCGAAGGCGGAGGGTTTGCCTGCCCGCAGCGCTCTCGCGTGCGAGGCGGGCGGGGAATTTGCCCCGCCCCGCCTTCATGGCGGGGTGGGATTTCTTTACTCTTTCCCCCCTACCGTCCCCGGAACCTCATCCTCATCGATCTCCGACTCTTTCCCGGCGGGGCTTAAGTCAACCTCTTCCGTTTCCACCACTGCGGACGGAACATCGCCCTCCCCCGAGGCCTTCTCCAACCTGGCGGTGATCACAAGGTCGTTATCGGCGAGCACGCTGATGATCCTGGCGTATTGCTTGTAGCCGGGTTTCTTGATCTTCAAAACATAACTCCCCGCCGGGAGCTTCAGGAGGGACGTCTTCCCGTTGCCTATGAGGCTGTCGTTTATGTAAATCTCCGCATCGGGTTCCTCGGGGACCGCCGAGATGATCACATTGCCGTGCTCCTTTTCAGCGGCCACTTCCTTCTCATCCAGGTAGAGCGTGATGTCTCCCTTGTATTTCTTCACCTGGTCGATCACTCCCTCGTTTTCCAGAGAGAGCTTCTTGTAACAATTGGCGATGGTTATGGTCTCGACCTCGTCATCGTAACCGCGCCTGCGCGCGACGATCTCGGCAAGATCCGAGGCAACGAAATGCGCGGATGAATCACCCTCATTGACCGCCGTATATTTGTACGGAGTGCGGCCGACATAGTGGCCGTTAAAATACAGGCGCGCTCCCTGGGGCATCGAATATATCCAGACCTCGCACACCGTTTTGTCGACCCCCTTCATGTATTTCGCATATTTTGCGGTGCAACCGCAGGCCAGGCACGCAGACACCGTAAGCCCCCACAGAAGCGCACGTCTCATAATTAAGCTCCTTTCACGGCTAATGCACCTGCATCTCCGGGGGGAAATGCAGATAGCAGTGACGATTGTCAGCGAGTACTGAATAGAGCAGATCGACGGATTTTCCTCCCAGGGATAGGCTGTCGAATCCGCCGCTCATGGATGAGAAGACCAGTTCCTTCAATTTATCGATCGCTTCATCGGGCGACCCGCCCGATGCATCGAGCAAGAGCTCCGGGCAACGGGCCTCAAATTCTCCGCCGGGTCTTTCGGTAACTTCAATGGTAAGATGCAATCGCTGGACCATCGCTCTATTACCCTCTCCCCCTCCCATTTCTCAGTGCCTTTTTGGGATTTGGGGTTTGGGACTTCAATCTCAAGGCTTCTCGCCGCACATCTGAAGAAGCTCGTTCCACCGTCTATCGACGTCCGCCTGTATCGCAGCGGCCATGGCCGCATTCTCGGGCTTGAGCAGGTGCTGGAACCGCTTCTGGGTCTTGAACCATTCAACGACCGGCAGCTTCGTCTTCGGCCGGTAGTTCAGCTTCCAGACACCGTTCTCGATTTCGAACAGCGGCCAAAAACACGTTTCGACGGCCATCTTGCACACGTCGAGGGAATTGCTCATCGGAACGCGCCAACCCCTGTGGCAGGAGGAGAGCACGTTCATGAACTTGGGGCCTTCTATCTTAAGCGCCTTCTGGACCTTGTTCATTAGATCGAGCCAGCGGTGGGGGGACGCCTGGGCGATGTAGGGGATGCGGTGGGCGGCCATGATCCTGGTAAGGTCCTTGGGATACTGCTTCTTCCCCAGCGCCGCCTTCCCCACCGGCGACGTGGATGTGTCGGCGCACATGGGGGTCGAGCTGGAACGCTGTATCCCGGTATTCATGTACGCCTCGTTGTCGTAGCAGACGTACAGCATGTCATGGCCACGCTCCATCGCCCCGGAGAGCGACTGAAGGCCTATATCATAGGTGCCGCCGTCGCCGCCGAACGCGATGAATTTAATGTTCTTCCCGATCTTCCCCTGCCTCTTGAGCGACCGGTACGCCGACTCGATGCCGCTCATCGTCGCCGCTGCATTTTCAAACGCATTGTGCATGAACGGGACGCGCCATGCGGTGTACGGATAGATGGTCGTCACCACCTCCATGCATCCCGTCGCGGAGGCGCACACGATCGGATCCTCGGCAGCCATCAGGACGAGCTTGATCGTGATGATGCTCCCACAGCCCGCGCATGCCCTGTGGCCGGGGCTTAGCGGTATCGGTTTTTTTGAGAGTTCCTTCAGGTTAATAGCCATAATGTTAAATCCCAAATCCTAAACTCCAAATCCCAATATTGAGAATGACAAAACCTTAATGTTTTGACATTTGTCATTTGGTATTTGTTATTTTTTATCTATTCCCTTACCCCCAGGTGAATAGCGCCGTGAGCGGATGCCTTACCCGCGGCCATGTCGTCGAAAACGGACCGGATCATCTCAGGTTTTAAGTCCCTACCGCCCAAACCGTAAACATAATCGAACACGTCCGCGTTACTCTTCTTGTAAAGGGCCGATCTCACTTCAGGCGCGAGCGGTCCGCCGACCGCGTTAAACCCCTCCGCCCTGTCCAGCACCGCAATCGCCCTGGCGTGCCCTATCGCACACGCCAATTCCTCCTCGGGGAACGGCCGGAACATGCGGAGCTTCAGGACCCCCACTCTCTGTCCCTTGTTCCGCAGATCGTCCACCACCGATTTGACCGTCCCAGCCGACGACCCCAGGCACAGGATGATATACTCCGCGTCTTTCGTCCGGTACTCATCGAAGAACCCGTAGCCGCGTCCAGTCAGGTCGCCGTACTCTTTCCCGATCGCCAGGATCACCTCTTTTGCGCGCTTCATCGCCTCCGCCTGCTGCTTCTTGTGCTCGAAATAGTAGTCCTGAAGATCGAGAGGCCCGAAGGTAATCGGGTGGTCCACGTCGAGGAGGGGATGCGCGGGGCGCCACTCGCCGATAAACTTTTTCACCACGTCGTCCGCCGGAACCTCCACCCGTTCGAGGGTGTGGCTTATGATAAACCCATCAAACGTGGGCATGACGGGAAGGAGGACGTCCGGGTGCTCGGCGATCCGCACCGCCTGGATGATATTGTCGTAGACCTCCTGGGGATTCTCGCTGTAGATCTGTATCCAGCCGCTGTCGCGGCAACCCATGGAATCGCTGTGATCGCAATGGATATTGATCGGGGCGCTGAGCGCGCGGTTGACCACGGGCATGACGATGGGGAGCCGCGTGGATGCGGCGATGTACACGATCTCCCACATGAGCGCGAGCCCCTGCGAGCTCGTCGCCGTCATAACGCGCGCGCCCGCAACGCATGACCCGACACTAGCGCTCATAGCGCTGTGCTCGGACTCCACAAGGACCATTTCGGTTCTTACAATACCGTCCGCGACAAACTGAGCGAATTTCTGCATCAACTCGGTCTGGGGCGTGATCGGGTAGGCCGCGACAACGTCGGGTTCGATCTGTCGCATCGCCTCCGCGGCGGCTTCGTTTCCAGTTAATGCCGATATCTTATTCATATTAAGATTGGGATTTTGGATTTGGGATTTGGGATTTGCGATTTGCCTGCCCGCCGGTCGTTGGGCGGGGGATTTGTCCGCCGGGGGTTTGGGATCTGGGGTTTGGGATTTGGGATTTATGGATGCATCCCTTCTCATCGGCCTCGCCCGATCCCTCGGTTTCCAGAACCATCTTAATCGCCTTCACCGGGCAGATGGTGGCGCAAATACCACATCCCTTACAATGATCGTAGTCGTAACCCACCATCTTTCCTTCCTCTACGTCTATGCACATGTCGGGACAGAACAGCCAGCACTGGAGGCAGTTGGTGCAGACATCCTTATCTACAAGGGGGCGATAAGTCCTCCACCCTCCCGTTTTATATTCAACCGCGTTCCCCGGATCGAGGATGAGTCCGCCGATCGGAAGTTGTTTGAATCCCTTTTCCTTAGCCATTCTTCTTTACCTCGGCATAAGCCCGCCGGATCGCTCTTAAGTTTCCCTCGATCGTTTTCCGATCGAATTTTTTAGAAAATTCGCTCTCCACGCCGCTGCAGAGGGCGTCAAGATCCAGCAGCCCGGCCACCTTGAGGAGCGCGCCCACCATCGGCA
Organism: uncultured bacterium; assembly: GCA_964460305.1. Lineage (GTDB taxonomy): Bacteria > Auribacterota > Tritonobacteria > UBA1439 > UBA1439 > JAPLCX01. The sequence continues at coordinate 27,473 of CAYWRA010000021.1, forward strand.
TGTTGGGAATAGGCCTCCCGATCTCAGCGAGCGCTATCTTCGTGGCATCGATGGTCCATACCGTGCCGGGACACTGCGCGCTGAACGCCTGCGCCGGCTTCTTCGTATTGATGATAAGAGCGCCACCGGCTTTCAGTCCCTCACATACGTCCTCGCTCCCAACCAGACTCTCGTCGAGCACCACCACCACGTCGGGGTTGTACACTGAGCAATGCTCCCTGATGGCCTCGGAGCTGATTCTCGTGAACCCTTTCATCGGCGCGCCCGAGCGCTCGGGGCCGTATTCGGGGAATCCCTGGCTGAATTTCCCCTCGTGGATGGCGACGGCGGCGACAAACTCACAGGCGGTCTTGACCCCCTGGCCGCCCCGCCCATGCCATCTGATTTCAGTAAGGTCTTTCATGGTTTTGAGATCCGGTGAAGGAATTACGATCGCCACATGATATCAAGGAGGGTCGAGAAAGGCAAACGGAAACCGCAAACGAAGCGGCCAAAAAGGCCAGAAGGCAGGAACCAGAAGATAAAGTTTAGAATCCAGAATTCAAAATCCAGAAGATGAAGTTCTGGAGTCAGTATTCTGTATTATGGCTACTGGATTCTATTAATCCCCCCTACAGGGGCCCCCTGCGGGAAGGAACAATTTTTCACAAAGAGTAAAAGAGAGATCAATTGTAGCGAATGACATGCTGTAGCAAATATGGCTCTCAATTCACTGCGGAGCAAGGTATTATCAAAAAAAGCGAAACCACAGAACATCCATTTTATATGGATGATTTATGGATGATTTAGTGGTGTTGCATAAATATAGGGGTTGCCTGATGATGATGTATAGTTTCTGGGTTGTAACCGTCTCGATAATTGATAATCATTATCATTCCGAAATCATAAAAAGCGGAGGCAGGCATGAGAGCCAAAAAATGCGCCATGTTCCTTGCCGGTGTGTCCTGTGCTTTTGTATTTGCTGTTAGCCCCGGCGGCCAGCTTCAGGAAGACGCGCCTAATGGCTTCGATCAGGACCTCACACCGACACCAACGCCGACAGAAACACCCACGGAACCTCCGCCTCCAGGCTTGCTGTTGGAAACCAAGATATTTATAGAAGGCGCGTACACAGGCGGCTCGCCGCCCATGAGGACGGACTTGCAAGACATGGGATACTTGCCGACGATGTCCCCCTACGCGGACGAGAGGATAGTAAATCCCCTGCCGACGCCCATAGTTGATTGGGTATTCGTCCAACTGAGGGCGACCGACGATGGGGATTCTGTAACAGAGCGGTCGGCATTTTTGCGGAATGACGGGCTGTTGGTTGATGACGATGGCGCCCCGCCGGTGAAAATGAACTATCAGACAGACGGCGATTATTACGTCATCGTCAGGCATCGGAACCATCTTGCGGTAATGAGTGCCATCAGTTTGAACATGGAATCCTCAGCGCTCTATGACTTTACCACCGGCCAGAACAAGGCCTACGGCATGAATGCTCTGAAAGAACTTACTCCCTTGACACCTGTTGGAACGCCGACCCCGGCATACGGTATGGTAGGCGGAGATACCGCCCCCGCGTTTTGCATAGTGGATGAGGCGGACCTGGAAGAAATCAAGCGTGACCTGCGCAAGACGGGATATCTTTTGACCGATGTCGATCTTTCCGGCATAGTGGATTTTGCCGACGAGTTGCCAGCATGGAGCAACAGAGACAACCATTCCCAAGTGCCGGGCGGTTGCGTCACACCGACGCCAACACCCACAGAAATGCCCACGGAGACGTCAACTGAGACTCCGACCAAAACGCCTACAGAGACACCGACGCCAACAGCAACACCAACCGACACGCCGACTGCACTCCCCACAGCAACACTCACCGATACGCCCACGTCTACCGAAACACCGACCGCACCACCGACGGAGACCGCCACTTACACACCAACCCCTTGGGCCACCGGCGACCTATGGTGGACGCGCGATATATACGTGCATAACGCAGCCGCCACACCGCCTGCGCCGATAGAAGGCGCCGAGATAAATGCTATTTCATATCCTTATCCCCCCGGATCGCCAATGGACACCGACAGTTGTACCACCGGCACCGATGGTAAATGTTCCATCATCTTATATGCACACGATACCGGGTACATCAACATAAGCGTCACTGCAGATGGGTATAAGCCGTTTGCCGGTCATTACAATGGGCTACCCGCCTCCGGGGAACTGGACATTGGCCTGGAATCTTTGACTCCCACCGCGACGCCCACGGATACACCAACAGATACTCCGACGGAAACTCCGACTGAGACACCGACAGAAACTCCCACTGCCATACCGACCCAAACTCCCACGATTACGCCAACCCGGACGCCGACAACAACGCCAACCGGCACGCCCACCGAAACACCGACAAAGACCCCCACTATCACTCCGACTAGGACTCACACAGAGACTCCAACTCAAAACCCCACAGCGACGCCGACGATCACACCAACACCGACTAATA
>CAYWRA010000022.1:0-29457 GCA_964460305.1 uncultured bacterium
ATACCGCCTTTTTCAATCCGGACTCCTCCTGACACCCCATAACTGAGGGATTACACATCTTTGTTCTGCATAATCTTTCTCTTCCGCCCGATGCGCCCCTCCGGTATAATCCACGTGCGTGAGGAGTCGGGGGGGAAGGGTGCCATTGCGTTAGAATACAGTAGCCGGAATTCAGAATCCAGAATATCGTCCGCTACCTTCTGGATTCTGGATTCCTATGGTAGGAAACATAATATATGGAAAAGCTCTACAAGACCTGGGCCGAGATCGATCTCGGCGCAGTCAGGGAAAACATCGCAAAGATCCGCCGCAGGCTCGGGCGGAAGGTGAAGCTCCTGGCCGTCGTCAAAGCAGACGCATACGGCCACGGCATGGCGCATATCTCACGCGCCGCCATTGAGGCGGGGGTGAGCTGGCTCGGCGTTTCGAACATCTATGAGGCTCTCACCCTGCGAAAATCCTTTCCCAAAGCGCGCATTCTCATCCTCAGCGCGGGCATGGCCGGCCACGCCCGCGCGATCGTGCGTCACCGCCTCACCCCCGTCATATGCTCCCAGGAAATGCTCGACGCGGTCGGGAATGCCGCGCTCAAAGCCAAGCAGGTCGCCGACATCCACATCGTCGTCGACACCGGGATGGGGCGGGTCGGCGTCTGGCATGAGGGGGCGTTCGATCTCATCGCGCAGGCGCGGCGGACGAAAGGCGTGCGGCTCCAGGGGATATGCTCGCATTTCGCCTGCTCGTCCGAAAGGGACCTCTCGTTCACGAAATTGCAGCTCGACAGATTCAAACGGGTGCTCGCAACATGCGCGCGCGCAGGCATCCGGTTCCCCTTAAAGCATATCGCCAACAGCGGCGCCGTCCTCGGCCTGCCCTCCTCGGCGTTCAATCTCGCCCGCCTGGGAATCATGATGTACGGGGCCTATCCATCCCGTGAGGTGATAAAAAGCATTCCGATCAAGCCGGCGCTCACACTCAAGACCGAGATCTGCTTCCTGAAGAACGTCCAGAAGGGGCGGTCCATCAGCTATTGCAGGAGTTACGTCACATACCGCAATACGAAGGTTGCAACCATCCCGATCGGCTATGGGGACGGCTACAGCCGGCTCCTCTCCAATAGGGGGGAGGTGCTCGTGCGCGGCCAGCGCGCCCCGGTCATCGGGAACGTCACCATGGACCAGACGATGATCGACGTCGGCCACATCCAGGGCGTCAAGGTGGGGGACGAGGTGGTGCTGATAGGCAGGCAGGAAGAAAACGAGATCACGCTCAATGAGGTCGCGGACCTCACCGGCACCATCCCCTACGACGTCATGTGCGCGATGGGGAAACAGGTCCAGCACCGCATCTACATCCGTCGCTAACCACCCATACCAGAAGCACCCGAAGAAAAACACGCCCCCGCGGTGCATTATCAGAGATGCGCCAATCCCCATCCTTGACGTTTGTGCATAGCGCCCATTATAATATCCCTGGAATTCACATCCTTCTTGGCCCGCTCAGAGGCAATCTTCGCACCTAACGGCAGGTTCAAAAGGAGCGGGTCTGTTCCGCTCACGTTCACAAGGAGCGCATCCCATGCACAAAAGCCACGAGAAAAAACACGACGACAAAGACGTGAAGAGCAACCTGGAGATCGCCATGGATAAAGCCGAAAAAATGGCGACGGGAGCGCCGCCCCACGGAAAAGAGGCGCACTTGCCCGAGGAGGAGCTACGCGCGCTGCGGGAGAAGGCGGCCAAGGCCGATGAATATTACGACCATTGGCTTAGGGCCGCGGCGGATCTCGAAAATTACAAGAAACGCGCCGAGCGGGAGCGTAGCGACCTGCTCAAATACGCGCATGAGGAGATCATGTCGGACCTCATCGTGGTGCTGGACAACTTCGAGCGCGCGCTCGCGGCCGCCGAGACAAGCGCCGGCTCGACACAGCTCACCGAAGGCGTGAGACTCATCCGGAAGCAGCTCCTAGCGGTGCTCCAAAAGTACGGCCTACGGCCGATCGAGGCGATTGGCAAGCCTTTCAATCCCGAGTTCCATGAAGCCGTCGCGCAGGCCGAAACGGACGAGCATCCGGAGGGGACGGTTCTCACCGAACAACTCAAGGGCTACACGCTCGACAACAGATTGCTGAGACCGGCGGTCGTCGTAACCTCGAAGAGGAGCGCGGCGGCGGAAACGGGGGAGCGCGCCACCCGCGAAGATGGCCCACCCGATCAACCTCCAACCCCCTGACGGCACTACGGCAACTAATGACTAATGCCAAATGTCAAAATGCATCGTAGTTTTGTCATTTGATATTTGTCATTCTCAATATTGGGGTTGGATTTGGGATTTTTCCAGGAGCATAGCAGCATGGCAACCAAAAGAGATTACTACGAAATCCTGGGTGTTCCGAGGGACGCGTCCGTCGACGCGTTGAAGAAGGCGTACCGTAAGCTGGCGCTCCGCCACCATCCCGACAAAAACCCTGGAAACAAAGATGCCGAGGAGCATTTCAAACAGGTGTCGGAAGCCTACGAGGTGCTGAGCGATCAGCAGAAGCGGGAGCGCTACGACCGGTTCGGACACGCGGGGCTCAGGGGAGGAGGAGGCGGCGGCGGTGGGTTCGGCGGATTCGGCGTCGACCTAGAGGAGGCATTGCACACCTTCATGTCGGCCTTCGGCGGAGGTGGGAGCATCTTTGAGGATTTCTTCGGGTTCTCCGGCCGGCGTCGGGGACCGGAGCGGGGCGCCGATCTCCGCTACGATATCGAGATCACCCTCGAGGAAGCCGCATCGGGATGCAAGAAAGAGATCTCATTCCCCTGCCTCGTCTCATGCCCGGACTGCGAGGGCAGCGGCGCAAATAAGGGAACCTCGCGCGTTGCCTGCCATGCATGCGGCGGCTCTGGTATAGTCGAACGCAGGGTGCAGGGTTTCTTCGGATGGAGCATACAGCGGCATGCGTGCGCGCCGTGCGCAGGCTCGGGAACGATTGCACAGGACCCTTGTCCCCGCTGCCATGGCGAGGGCAGGGTGCGGCACAAGAAAAAAATCATGGTGCACGTTCCACCGGGGGTGGAATTGGGTTCGCGACTCCAGATCTCGGGCGAGGGCGAGGCTGGGGTACATGGCGCCGAAACGGGAAATTTGTATATCCTCATCCACGTGAAGGAGCATGAGCTCTTCCAACGGCATGGCGACGATATATTGTGCGAGGTCCCGGTAAGCTTCGTCACGGCGGTGCTTGGCAGCGTCATAGACGTCCCCACCATAGGCGGGAAGGTCCCGCTCACCATTCCTCCCGGCACACAGTCAGGAAAAACGTTAAGGCTTAAGGGCAAGGGCATGCCCAACGTCAACGGCTTGGGGCGAGGAGACCAGTACGTGAAGGTGTGCCTGGAGACCCCCGTCGGCATCACCGAGGAACAGAAACGCCTGCTCGAAAAATTCGCCGAGCTCGGTGGAGAAAAACTATACCCGATGAGCAGCTCGTTCTTCGCAAAAGCGAAGAAATTCTTTACGGGCTGAGCCACCACAGCCAAAAGCTGAAAGCTGAAATTCCTTTAACTTTACACTTTAAACCTTGAGCTGTTTTTACCGTGCACGTCCGCCGTCTCTTCATCGATCCAGAATCCCGCGACCGCGACCGAATCCAGCTCCGCGGCCAGGAGGCCCACTATCTCCTGCACGTGCTTAGGCTCAGCAAAGGCGACGAGGTCAACGCATTTGACGGGCGCGGCTGGTCATACAGGGCGACGATCGTGGAGACGGGGAAGGGATCGGCGACCCTCAAGCTTTTAGAATCGCGGCAGGCCATGCGGGCGCCAAAGGCATTCAGCGTGGCCCAGGCCGTCCTCAAAGCTCCGGCAATGGACGCGGTGGTCCAAGCGTGTACGGAGTTGGGCGCCGCGGCGATCATCGGTTTTCATACCGCGCGGACCGTCCCACGGGGCCGGGCGATTTCTGAGGCGTCCCGCAAACTCGAACGGTGGCGGAAGCTCGCCATAGAGGCCTGCCGGCAATGCCGAAGGGAATTCCTACCCGAGCTGCGGCTGCTTCCCGCTATAGAAGACCTAGGGACGGTTGTTCGTGCGTTCGACCATACGCTCGTCGCATCGCTCACCGAGGGAAGCAAACCCCTCGCGGCGCTCCTCTCTTCAAACCGCATCCAGCAGGGCAAAAACATTCTACTCATCGTCGGCCCCGAGGGAGATTTCTCTAAACAAGAACTCGTCCGCCTGCGCGACTTCGGTACGACCCCATGCAATCTTTCGGACGCTGTCCTGAGGGCCGAAACCGCCGCCATCGCCGGCGCCGCCATCATCGGCCAGCATCTCATACGGAAAATATGTTGAACCACCTGGACGAAGCACGTAGCCGAATGTGGACATGCAGCACCATGCTCATAGTGTGGGTGAGTGTATTCATCGTGTATCAAACGACTTTCATCTCCACACCGCGCCTCTTCATGTATCCAAAAGTCGGACCGTCGTTCTTCGATACGCAAGATCACGCCGCTGCCCTGAGAGGAAAGCCAAATGACACAGATATGCGTAAACACCTCCTCTATTACCCGCTTGGCCATGCCATCTTCAAAATCGCGAACGGCGCGCGATTACTGACGGGTTTCAAAAGTGAATGCACCGCGCTCATTTTCCCCGATGCGCTGTACGGTTCACTATCCGTGGTGCTCGCTTACTTTCTCTTCCTGAGGCAAATAGGAAAGAGGCGGGAGGTCGCGGTCTCAACCGCTGTATACGCCTTCAGCTATTCTCTCTGGCTTGTCTCGAGCCTCACAGAGAGCTATGCGCTCACCACTCTCTGCATCAATATCTTCCTCTGTTTTGCAATCAGGAAAGACGCGAAGCCATCGTGGACCTGGTGCAGCGGGATGGTCGTCCTTATCGGACTGAGCAGCCTGTGCGACCTGCGGTCCCTTTTCCTGCTCGTGGTGCCGCTGTACATCGTTATTCGTTCACCCGGGATAGGGTTTCGCACCGCAGGAGGATATGCGCTCTTCCTCTGCCTCGGCGCAATGGGCATTGTCGCAGCAGCGTACACATCGTACGAGCATATGTCGGGCAGGACATGCTTTAATATCGTCACCGCATCCAACTGGTTCCTGGGCTACGGGCATAAGTTTATTTCGGGGTTGACACTAGGATCACGATCTCCGTGTTATACCCTTTTCACTTTCCTGATCCAGGCACTGTCCCCTTTATACCAAGAGCAGTTGAATCAAGCCTCTCTGCTCATGACCCGGGTGCATGTCGTCCTCGCGTCTTGCTTTATGGGACTTTATATAATCCTCGTTATACGATCAGTGCCATCTCTTTGGAGGAATCTCCTGGCGCGGCGGAGCCTTCAGGGTATGGCGTGTTGGGTCGCTATCTACCTTGCCTATCACATCTTCTACTCCCCTTGGTCTGCGATGCTGTTTGCCCCGCCCGTCATACTTCCGCTTATGCTCCTCATTGTGCCAGGGGTCATTAAAGCCTGGGAGCCGCTACGATTCGGGACAAAAATAATGGCCGTTGCAGCGGTGACCTTGCTTGCAAACAACCTGATGCTGATGAATGAAGCACGCCTGGCTTGGCAATGCCCATCCATCGTGCAATCGCCCGCAGACTGCATCTATCTCCTCCCGGGCGAGATAGAACGGGCACGGTTTCTCATGGCCAAAATCTCCTTGCTCTACCCCTCGTCGGAGAGATCGCGGCTGATCGCACTCATGGCAAAAGCGCCTCAGACGCTGAGCGCGAAGGAAGAACTGGAGTTAAACGAACTCTTTTCCAAAAGACCCGAACGCCTCACGCAATCGGAACGTGAACAACTGCATAATATTACGTATCGGCAGCAAGAGGCTGTCAACTTGGCCAGAAAAGGCATGTGAGCGATGAGACACTTTTTTCTCTGCACTCTGATCACCGTCGTACTGGGCAGCGGCAGCCATGCCGGCGATGGGAAAACGTTCTTCGTCCAAGCGGCATGTGCGGGCAAGGCGGAAATCGCCGCGCAACAAATTGCGAAAGGGGCAGACGTCGGTGCGGCAGGTCTGCAAGACGGGACCGCGCTTTTGCTGGCGGCTGAACGGAACCAAATAGAAATCGTGAGATTGCTTCTCGAACATGGAGCGGATATAAACAAGATCCCTCGCCCCAACCCTTTCACAGGCGTGGTTTCCATGACCCCCTTGATGGCCGCATCAGCGCAGGGGCACGCAGCAGTCGTAGAACTCCTCCTTGCACATGGAGCCGATGCGAGCACCCAAGTCGGCAATACGGCATTGTATGAAGAGGGGGTGACAGCGCTCCTCCTGGCGACCGTCAAAGGCCATACCCAGGTGGTGGACCTCCTGAACCAGGCAGCCGCTTCGGGAGGGCGTACCTGGAAGTACATGGTCATCGCGATATGGATCCTGCTGGCGGTTATCATCATGGTTCAGCCAAAGGAGCCGCGGTCGGCGGCTAATCAGCGAGATGAATCAAAAAGTACGCAACTTCCACGCTAAGACATCCATGAAAACGTTCAACATCACCACCCTCGGTTGCAAGGTAAACCAGCACGACGGCCGGCTCATTCGCGAAAATCTCTTGTCGGCGGGCCGGAAGGACACCGGATCGCCTCGACGCGCACCCGGACATATGCATCGTCAATACCTGCGCTGTGACCGGGGCGAGTGAAGCGAAATCGAGAAGGGACGGCTATGCCGGGGGCGTATCGAACGGGTCTTGGATGACGGCATAGCGGGCAGGCGGGTGCAGAGTTGAAAATTCGCCCAAAATTTGCCCAATAATATATTGAGCATTTTACGTTATATGCGGTATAATAAGAGGTTGTTTTTTTTTGGTTGTATCTTGTCTCTGGGCACTGGACACGGCATAGCGCATGAGATTTAACTGGCTTGACGCACTGGTCGCTCTCTTCGTGATCCGCGGAATGGTAATCGGCCACCGGCGCGGACTTTCTGGAGAGCTCATTCGCTTTATCGGCATTGTGTGCGCTCTCTATTTTTCTTTCAAATTCTATGAGATAGGGGCCGATCGTCTCATGCAGCGCGTTACCCTCGAACGGAACGTAGCCATCGGTATCTCGTTCGCGGGTATTTTCCTCGCGGTGTCGTTCTTTTTTTACATGATCAGTCAGACGGCGCACCGGGCGACGCAGCTTCCGGCGATCGCCGCATTCGACAAGCTGGGCGGCACCATCATCGGGGGGGCAAAGGCATTCCTCTTTGCCTGCGTGGCGCTGATACTCCTCGCCCTGGTGCGCGTGGATGCGATCTCAAACGCCGTCAGTCAGAACTCGTTCTGCGGCGTGCTCGCCATATCCGCGGTCCCGGGCGCGTACAGACTGGCGGTGCGCGTTTATCCACAGGTGCAATCCCTCCCCGCCACGGAGGTGATCAAGAAGTTGCCCGCAGTCAGGCAAAGGACGGAGCTGGACTTAGGAGTCGGATCGCAGGGCGAACGTAAGAACGCCGGGGTTCCGGGCAATACGATGCCCGAAGGGCAGAAAACCCCGCATACAAAAGGAAAAACCATATGAAGCTTAGTGTGCTGTTTGAACGCGCGCTCGCAGAGGGGCAGAAGAACGACCCGCGCGGGCAGTCGCAAATCCGCCGCGAGGTCGAGGCATTGCGCGAGGCCTATGCGGAGATGTCCGCGCAAAGAAAGAAATCGTTCGACCGGGAGCGTCTGGATAACCCCTACGCCGACACGCGCATCCTCTTTGGACAACCGTCGACGGAGGTCAAGGGCCTGCTGGCGGGGGTAGACATCGACGTCGGTGAGATTATGCTCGCAGACCGCCTCAAGGCACAGGGCAAGAACATCGACCTCGTGCTCTCCCACCATCCCGTCGGAAGGGCATATGCGGGATTCTACAACGTCATGCATATGCAGGCCGATATCCTAAGCCGCTTCGGCGTCCCCATCAACATAGCCGAATCCCTCCTCGATGAACGCATCAGGGAAGTCGAGCACAGGGTGATGCCGGTGAACCACACCCGCACGGTGGATGCCGCTCGCCTCGTGAACATACCGCTCGCCTGCATCCATACGCCCGCAGACAACTGCGCCGCAACGCACCTCCAGCGCCTTTTCGACAAGAAAAAACCGGAGCTCCTCCGCGACATCCTAGGCCTTCTTGAAGAAATCCCGGAATACCAGGCGGCCATGGAGAACAACGCCCCCCCGCGCATCATCTCCGGCAAGGAGGGGAGGCGTACGGGGAAGATCTTCGTCGACATGACCGGCGGCACCGAGGGACCGATCAAAATCCTCGAGAAGCTCGCCCAGGCGGGGGTAGGGACGCTCGTCGGCATGCACCTCAGCGAGAAACATCTCGAGGAGGCTAAAAAGCATAACCTCAACGTCGTCATCGCGGGCCACATCTCGAGTGACACGCTCGGCCTCAACCTTCTCCTCGATGCCATCTGCGCAAAAGAACGAATCGAAGTGACCGCCTGCTCGGGTTTCACGCGGGTGAAAAGGAAGTAGCCCTCCCACAACGGGGATTGAGAGCGCGGCCGCATTCTGAATTCTGGCTCCTGGATTCTGTGGTAAGGAATCATGATACCGCAACACATCGTGGAACAAGTGCAATCGTCGAGCGACATCGTCGACGTCATCTCCTCCCATATCCCCTTAAAGCGCGCGGGACGGAGCTTTAAGGCGTGCTGCCCGTTCCACGGCGAGAAAACGCCATCGTTCTTCGTGAGTCCGGAGAAACAGATTTGGCACTGCTTCGGCTGCGGGGCGGGGGGATCGGTGTTCAATTTCATAGCGCTTTACGAACGCATAAGCTTCCCCGAGGCGGTGAGGCTCCTCGCGGAAAAAGCCGCCATCGCCATCCCGGAGACGCGGGGGCGCGAGGATGGGGAAGGCAAAAAGAAGGACGACCTGTACCGGCTCAATGAATTCGCCGCGTCCTGGTTCGCGCATCAGCTCCACGCGACCGACTCTGGAAAGCGTGTGCTCGCCTATCTCCAGCGGAGAGGAATGAACCCGGAGCTCATCGAACGGTTTGCGCTGGGGTACGCGCCGGAATCGTGGGACGGGCTGTATAACGCCGCGCGCAAAAAGGGGCACCGTGAAGACGCGCTACTCACGCTCGGTCTCGTGATGCGCAAGGAGGGCGGAAACAGGATCTTCGACAGGTTCCGCAAGCGGCTCATGATCCCCATCAGCGACGCTAGCGGCCGGATCGTCGCGTTCAGCGGCCGCGTGCTGGATGAAGGCACTCCGAAGTACATGAACTCGCCCGAGTCGCCCCTCTTCAACAAGAGCAGGAGCCTGTACGGCCTGCATCATGCAAAGAGGGAGCTTATCGATCGCGGCTTCTCCATCGTCGTGGAGGGATACTTCGACCTTTTCGCCTTGCATGCCGCGGGGATCGGGAACGCGGTGGCATCCCAGGGAACGGCCTTCACCGCCGACCACGCGAGAATCCTCAAGCGCTATGCCGGCGAGGTCGTGATGAGCTTCGATGCCGATGCGGCAGGGCAGGGCGCGGCCATGCGGAGTCTCGACGCGTTCCTTAACGAGGATCTCAGGGTGCGCGTGCTGGTGCTCCCCTCCCCTCACGATCCGGATACTTTTATCCGCGACAAGGGGGGGGCGGCCTTCGCCGACCTTGTCACGCACGCGCCCGATTATTTCGATTTTCTGCTCGATCACCTCTGCCGCCGCCACGATCATCGAAGCGAGGTCGGAAGGTCAAGGATCGCATCGGATTTTCTCGACGCCCTCGCCCAGGTCGGGGACGGTATCCTGAGGGAGGCATATCGGAAGAAACTCTCCGAACGGATCGACATCTCCCAGGAGTACATCATCGAAGCTCTCAAGAAAAAGGGCCGGCGCCGGGGGCCGGCGGCCGGCGGCGCCGACGAGACGGGCTTCGAGGCCCTGCGCCTCCCCGCCGGAGAGAGGGAAATCGTCAAGCTAATGCTTGAGGATGAAAACATCATCAGGCAGGCCGCCCTGGAGCTTACCGCCGAGGATTTCCGCCACGAGCAACTACAGCGCATCGCGGCGAGGGTCTTCGCGCTGGTGAGAGACAACCAGTGGACGGGCTGCACCCGCCTCCTGGCATGCCTCGACGACGAGCATTGCACCCGTCTGGTGAGCAGGCTCATCACGGAGGAAGAGCCGGGCGGCGACCGCTCACAAGTAGCGAGGGATTGCATCCGTTTTCTCAAAAAACGCAACCTCAAGGAAGAGATCGGGAAGATCACGAAGGAAATAAGCCGCAGGGAACGGGAGGGCTCGACCGGCCAGGAGATCAGCGGGTTGCAACGGCGCCTCATGGAGAAAAAGGCCGAGCTATTGAAGATCGGCTGAGCCGGCGCGCCAAGCGCCGTGCGGAACGAGAAGGGAAAACGATAAATTATGGTCAAGGCTGAACGAAACCAGAAGATAAAAGAACTGATCAAACAGGCGAACGACCAGGGCTATCTCACCTACGCCGAGATCAATGACGCCCTGCCCGACAGCATCGTCTCCGCCGAAGAGATCGATTCGATCATTATGCTCCTTAGGGGCATGGATGTCGAGATCGTCGACGACAAAGAGGCGGCGATCAAAAAGGCCGGCGCCGCCGCCGCGGCCAAGGCCGAGAAAAAGGAGCGCGCGCCGAAGCTCGAGTTCATCGACGACCCCGTCAGGATGTACCTCAAGCAGATGGGGCAGGTGCCCCTTCTCACCCGCGAGCAGGAAGTCGAAATCTCCAAGAGGATCGAGAAGGCCGAGACACAGATCAAAAGCATCCTCTTCTCCCTCGGCTATACCCCGAAACTCGCGCTCGGCCTGGCGGACCGGGTTTGCGCCGGGAGGGAGCGGTTCGACCGGGTGATCCAGGACAAGAAGGTCAAGAACCGGGACACCTATATCGTCGCGGCAAAGAAGGTCAGCGCTGAGCTCCAGAAAGTAGATTCACTGATGGCCAGGAAATACCTCCAGATCAGAAAGGCTCAACCCGGGAGCAAGCCGGAGCTGAAGCTCAAGCGGGAAACCCAGAAGTTGCAGGAGGCGATGATCGCCCTCGTTAAGCAGTTCTTCTTCAAGCAGAACGCGATCGAGGAGTTTATCGAACCGATCGAGAAAGAGGGCCACAAAATCGTCGAGCTCGATCGCGAACTGGAACGCCTGAAGAAACAGCGGGGGGGGAACGCGAAGAGAAGGATTTCCCAGATCAACAAGAAGTTCACCGCGATTGAGCTCCAGGCGCGGACGCCGCTGGACAGCGTCAAGCAGGAGGCCGAGAACCTCAAGATTTGGGCGCACCGAGCGCACACCGCCAAGAGCGAGATGGTGGAGGCAAACCTACGCCTCGTGATCTCCATCGCCAAAAAGTACACCAACCGCGGCCTCTCCTTCCTCGATCTCATCCAGGAGGGGAACATGGGATTGATGAAGGCGGTGGACAAGTTCGAATACCGGCGGGGGTACAAGTTCTCCACCTACGCCACCTGGTGGATACGGCAGGCGATCACCCGCTCCATTGCGGACCAGGCGCGCACCATACGCATCCCGGTCCACATGATCGAAACGATCAACAAGCTCGTGCGCGCGTCGAAGAAACTCGTCCAGGAATACGGGAAGGAGCCGTCCCCCGACGAGATCGCCGAGGAGATGGAGCTGCCGGTCGAGAAGGTGCGTGGGATCATGAAGATCGCCCAGCACCCGATATCGCTCCAGACCCCGATCGGGGACAGCAACGATAGTCACTTCGGCGACTTCATCGAGGATAAGGCCGCCGAGTCGCCCGCCATGGCGACCGGCTACACGCTCCTTAAGGAGCAGATCGAGAGCGTCCTTAAAACCCTCACGACACGCGAGCAGAAGGTGCTAACCCTCCGCTTCGGCATTGGGGACGGTTCTCCCCGCACGCTCGAGGAGGTGGGCCGGGTCTTTAACGTCACCCGCGAGCGCGTCAGGCAGATCGAGGCGAAGGCCCTCCGCAAAATGCGCCACCCCACCCGCAGCCGCAAGCTCCGCGGCTTCCTCGAAGCGGAAGAACTGTAGCCCATATGTTCCTCGTTTATGCACCTGATTTCTCTGATTCTATCTGATAATCAGGTAAATCAGGCGCATAATCCAATGCCATGTCGACAGCAAGCGCCCACATTTATCTTTCTCTAACATGTATGAGAAGGCTATAATAACCATGGCTTGATCATGGAGGTGCGCCATGGCCAACGAGCACGTCTCGGGGTTCGGCGAGATCAGGAAGAAGATCGCCGGATCGATTTCCCACGTCATCAACACGTTCTCCCACACGAGCCGTCAGGGCGTCGATGAGGCTCTCTCGCTCTTCGCTAGCGACAAGACGATCCATCCCGAATCCATGCAGGTCATCCTCGACTTCTATAATCGAGGCGAGCCGGAGCGGGAGGCATTCTTCACCATGCTCTCGGCGCTCGAACCGCGCAAGATGGATTACGTCCTAAACCAAATCTTCGCCGCCATGGACACGCCGGTGTGGCTCATCCAGCTCCGCGCTGACCTCGATGCGCTGATCAAAAAGCCGGCGGCCGCGAAACGCGATGATGGGAAGCTCAAACCCCTGAAGGGCCTGTCGCGCGCCTTCAGCGACTACTTTTCCAGAATATTCAATTTCCAGTACCTGGTGCCCCGCTGCTGTAATGCGCAGAACACGTCCATCGCCCTGCTCAAGTTCATCTCGGAAAAAGAGGGTGTCCACCCCACCGAGCACTGGTGGAATTTCGAGAACAGGCTGGACAGCCCCGACCATATCATCCTCTCCCTCGAGCATTTCAAAATGCCGTACGTTCCCCTCGTCTACATCGAGGTGGCGCTTTCCAAGGGGCTGATCCGAAAAATGTCGCGGATACTCGGCGATAAGCGCCGCCCGCCAGACCTCAGCCATGCCGATACGGCGATCTTTTATTCCGTCAATACCACCTTCCCAGGCCTTGAAGGCATCGCCTTGGGTGCCAAAATGATCATCCGTGCGAGAGAATACATCCAGAAGAAATATCCCAGCATCAAGCATTTCGCAACCCTAAGCCCGATTCCCCGTTTTCGGGAGTACCTAACCGCCGTATTGGGCGGCGGTCCCCACCATTTTCGTCTCACCACCCAGAAGATCGACTCCAATAAGCACGGCCGGTTCTTTTCCACCGAAGAGGCTAAGGCCATCAGGGCGGAGATTGCCAAAAAAGACAAAGGCGCCGAAGCGCTATCGCACTCCGGCGCGCTCAAGAGCGCGCTCGGCGACGATAAGTGGCATGAGAATCCGGTGCTACGGAAGATGATGGAGCATCCGATGAGGGAGCTGGTGAAATACTACCTCACTAAGGAGAGAAGATTCGATTCCAAAGCGCAGGCGCGCACCGCAAATGCATACGACCCCGTCGCGAATTTCCACCTCTCGAACGGCGCCTCGATCGGAAGCATCAACCACCTAGCGAACACCTCGGAGCGGGGAATGCGTGAATCGTATGGGATGATGGTGAACTATTCCTACGCGGCCGAACGCCAGGAGAGGAACAAGCTTGCGTACGCATCGGGAGAGGTCGTTGCGGAGATATGAAAGAAACCGCGGATGGGGCGGATTTTTTACAAAGAGTAAAAGAGAACAAAAAGCAACAGAGAGACGAAACCCAAGATTAATTTTGACCACGTCCCGTCCCGAAGGGATCCCTTTGGGAAAGGGCCTCCGTTGGGGCGTGATAAAAAACCGCACCAAACAAAAAGCGAGCGTGCCTTTTACGTCAAAGACACACTCGCTTTGGAATCCCAGATGGTTTGTATCGCACACAGATTAGCCCTCCGTGTGCTGCTTTACAAGAATACGACCTGGGGTTGCGTGACCGGTTACTTTATAAGCGACTCTTCTGAAGCAGGCGCTGCGGATATCGCAGGCGTGACTGCCGCACCGGTCTCGCCGGAAAACAACTTCGCGCCCGGCTCTACGACCTTGTCTTGCTCGGTGCTCTTGATCGGATGAAAGTGGAAATAGCCGACGCACCCGCAAAGAATCGCCACTGCCAGCAGCGCTGCTAACACCGTGAACCGTCTGCTGCTCATCTCTTCGTACCTCCTTTCAAATATACCGTATTGTTCAGTTCCGCCACGCATGTTACGGATCCCCATCCCGGCGATTATCGGGATGTAATCCCGCGGCCTTGCTCTACATCGAACAATTTCGCGCTTATTATAGCTCAGCCCCTTCCGCTGTCCAGAAGATTCTAGGCACATGGAGAAAGCAATTCAACTGTTTTACAAAGAGTAAAAGAGAGAAAGAGGCAACTACAGCCAAAGGTTTAAGGTGTAAATCTCAAATTATTCTCTTTTACTCTTTGTGAGAATCTGGTCTCTTCGTGTGCTTTCCCGAAGGGGGCCCTTCGGGATGCGGCCAATTTAACGCTGCCCCATCGCCTACGCGTTCACCCCCACGAGCTTGAGCTTCTGCCGCGCCGCGGCCCCGATCTTGCCGCGCGGAGACTTCTTCACCAGATGTTTCAGCAACCCGATGCCGAATTCCCTCTGCTCGAACAGCTTCTCGGCAAAATGGAAACCGATGTGATAGAGCTCTGGATGGCCTAATCCCTTCTCGGCCTTGAGGCGCTTGGCGAGTGGGAAGTCGGCGCGCTTCATAAGCTCCGCGACGAACCTCAGCGCCTCGTCGTCTTTCCGCCTTATCGGCGAGAGATCGGGTAGGCTGCTTCGCATCCTGACGACCACGAACTCGTATTTGAGCTCGTCGGAGAGCAGCGAATGATGGAACATCAGCCTGAGCAGGCTCTCCGCCTCCTTAAATTTCTTTGTCCCCTTAAGCCGCTTTACGCGGTCGAGCACCCGCTCGGTAAGATAGTCCGGATCGATGACCTTGAGCGCGGCTGCGTATACCGCAAGGCGGTCATCTCCCGATGCCCACAGCTTCTCCATCCTGTCATACAGGTTGCGAATCTCGCCCTTTCCCAACTGGTCTTTCTGCGCCCTGAGTATGCTCACGAGCCGCATCCCAGCCTCGTAGTCCTTCGCCACCTCAAGCTCCTTGATGATGTGCGGATACGCCCGCGAGATGCCGGCAAGGGCCTCCTGGGCGGCCCGGCGCTCCTCAAAGTCGTTCGAGTTGAGATGCGCGAGCAACCGTTTGATGGTATCCCGCGAATCGTTCTTGCTAATCCGGGAGAGTATGAAGCTCCGGACGGCGGGATGCGCACTCCTCAGCCTCTCCTCCAGGAGCGGCAGGAGGCTCTTGGGAATCTCCAGTCTCTGGAGAACGGTGAGCGCATTCCGCACGATCGCCGAGTAATCGTCCTCCTCGATCATCGGGATGATCGCCTTAGCCAGCATCGCGCCACCCTTTGGGGGGATCTCCATGTGTGAGAGCGCGATTAGGGCCTGTTCCCTTACGGAGACCGGCTGGTCATGCTGGGAATATTTGAGCACCCTGCTCAGAGTAGAGGGGTCAGCGATGTAACCGAGCAGAATCACTCCCGAAGCCAGCTTTTCGGCACTCGCCACCACCCGTGGGGATGCGAGGAAGGCGTTGATCTTCTGCAGCATGCATTTCTTTTCGTGCCGCCCCATCGAACTGATCGCCTCGCGAAGCGTCAGGCAGATACACTTACTAAGCTCCAGCCCATCGACCGCGATGCAGTCCACGAGAAATCGGCACGCGTCTTCGCCTCCTATGGCGCCGAGGATCCTCACCAGGAGCTTCTTGAGTTCCAGGTCGGCTTCCGGGAAAAGACGCTTGGCCTCCGCGACGGCCGACGGCCCCGCCGCGGCGATTATCCTGCCTGCCCGTTCTTGAATCTTGCCGCCCTCCCGCAAGAGGGGGAAGAGATAGGGCAATGCCTCGGGTCCTGGGATATGCTCGAGCGTGGAGAGGATGTAATTTTTAACGGTGAGATTGGGGTTAGAGAGATGCCCGGCGAGACTGCGCCTGATCTCGCCGTTCCTAGGCTTCAGCTCCCCCAAAACGCGCGCCGCAGCGCACTGCAGTTCCACGTCCTTGCTATCGAGCAGAGCACATATTTGTTTCAGCATTCTGTCCATGTCCACTCCTCACATATGAACGCCAGCCCCGGGCGCCCTCGCTAGAGAGACCCGGAGCGGTTATGATTCGATGTTCGCATAGCCTCGCACGAGGCCTTTGGCGACGTACTCTTTCACCCATGCTGCATCGGCGTAGCGGGCGTACTCTTCCGCATATTTCCTGAGGGGCTCCTTAAGCTCGGTGATGATGCTCTCCGCCCCGGGATGCGTGGGATGCGCGCCGTGTTCACGCACCACCTCTTCCAGGACCCAGGGGCAATCGACAAGCATGCATGGCCGTAGGAGGTTGTCCGAATACGGCTGGCGCGACTGGATGGCGCGGAAAAAATCGGAACGTAAAGCCTCCCGGAGGCTCTTTTCCTTTATGTTATCAACCGCGAAGTGGCAGAAGACGCAAGGCTCGACGTCGCCGTTGGCATTGATGTGTATGTACTGACGGCCGGCGGCGATGCAGCCCCCGACGAAATAACCGTCGTTCCAAAAATCCCCTATGAAAATAGGCTTGCTGTTCCTCAATTGCCGCACGCGTCGGCGGAACCGGTCGCGCTGCTCCGGCGTCGGCATCAATTCAAGCGCGGGCTTTCGCCCGATCGGGATGTACTGGAAGTACCAGAGGACCATCGCCTTCTTCGCCACGAGCGCATCCACGAATTCGTCGCTGCATATCTCCTCAGCGTTGTCGCGCGTTTCGGTGCACGAGGCGCCGAAGAGAACGCCGGCTTCGGCGAGGTGGTCCATGGCATCCATGACCTTTTTAAACGTTCCAGCCCCGCGGCGCTCATCCGTCCTCTTCTCCATACCCTCGGTGCTGATCATTGGTGCGACGTTCCCCAGCTCTCCGAGCCTCTTCGCCGCATCCTTGTCTATGAGCGTACCATTGGTATAGAGTTGGAAATACATATCCTGGTGCTTCTCATAGATCCCCCATATGTCCTTGCGGGTGAATATTTCCCCGCCGGAGAAGGTGATGAAGTAGATGCCGAGTTCCTTGGCCTCGCCGATGACCCGGTCGATGAGCTCGTAGGGCAGGCCGAAATCCTGGACGTACTCGCCCGCGTAGCAGCCGTAACAGCGCAGGTTGCACCGCATCGTCGGGCTGATGACGAGTAGGAACGGCGGGACGAATCCCTCCTTCTCATAAAGGTCGTTCTCCCTCATCGAATTCCCTATCACCAGGTTGTTGAGCATCAGGTTGTTCACAAGCCTCTCACGGCAGTGCGGAGACAACCTCCCCATGACGTCTCTGGCCAACTGCACCGTGGGGTGATTCTGCTGGAATACCTTGCGCATGTAGCGGATGATCTCTTTGTCGTCCTGGTTTTTCGTCAGGAGCTCGGCAAGATAAGTCATCCGGATGAGGTTATTGCGGGAGAATTTGTGGAGCCGCTGCGTAATCTCCTTGAGGGCCAGGCGTTGAGAATAGCTGATTGCTTTATCGACGATACTCATGCCTCCACCTCCTAAGCCATTGCACATCTGAGCGGAGTCACGCTTGCCCCATCGCCTTTCTCGATCCTGTCTCTTCCGTATAGGGGGATTACGTTAACAATATTGTGAATAATTAGGTTAACATCCCTACCCCTTGCCGGCAAGCGCTCTTTGCGGCCGATATGTTAATAGTAATCATTATCAAATGATAAACACCAAGGCACGAATGACAAAAGAATGACAAATACCAAATGACAAAAAACAATGAGGTTTTGTCATTTGTCATTGATCCTCCCAGGGGCTAAATCCCCATCATTTTGATAAATTCTTTCAGCACCGTGGGTTCGAAAGACGTGCCAGCGCCCGAAGCCATTTCCGCCAATACCTGTTCGCGCGGTATCGGCGCCCGATAAGGTCTCTCCGAACTCATTGCATCATAGGCATTCGCCACCTGGACCAGAAGGCACAGCGGATGGATCCGCCGGATCAGCCGTGAGCTCGGATATCCGCTCATGTCGTATCGCATATGATGTTCAAACGCGACGATGGCGGCAAGCGGCCCCGCCCCATCCGCCTCCTCAAGGATTCTAGCGCCATCCGCCGGATGCCGCATGACCAAAGCCTGTTCTTCCTTGTCGAGCTCGCCTCTCCTCGACAAGATCTCCGGCGGGATCAAGCTCTTCCCAATGTCATGCAACAGCGCAGCCTTGCACAGCTTCGCAAGCACCGCCGCATCCTTGGTGAAAAGAGCGGCAAGCGCCGTCGCCAATATGCAGACGTTCACCGGATGCACGTAAGCATACTCGTCATAACCGCTGACCCTGGTGAGATCGAGCATGGGGCGGCGGTATTTCTGGACCGTCGTCGATATTTCTCCCGACAGGCCGTCGACCTTTCTCATGTCAATCGCGTCCCGCTTCATTATAGCCCGCGCAATCCTGCGCATGGACTGGATCGAGTCCTCATAGATTATTCTCGGGGGGCGGGCGGCCTTCGACTCCTCCTCTTCCTTAGATATCTGCATCACCTCGATATGCCGCACGCCCCTCAGCCCGAGTTCACGATTGATATCGTCACGGCCTTGGAGCTTCTCCGGCGGCTCCACCAGGATGGCTATGAGCTGCAGCAGCTCGCCGAATTGCAGACCCTGCTTGACTATAATGCCATGGATCTTCTTGGCCTCGAAGAGGTCGATGAATTTCCCGGCGCTCACGCTCAGCCGATAGAGCGGGATGCTCTCGTATACCAGCATCCCCTCCCTGATGCTTATCATGAAAGATTCCTTCCGGCCGAGGATCTCACACATGGTCGAGTATGCCCGGTCCGCATACTCCTTCACCGCAGGATGATCGACGGCGTAGAGGGCGACCTGGCTTGCAGCGGTGACGATCTGTTTTACGATAAGCTCGATTCTGTCGAGGACCGCCAGGAGCTCCGCCGATAACTTGTCCTTCCTTATGTCCGGTTTACTCATTGCCGTTTTCTCCCGAGCAACCGCCCCAGGAAAGAGCCGGGACGATCCACATCTTCCTTGAGCGCTTCCTTCGCGCGCGGCCCTGCGATACTCTCCAATGCAAAACGCACGGAGGCCCGGAGCGCACGGGAGGCACGCTCATCTCCACGCTCGCGAATCTTCTTCAGCAAGTTTGCGAGCGCCGGGACCGCCCTCTCTCCCCCCACGCGCGCGAGCGCCCGGCAGGCAAGCGCCTTCTCCTCGGCATCCCACTGCCCGCCCGAATCCTCTACGATCTCGAGGAGCCTGACCACCGCCGCCTCGCCGCCCAGGCGCCCGAGGACCGGTATCGCGACGTACCTTACCTCCCGTTCGCTATCGCCCGCCAGCATGCTCACCAACGGCGCTGCCCCCCTCACTTCCGCCCTCCCAAGAAGCGCCACCGCTTTGAGTCTAACCTCAGGCTGGGCATGGCTGCAGAGCTCCACGAGGATTGGGGTGGAGAGTTCCGCCGGCATTGCCGCAAGGACGTTAAGACCGCGTGTGGCGACGCCGATACTCCCATTCGCTATCTGAAAGCGCATTAGCTCCGCCACTCTACGCGCTTCACGCCGTCCAACATCGGCGAGCGCATCGTGGATCCTCTCATCGGAGTCGCTTACAAGCCGTTCCCATAGCCGCGCGCCGTCTTCCGGCGCCATAGACTGCACCGCAGCCGCAACGAGCCCCCCGCGGTCGTCGAGGGGGAGCGGCGCTACGAGTATGGAACGAAGCTCTTCTCCCTCGCAGAGGTCCCTGATCACCTTTCGAACGGCGTCTCCGAGGGTTTTGTCAGTTGAGGCAGCGTCGAGCAGCGCGGAGAAGAGCATGCAGCCCCCGTCGGCGGAACCGTCCTTAACGAGACGCCTGACGCGCGCGGCGGCGGTGTGGGCGAGCTTCGGGGTCATGACGCCCCCTCTCAGGAGCTCCGCAAACACGGGAACCTCTTCGCACCGGTCGTCAATCTTGACCAAAGAGACTGCGAACTCAGGCGAAGGCAAGTCTGCTTCTTCGATCTCACTCACGATCCCTTGGGGTTCGGCGCGTAGCGCCTCTTTACGGAGAGTAGCGGGAGGGGGACTATAGAGCTCTCTGATTTCTTTCAGCAGCTTCTCGACGGCGTCTTTCGTGATACCGGCCGCCTTCAGGTGTGGGACAATCTTTTGCAGCGCTTCTTCGTTTGGCAGGAGGCGCTTGATCAATGAACCCATCCTCAGCGGCCCTTTTTCGTCGCGCCGGAGCATATTGAGGATGAAATCGCCGACATGCTCCGGCGTGCATGCAAACACGCTATCATTGAGCAGGGGCGGTAACTGTCCGGCGGCCCCGAATTGCGCATGAAGTATTTCCAGGCGCATGGGCTCATCAAACATCAGCAATGCGTTTGAAAAAGAGTTGCTCAGAGAAACCTGAGAGGATCGCTCCTCCCTCTTCAGCTCGGTGGCGAGAAGCTCGAATATCTCCGACATCTCCTCGGCCCGGCCCGCCGCTTCGGGGGCGCCCGGTTCGGCTGCCGCCATCTCCTTTATAAGCTCGCCCATAAAGGTGGGGTGCTGGGCGACTTCGTGGAGCAATCCCCTCTCATCCTTCCTCAGCTCGAATCCCTCACGCCTGAGGTCGATCATGCTCTTCAACTGCCGTTGTATAAAATGGAGGTCCTCATCGCTGAGTTTCGTCTGATCGAACGTAAGTTCTCCGGCCTGGCCGACGCGTTTGAGGTAAATATTCTCAACGACGGAGATGTGCTCCACCCCTGCCTCTTTCACGAAAGTTACAGGGCCTCCTCTAAGTAAAAGCGCCCTGCTCTCGGATGAGAGCATTTCCATAAGCAGGTAGATCTCCCTCTCTTCGATCCCCTCCTGTAGTGTGAGCCGTCTGATGATGAGGCGGCGTAAATTCTCGGTAAGTTCCCTTACGAATGGAGAATCCGCGCCAAGGAGGCTATCCCCGAGGAACAACTTGTTGCCCGCGCTGGTGATTTCTATAACGTCCCCATCCCTGAACAACAGCGCGGCGGCCCCATGCCATCGCTCCAGGTTCTCGGTGCACATGGTATTGTCACGGCCGTAGAGGACAAACGCCCGCCTCAACGAGACGGTCTTATGGACAAAGTCCATCATACTGCCATAGAGCTTCTCGTCAATGGGATGCTGGTGGTGGGGTTCACTCATAGCACGTCACGTATCCGCGCCCCCGGAATCGCGGCCGCGGAGCTTAGTTTTCACAAAGAGTAAAAGAGAAAAAAGGCAACCCCTCAGTTATGGGGGTGCAGAATTTGTAAGGGTTCGATTCCCGCCTGCGGCGGGCAAGTATCGAACTTGCCACATGCGTGGCCCGGGCGCGATAAATCGCGCCCCCACACAAAATACCGCGTTCCACCCACCCCATAACTGCGGCATTACTAAAAAAGTTGCCCTGGATTATTCATCCACCGATCAGGAACACGCATTCATCTTGCGTATGCAGCATGTCATTCCGGCGAAAGCCGGGATCCAGATGACAGGCTATGGGGTTGATTAACAGATCAGATCATGGGTTCGCTTGATCTCTCTTTCCCTCTTTGTGAGAATCCGGCCTCTTCGTGTGCTTCGTGGTGAAGAACTACTTCGGCCTTTCGAGCTTGTACACTATTTCTCCCTCCCTCGCCCAGCCGAAGTTGTCACGAGCATACTTTTCGAGATATGCGGGATCGTTTTGTTCGAGGAGCTTCTGCTCATGCTGAAGTTTCCGGTGCGTCTCCTGCTCGGTGCTGAGCTCTCTCTTCGACTCCGCCATGTGCGCGCGGAAAGCGTTTTTCTTGGCGAGGAGCGGCATGAGGAAAAAATAGAAAAAAAGCCCCAGGGTCAGAGCGAGAGCTCCGACGTATAAAGGCGCCTTGGGGACGCCTCCGCCCCTGTCTTTCACCGGCTTCCCCCGTAAACCGCATCGGCTCCCAATATCTCCTCGATGCGCAGGAGCTGGTTGTATTTCGCCACCCTGTCGCTGCGGCAGAGCGACCCCGTTTTGATCTGGCCGGCGTTGGTGGCGACCGCGAGGTCGGCGATGGTGGTATCCTCCGTCTCTCCCGACCTGTGGCTTATCACGGTGGTGTATCCCGACCTGTGCGCAACCTCTATCGTCTCCAGGGTTTCGCTCAGCGTCCCGATCTGGTTGAGCTTGATGAGGATCGAATTAGCGACACCCATCTCGATCCCGCGTTTCAACCGCGAGGGATTCGTGACAAAGAGATCGTCGCCCACGATCTGGATCTTCTTGCCCAATCTGTCTGTGAGCTTCTTCCAGCCGTCCCAGTCATCCTCGGCGAGCGCATCCTCTATCGAGCAGATGGGGTAGGTCCGCACCCAACGCTCGTAATAATCGATCATCTCGTCCGCGCTGAGTTCCCTCTTCTCCGACGCGAGCCGATATTTTCCGTCGTGGTAAAAGGTGCTCGCCGCGGGATCGAGTGCGATCGCAATGTCGCGTCCCGGCTTGTAACCGGCTTTTTCTATCGCTGCGATGATGGCCTTCAGGGCCTCCTCGTTGTCAGACAGGTCGGGGGCGAACCCACCCTCGTCGCCCACGCCGGTCGCGAGCCCCCGGCTTTTGAAGATACCCTTGAGGGTGTGGAACACCTCGGAGCCCATCCTCAGCCCCTCGGCAAAGCTCTTCGCCCCGAACGGCATGATCATGAACTCCTGGAGGTCCAGGTTGTTGTCAGCATGCGAGCCGCCGTTCACGATGTTCATCATCGGCACTGGGAGGGTCCTTGAATGAACGCCGCCGATGTGCCTGAAGAGGGGAATCTCACGATGATTGGCGACCGATTTGGCGGCGGCAAGCGACGCTCCGAGGATCGCATTCGCGCCCAGCCTGCTCTTGTTCGGCGTGCCGTCGAGCTCGATCATCGCCCTATCCACGGCCTCCTGGTCGGAAGCGTCCATCCCGCGCAGTGCGGGAGCGATGAGCTCATTCACGTTCTCTACGGCCTTCAAAACCCCCTTGCCGCCGTACCGGGATTTGTCCCCGTCGCGCAACTCAAGGGCTTCATGCTCGCCCGTGGAGGCGCCGGAGGGGACCGCCGCACGCCCCATCGCGCCACTCTCCAGCGTGAGATCCACCTCGACGGTGGGATTCCCCCTGGAATCAAGAATCTGCCGCGCCTTAATGCTCTCGATCTTCGTCATGTCTCCTTTCCCGATACTGTTTTGTCATCTGGCATTCGTCATTCAGACGTAGTATATACACCGCCGCCCATGGCATCAAGTGCTAATTGCCAAGAGGGAAAATCCCAAACCTCAAATCCCAATGTTATCGGTAAGGTTTTCTGGACGAAACCGGTGAAGATTTCTGGCTGCCCCCGGATTGCGCATTGAATGAACACGTACTGAAAATAAAATATGAAGTTACAGGCTTCGATCCGGCTTCTTGTAGTCTCTTGGATACCGCGGGTCTCTTCGGCCCGGTAATCAGCCTAGTTGGACCTTGAGCCTCTTGCCGAGTGCAAGTGCGACGTTTTCCAGTGTCAGGAGTGTAACAGATGCATTCTCGGGATCGAGAAGCCTGCCCAGGGAAGATCGGCTTGTTTTCATTGTACGAGCCAGCATGCTCTTGGAAATATGACGTTCTGCCATCTCTTTCTCAATCTGGTATGCGATTACGCGTTTGACAGCCGCGGCCTCGGTTTCGGCGAGAATTCCTTCTTCCTGAAGAAATTCATCAAAACCGCTTCCGATGTGCTTGTTCTTTTTCATTATTCAGCCTCCTGATATTGCCTGAGTCGAGATCTGGCTGTTTTGATCTCTTTTTGAGGGATCTTTCTCGTTTTTTTGATTAACCCGTGTAGAAAAATCATCATGTGGCCGTCGACAGTGAATAGCACCCGGGCAATCCCATCCGGAACATTGGTGCGGACCTCCCACAGATATGGCTCGATCTTTTCCACCAACGGCATCCCGAGTGGCCACCCAAACTGCACGGTCTTTATGTCCTCGCCTATCGCCTTTTTGCGCGACATGGGCAAAGTCTTCAACCATCTGCGGACAGGCTCAACGCCTGAATCTGTCTGGAAGAAGACGACCGCAAGCCTGATGTCTCCTATGCTCATCCGATACCCAATGTACCATAATTGGTACAAATATCAAGTGGGATTCTTTCTCTATCAACGAATGTTGGGGCTTTTCCGCGCGAGCTACAGAACCTCATCTGACAAAGAGCGCATCGGCATCGGCGCGCTGTTAGGCGGCACCCTCACGGAATTCCCATTCAACGATCTTTGCCATTATCCCAGCCGCTTGAGCTGCCTCCAAAAATCGCTCTTGCTCAACCGTAGGCCGGTCCCAATGCGGACACTTGACCTCGACAAGGCGAATCCGATTCTCTTTTTCATTCCAAATCACGAGATCGGGACATCCGCGCTTCACATTCGCCGCATGGTACATCTGCTTCAGTGCCGCTGAAACAAAAGCTGGCAACGGAGCTCGCCGAGTGACGTAATTCCCATTCGCGAGCCCCGACGACGATATCAAGTCTACCACTCCGCTTTGAGTGCCCCGCGAATTCATCCAAGCACCATCTTCGCCAGGGGAGAGCTCCATTGCCAAAATCGCAAGTTCTGCCGGAAGTGCCCGGCCATTGAATATAACAAGAGGTTTCCTCCACCACTTGTACTGGGCGGACTTCAGCTTTAGTATGGCGCTGTCTTTGTTGTTCATATCCTTCCCGCGAACCACCTATTGCGGACGCCGGGGCCGCTTAGCCATCAGGGAATGCTCGCCGGAGAATCTCCTCACGTAATCGCTCGTTGCGAAGTACGCCAAACAAGTATGGCCGCATGTGTTTCCGGTAGCTGCTTGTCCAAGGACGCCCGTCTCGGCGCCTTCGGTCCACCTCGATCCGGATGGCACGTTGCCAGCTATCCAGCACTGCAAGCGGGAGTCGAGAAAGCTGCGCCAACGGCACATGCAATGTTGGCAAATCTTCGGTACCCCGTTTCCTGAAACTCCCTGACCATGATCCTTCCAGAAGGCGGGTCGCATCGCTTGCCACATCCCGACTGTCGAGGATGAATCCGAACTGCCGCACCCGACGTTCCACAGAGCACCACGCGACATAGCGTTGGTTGATGTTGACGCAAATGGGGTTCTTGCCGAAGTTGAGGTGAAGCCGGCCATCATCGAGCGGCAGACCAGAAATGTCGAGGGCCTTTGCAAGCAACCCTAGGATTGTGTCGGCTTGAGCGTGGTAAGCGGCGAGGTCCTTGAGCTGCGCCACCAACGCTTCGCGTTCCTCTGGTATTGTTGTCTCATGGGGGGCCGCCGCGCCGTCGTCGTGTTCAAAGCGCTCCAAGGTTGCAAAACCACCTCGGGATGCCAACCATCCGATGGATCGGGCAGGCTGAGGCTCGATCTCACCGCAGCGGATGGATTCCGCACCAAACGTGTCATGTCGTCTCGGCGGGCGATGTCGAGATAACATGATATCTTGATCCCGAATGTATCGGCTCGCATACCAGAGAGTATCGAACCAATCCCGGAGAGTTCGGATGAGATGTGCATCGTAAATCAGGCACCCCATCTCATCTCGCGCCCCGAAGCCCGATTGTGTGAGATTCGCCGACCCGAATAAGGCAGCCCGCTTGGTGGTCACAACTTTGGCATGCACGCCGGGCATGTGTCGCACCTTGTCCATATGGCCTTCGAAGAAACTGGCGAGGGGCTCGTCTGCTCCCGCATCGAAGCACGCCTGAATGTCCGTAACAAGCCGAAACGCCCGGTCTTTGACGATGGCACTCACAATCTGACTTGAAAGGTAGGGGCACACAATGTGTACCTCACCAACCTTGTCAGCGTCCAGAACACGACGCGTGGCCTCGGCGAAGGCAGTGCTCTCTTCCTTTGTGCAATCTCCCAACGGATGGAACACAAGTTCCAGTTCGAGCGGACGATGGGCGTGCTGCCCTTCGGGAAGCGCCGATCGACTTTCAGGATGCATATGGTCCTCTTGCTTGCCTAACAATCTATTGAATGCAATTTCGCCTCTTTAGGGAGCAATGATACACCAAATCTGACTGGCTTCTGTCACCGGTCACTTCAAAACCAGCCACCTGCGGTCACTCTGGACCCAGCCATCCGATATGACATAACTTGCTTCTGCCGAATCAAGGCTTTGCCTCAATCTACCCTCTATACATCCTTTCTTCGTCTACTTCGTGGTCAAAAATCCGTGTTCAGCCACCGCCATAGGCGGGCAAGTCCGTGGTAGATTTTAGTCCGGCTTCACCATGCTCTTATACAACTCGCTCTTGCCTATGCCGCTTAAATGTGCGACGAGCTTGATAGCGCTCATCCTATCCAACCCCATCTTCTCCTGCATCTCCCCAATATAGGCCGGGATGTCAATGCGCTCCCAATCAACCCGTTCGCTGCTTCCCTCGACCAAGATGACGACTTCCCCCCGGACCCCCCGCTCCTCCATTCGCGCGATGAGGCTTCCAATCGGTCCCCTCACGAATTCCTCATGCACCTTTGTCAACTCACGCGCGATAACCGCTCTCCTTTCACCCATGACCGCCTTCATGTCCCGGAGCGTATCTATGAGACGCTGGGGTGACTCGTAGAATATAATGGTACTTTGCTCCTGAGCAAGCGCGGCGAGTCTCTTCTTTCTCTCCACCTCTTTCTTCGGGAGGAACCCTTCAAAGACAAAATGGTCCGCCTCCAAGCCCGATGCCGCGAGCGCCGCTATCCCCGCCGATGGGCCGGGAATAGGAACTATTCTTATGTTCTCCCCGACAGCCTTTCTCACTATGAGCGCGCCGGGATCGGATATCCCCGGCATCCCCGCATCGGAAACAAGGGCGACGTTCTTTCCCTCCTTTAGATATCTTAAAAGCTCTCCCGACTTCTCCTTTTCCTTTGCGCCGTAATAGGATATGAGTCTCGATCGCACGTCATAAGTTTGTAGGAGTATCTGTGTGCGCCGGGTGTCTTCGCATGCAATCAAATCCACTTCCTTAAGCACCTTCAGCGCCCTTAACGTGATGTCCTCGAGATTCCCGATTGGTGTGGCGACGAGGTAGAGTATGCCTTGTGTCATTTAAATCCCAATGATTGACGTGAAACCACATCCCAAAGGGGTCCCTTCGGGATGTGGTTTCACTGTACCTTTCACTCCCCCAATCTCTTGAGTATCACCTCGAGGATCCTTTCGAGATCGTCCTGCGAGTAATATTCGATTTCGATCCGCCCCTTCCTCTTCCCAGGAACGATGGTTACCTGCGTTCCGAGCGTGCTCCTCAAATTTTCCTCTATCGCCAACAGGTCGGGTGACTTACCAATTCCCAGCTTCTGCTTATGCGCCGGCGGTGTCTTTATTCTCCCCGCGGCGCGCTCCGTATCCCGCACCGACAGG
Organism: uncultured bacterium; assembly: GCA_964460305.1. Lineage (GTDB taxonomy): Bacteria > Auribacterota > Tritonobacteria > UBA1439 > UBA1439 > JAPLCX01. Next base: position 27,331 of record CAYWRA010000022.1, read on the forward strand.
TCGTTTGCGATAACAAGGTCCCGCAACTTCCTCTGCAGCGGAGCGCTCTCTAACATCAGAATTACTTTTGCATGCCCGGCGCTTATCTTGCCTTTCGATACGTCATCCTGGATTTCCGCCGGTAACTTCAAGAGCCTCATCGCATTGGCGACCGTCACCCTGTTTCTACCCACCTTCTTCGCAATGTCGTCCTGCGTCAGATTGAACTCATCGCTCAACTTCAAATATGCCTTTGCTTCTTCTATCGGATTGAGGTTCTCCCTCTGTATGTTTTCAACTATCGCAAGCTCAAGCGCCTGTTCGTCGCTGACGTTTTTGATCAATGCGGGTATCTTCGTCCATCCGAGCTCCTTTGCCGCCCTGAGTCTCCTCTCACCCGCAATGAGCTCGAACTGCCCGTCCGTCGCCCGCACAATCACAGGCTGGACCACCCCTTTTTCCCTGATCGACTCAACCAGCTCCTGCAGCTTCTCCTTGTCGAATTCAAGCCTGGGCTGATATTTGCCGGGTTGTATTCTCGATATTTCTAGTTCAAGAACCTCTCTCTCTCTCACCGTTACGGTTTCCGGTATCAACGCATCCAATCCCCTTCCCAATGCCCTTTTAATCATGGCCGCACCCGCCTTTCTGGCTATTTGTATATAATATTATATTATTGTATGCTATATTTATTTCAACAAGGAGCAAAAGAGGGAAGGAGAGATCAAGAACCCCCAAGCTCTTTTTTCTCTTTTACTCTTTGTGAAACAACTGAATCTATTTCTTCGTTAGCTTCGTGGTTCGAAACTGCTGTAGTTTCCACAATCAAATCCCGATTCCTCTGCAGGAACTCCCTCGCAAGGTTCGTATAGCTTATCGCGCCGGCGCATTCTTTGTCGTACTCAATAATAGGCTTCCCGAACCCAGGCGCCTCCCCTAGCCGCACATTCCGAGGTATTACAGTCGCATATACCCTTTCGCCAAAGTGTTTCCTTAACTCATTTTCAACCTGCTCAGATAAATTTGTTCTGAGGTCGGCCATGGTAAGAACTATCCCCTCGATTTCGAGAAGCGGGTTGAGCCTCTGCCGCACGAGATTGTACGTTTCGAGCAGTTGGCCCAGCCCTTCCAGGGCGTAATACTCGCTTTGTATCGGCATCAGGACTGAGTCTGCGGCCGTCAGAGCATTTATCGTAAGAAGGCCGAGTGATGGCGGGCAATCTATGATTATATAGTTGAATCTCTCCTTACTCTTTGCAATACAATTAGATAGGAAATACTCCCGCCTCTCCATCCCGATAAGCTCCACCTCGGCCCCCGCCAAGCTCCTATTCGCCCCCAGAAGGCTCAAGCCTTCCCATGGAAGATCCTTGATGAGGTCCTCCGCAGTAGCTTCACCCACCATGCACTCGTATACGCTCTTCTCCGCTTTGCCGGTCTGTAATCCCAGGCCGCTCGTCGCATTCCCTTGAGGATCGATGTCGACGACGAGCACCTTCTTGCCCAGCCTTGCAACACAAGCCGCAAGGTTGATTGCCGTCGTTGTTTTACCGACTCCGCCTTTTTGATTAGCCACCGATATTATTTTTCCCATATTGGGAAATTATGCATAAATGTGTCATTATGTCAACAAGATATTTTAGGAAAATATCATCACTGAGAGCACGGGGGAACCGCTGCGGTTGTTTTACAAAGAGTAAAAGAGAAACCAGCTTGGATCATTCATGAATGAAGTATAGGGATCCGCGACACCTAGGGACTGGGGCGGCACTTCGTGGTTAACAGCGTGGATCATCACAGCATTGTTCCACGTGGAACATCAATCTGGATGGTTCTTTCTTCGTGCCCTTCGCGTGCCTCGTAATGGGGCATGACAGTGAAGAGGCGTGCGGTGAAGACCTACCCTCCTGTCAGGGTGTATGGATATGCAACACTATTGGCATGTTTTTAAGGGCTATGGGCCCGATATATGCTACCGGACAAAACTCAGCAGCTTCTGCTTGCCAGGCTTGGCTTGAATCTACCACCTCAGCAACTGCCGAAAATCACAGCTATGGAGGCCTGCCAGAATGGCTCTTGTGGTGAAGACCTAGCCCGACTTTCTCACATTTGGGCTAAAACACGAGATTTTCGGCCAATACGGCCATT
>CAYWRA010000023.1:0-28550 GCA_964460305.1 uncultured bacterium
CCTCGAATCCTTTAACCGCCTCAGCGATGCTCCGCACGGCCATGTCCGGGGGGGTCTCACTCGTGACAAACCGTCTCTCGGCTATGCCGGTCTTGGCCAGGATCTCACCAGGCGATATACCCTTGAATCCCATAAGGCGGACCAGCTCTTCATTGGTGACCACTTTTCCCGGGACGTAACAACCCAGGGAATGCAATACCACGTCCGACTTAGGGTTTAATTTACGCTGCATGGTATAATGCTAGAACATTGTCCCAAACCAATCATTAAAAATGTGCGGGATACCCTCGAAATATTTGCAGTATCACCGGGGAACCCCCCGGGGGAGCAAGACACGAGCCACCGAGGCTCTGTCATTTCACTATGACGCCGGAAGGGACCGCGAACGCTTTCCCTCCGAGATGGTGGAGGGTGTGCGCGCGTGTATCGCTGACGTTCCACGTCCGGCGAAAGAGCCCGCGTTCAGCGGCTGCGGCCACAACCTTGGCGAGGAAGAGATCGTATTTCCGGGCGAGGCGCTCCTCCCCCGGGATCACCCTGCACTCGAGATGCCCGATGCACTCGCCGATGAGGGGCGCGCTTACCTTACGCGCCGGGAGGGGCGTGAGGCCGAATTTGGCGAATTTGTCGCAGTGCTCGCCCGACTCGCTTCCGCAGGCGATGACCTGCTTCACTAGCGCGCGGTTGGGAATATTGATGACGAACTCGCCCGTCCCCTTGATGCATCTGAAACTGTAATTCTCGTTCGATATCACCACCGCCAGGACCGCCGAGTCAACGGGGGTCACCCACGCCGCGGTGCACACGTTCGGCCTCCCCCTGTAAAACGTTGACACGAGCACCACCGGACCATGATTGATCAAACGATATGCCAAATCGAGAGGAATTTCCCTCTTCACAAACGCCTCCTTGTTGACCACGGTTCCGCCGCCAGATCGTCCATCCATCACACTGAAATCAGATACACGACCGCGCAGTAGAGATAGAGCCCCACCATCAGCTTCCCTTCCCAGCCCGCCTTCGTGAGGTCAGCGATCTTTCGTATCGAGCTCAGGGTCATGACGACGGCCGCGGGGAGGCTGAGATAGACCCAAAGGATTTGCCGGGAGACAATCCCGGCGGAGAGGGCGGCGGCGGTAAGCAGATAGGCCGCCAACCACATCACCCCAACTCCCCATGCCGCCAGCCTAGCGCCCAACCTCGCCACGAGCGTCACCTTCCCATGCCGCCTGTCATGATCGAGGTCGGGCAGGCTTTGCACGTAGAGTATCCCACCAGCCAGGACACCTAGAGGCAAGGACACAAAGAACTGCGGGAAGCCGACGCGACCGGTCTGGACATAGTATGCGCCGAGCATGATGAGCGGGCCCATGCTTGTCCCCACCGCCACCTCACCCCATCCATGGTGCTCGAGCCTGAGAGGGGGACCGACATAGAAAAAACTTACAAACAGCCCGGCCAGACCGAACAGGAGGACGGGCCATCCGCAATGCAGGATTATGGGTATACCGATGAGGATACAGGCCCCATAGGCCATCAAAAAACATCGCTTCATTTCCTCCGGCAACAGCTTGCCCTCCTGTATCACCCGGCTGCCGCTGCTCGCCCCCCCCTCATCAACACCCTGTAAATAATCATAGTAATCATTTGCAACATTGGTCGCCAATTGGACGCCCACGGCCCCAACGATGGAGAGCACTGCGATGAACCAGTCAATGCGGACGTCATGCGACGCCAGACGAATACCGATAAGGGCAGGCAGCAAGCTCGCTACGAAGAACTGCGGACGTACCGCCTGCACCCAGTAGATAAGCTTCTTGATTCTCACGGCCCCTCTCTCGCATGCGGTTGCGTTGATAGTCTTATGCAACTCGGGCGACCCTCAGGCAGCTTCTCTCTGCATACAATCCGGGCTCCGTTCCTACGGGAAACAATGTTAAACAAAACGAATGGAAGGTTCGATCAGAGATGCGCTGGAAACCCGCGGATAAAGAACGTAACTACAGCAACCCAAGCCTCGGGTCACAAGTTCCGAGTGCAGAATAATTCGGCCCGCAACTCGCAACTGCTGTTACCGCAGTTGGCCCCGCTCCACGAAGCCTTGTCAGAAATGTTATCTGGCCTGCCAGATGAAGCTCCGTCAGGAACGTAGTCTGGCGGAGGGGGTGGGATTTGAACCCACGGTACCCTTTTGGGGTACACACGCTCTCCAGGGCCCTAAGGGCGCCCTTCGGGCCGTGCCGATTGGGAAAAATCCCGACCACAGTTACCACAGTCGAAAGTAAAAAACAAAAGCTTTGGCTGCTTCCGTATTTCCCTGCTCTCTTTCCCCTAATCTCTTATCTCTGTAGTCTGGCGGAGGGGGTGGGATTTGAACCCACGGTACCCTTTTGGAGTACACACGCTCTCCAGGCGTGCCGATTAAGCCGCTCTCGCACCCCTCCGGCGTGGTGTAATCAAAACTGATGTTCGGCGATAATCTTTTTCTTCTCCAGAAAACCACCTGGATGCTTTAAAAAATACTCTCGCTTATATGCTCTGTCTTGGTAACAAAGGACTCGGAATAAATCAACTTCCACGGTCGGTAAGGCTTGGTATAGCTCGAACTCCCCGCATTATGCTTTCTCATCCTCTCTTCAAGATTTGATGTGACACCGATATAAAACTGCTTCCGTGTCATGCTTTGCGCCATGTACACACAATACATACGCTCTCCAGGGCCCGAAGGGCGCCCTTCGGGCCGTGCCGATTAAGCCGCTCTCGCACCCCTCCGGCGTGGTGTAATCAAAACTGATGTTCGGCGATAATCTTTTTCTTCTCCAGAAAACCACCTGGATGCTTTAAAAAATACTCTCGCTTATATGCTCTGTCTTGGTAACAAAGGACTCGGAATAAATCAACTTCCACGGTCGGTAAGGCTTGGTATAGCTCGAACTCCCCGCATTATGCTTTCTCATCCTCTCTTCAAGATTTGATGTGACACCGATATAAAACTGCTTCCGTGTCATGCTTTGCGCCATGTACACACAATACATACGCTCTCCAGGGCCCGAAGGGCGCCCTTCGGGCCGTGCCGATTAAGCCGCTCTCGCACCCCTCCGGCTACAAAATCCATAATCCCAAGCTGTGTGGGGCGTAGGGAGTGGGGCGTTACGGCGAGAATACCGATCACGCCATACGCCTGACGCCAACACGTACTATCCTCTTCCCCAAAGGGGCCCATTTGGGGCGCGGTTACTTATCCTTCGTTCGTGAATAAATCCAGCTTAGGGAGAGACCTTTTTCCCTCTCCGGGCGCAGAAGAAATCTTTGAGTAACGTACTACAGCCTTCCTCCTCAACGCAACCGACGATCTCAACCCTATGGTTAAGGCAACCGTCCTGTAGTATGTTTAGCTTCGAGCCGGCGGCACCGGCTTTCTCATCCCTCGCGCCAAAGATCACTCTTCCCACTCTTGAGAGGGTAATCGCCCCGGCGCACATGGGGCATGGCTCCTTGGTCACGTAAAGTTCCGCCCCATCCAGCCGCCAATCCCCGAGGGCGGAAGATGCCTGCGTGAGGGCTATCATTTCCGCATGTGCGGTAGCGTCCTTGAGTTGCTCGACCTGATTGTGCGCACGACCGATGATGCGTCCCTTATGGACGATCACCGCTCCCACCGGAACCTCACCCTTCTCGAATGCCCGTTCGGCCTCCCTGATCGCCTCACGCATGAAGTTTCCATCTCGATCTTTAGCAGGCTTCATTCAAACACGGTTAAAAGTTGAAAGTGCAAGGTGTAAAGAGAGATAAAGATCCTTGCTTACTCTTCGACTGTAGTCAGTGTCTGTTCTTTGAACTTTATACCTTAAACTTTCGGCTGTAGTACTGGCGCGCCCGGAGGGAGTCGAACCCCCAGCCTTTTGGTCCGTAGCCAAACGCTCTGTCCAGTTGAGCTACGGGCGCGCTATTTCCCGATTTCCGCCTTTACTCCCCCAAATATCCCCGCGAAAGTATTATACACTAACGCGAAGATAACTCCGCCTACCCCGCCTGTTATTGCCACAATTATGGCATAAGCGAGCGACCGCGGCACCGGCCGCAAGCTATCTATCCTGCTCTGCAGTTGGCGAAAAGTCTCGAGCGAAAACCGCGGCATGACCCGTAAGTTTACCGCAAGGAAGTAGACCAGTCCAACGATAAAGCACGCGCTAAAAAACAGCGCAAATACGGAAGCCGGGTTTATCGACTTTATCTCCGAATTCTTCATCCCGTCCTGCTGCTGCCACAGCAACCCGAGTTTCGGGTCACGGCTTTCGAGTGTGAACTGTTTTTAACAGCAACTCGCAACTGTTGTTACCGTAGTGCTGGCCTGTCAGACGAAGCTCCGCCAGGAGCGTAGTCTGGCGGAGAGGGTGGGATTCGAACCCACGAGACCCGAAGGTCTACACGATTTCGAGTCGTGCGCTATAGGCCGGACTCTGCCACCTCTCCACAAGCATGCTACTCGTCCACTTGCCCTAACTCTATTAGCAAATCCCTTATCTGCCTCTTTAAATGCTTCTTACCCTCAGACTTCTTTAAGAATTTTTCTCTCCTCCGAGCATCGCTGTCTCGCAGGTAAGCCTCGTAGTGAATAAGCTCTAGGGGGAGCCGGGACCTCGTTGATATTACCCGTCCCGTTTTATGTTCCTGTATCCTCCTCTTCAAATCCCGAGTAAATCCCGTATACAACTGCCCATTACTTAGCCTCAGTACATAGACATAATACATAATCGCCATCGAAGAATCATGATTTCGCCCCACCATGCGGCGGGGCGCCCCGCCTTAATGGCGGGGCGAGTCGTGCGCTATAGGCCGGACTCTGCCACCTCTCCAATTTATTTTTGCCGAGGGCTTTCACAAGAAAAGAGTTTGCATCCTCAAGCTACTGTAGTTTAGCAGCCGGGGAGGCATTCATAAATCTCCGGATCTTTTCCTTATCCAGGACGAAGCCTTCTGGCAAATGATGTTCCCCGAACTTCTTCACGATCCCTCTTCTTCTATACTCCGCGCCTCCGTCCCTTCGTTCTCCTGTAAAATCTCCCTCGCCCGCTCCAAATTTACATCGAGAACAAGAATCTCCCCATAGTGTTTCCCCATCCACGCCTCTTCTAAACCATCAAGCGGGGGCGACTGAGGCACGCGCCATACCGCCTCAATCCCCTCCGCTTTGAGTCTCCCGACAATATCGGCCGCCTCCAACCTGTCAGAGGTCCTCATCAACGGGACTAGGCGACTCTCGGACATGTCCATGACACAGCCCACAGTCAAAAGCCCCAAGAACAAGGTCCCGAAGCTGTTCCCCTCTAAAATGGCATTTCCCAACCTGGCCTGCCAGACGAAGCTCCGTCAGGAACGTAGTCTGGCGGATAGGGAGGGATGATTCGCTGCGCTCACCCTTCGGGCTCAGTCGCCCCAAAGGGGCGACTGATTATCCGCTCCCTCCTGCCGCTAAAGCGGCAGCCAGTGCAATGCACTGGCCGCCACTCGCTCACACTCGTGGCGGAGAGGGAGGGATTCGAACCCTCGGTACCGGCGTTATACCAGTACAGCGGATTAGCAATCCGCCGCATTCGTCCGCTCTGCCACCTCTCCTCCAACTCAGCCGGTTATGGAACTAATTGACATAACCGGCTGAGTTGGAGGATCCCGAGGCCCTATTCCTCAGGCCGAGGGATATTTACACTCTCAAAACTGCCCCGGCATTATAGCACACCGTCGCTACAAGGTGGTATCTGCGAATATCTTTGGTGGCGCCACCACTGGTCTTAGATCCAGGCTAACCCACCAGCGTTCACCCTACGGGTCGAACCAGGCCCCGAGGGGGCCCCGTTGGGGCCCGCCCAAAGGGCGGGACGGTGCGGGGTTAGCCCCGCACCGACTAGTCTGGTGCGGAATGTGACAATCTTGATTAACTATCTGCGCTACAGTAAGTATTTATCGGCCGATCAAAGTTGATGAATAGATCAGGCTAAGGGGTCCCCTCGGGACGCGGCCAAAAACTTTATAGGCGGGTTACAACAACGCTTTCTTGATGATCGTCTTGCGGCGGGAGATTTTGAAGGGACCGAATATCTTCTGCACATCTTGGAGGAATTGGATGTAGCTGTCAAGAGACCGGCCATCATGGCTTCTATCAAATTCCAGGCCCGCGCGCTGCCCCTCCCTGAAATTCCGTCTGCGCGACGCACTCGCCGCATCCTCGAGCATCTCTCGTTTTTCAGTCGGGCTTAACATGGCTTACCCTCTTCATGACGTCTTCCAGCGTTCTCTCCAAACCAAATAGCTTAAAATATTCTCTTATAAGCTGCATATTCAGTGTCGCACGATTCTCGGAAATCAAAGATTCAATATCGCTCATGTCCCGGTTATATCGGCTTGGATCATTTGCCATCGATTGGACCTTGAGACCTATCAAATCCTCGGGCCCAAGCACCCGCAACTCGAATTTGCCATCCAGTATCTTTTTTGATGCGGCCCGCGCAAGCATGGCCCGCGTATAACTACGATGCGCGTGCAGAAAATCCACTCTCCCAAGCTCTATTTTCGTCCCCAGATAATTAGACACATCCTCACTTTCATGGATGCACTTATATCCATGACTCGTCATGAGCTTCTTCACGACAGGCACAGCATCCTGGGGAATAAGAAAATCTATATCCCTTGTTGTTCTTACCACCCCGGATGCGTGCATCCCGAATCCGCCAATCAATGCATAATCTATCTTCTGGCGTCTGAAACTATCTATCAACCATTTAAATATCAAAGAGAAATTCATTTTATTACGGCACCCTGCCATTATATCGGCATTATAACATGCCCCTATATCCGCCGAGTGGATTTTTCATCAATGGGGGGACAGTCCAGGGGCAAAACTCCTCCCGAGAGGCCCCTGGTCCCATCGCACGGCCATCACCCCTTGGTCTGATCCCGACCCAACACGCTGCGCACCTTCGCGGCCAAATCATCCATTGAATACGGCTTCTGGAGAAAATGTATACCCTCCTCCAGGAAACCCTTGGCGTTGATCACGTCCGCCGCGTAGCCGGACATGAACAAAGACTTGATACGGGAATGGCGCTTCTGAATCTGCTTTGATAATTCCCTGCCGTTCATCTCCGGCATTAATAAATCAGTTATCAGAAGATGGATCTCATCGGCATACTCTTTGGACAGCCTGATGGCCTCGCCCGGCGTGACGGCGCTGAGTACCCGGTACCCCAAAGATTCCAGCATCATCCGGATCAATCTCATCAGTTGTGGTTCATCCTCCACCAGGAGTACGGTTTCCCGTCCCCGCGTGGCCGACGCCGGCGGGAGGGTGGTATGATCGCCTTCCGCACCGGCCCCATGCCGTGGAAAATATATCTCGAAGGTCGTCCCATGGTTTGGCTCGCTGAGGACGTTGATATATCCATCATTCTGTTTCACGATACCGTAGACGGTGGCAAGCCCCAAGCCGGTACCCTTGCTCATACCCTTCTTTGTGAAAAATGGCTCGAAGATATGCGCCAGCGTCTCCTTGTCCATACCGCAGCCGCTGTCCCGCACCGAAAGCTTGACATACTCGCCCGGCGTAAGCTCCTCGAGCATGTTGCACGATGCCGCATCAAAGGCGACGTTGGACGTCTCGATGACGACCTGGCCCGCCCCGGCGATGGCGTCACGGGCGTTGACACACAGGTTGACCAGAATCTGATCGACCTGGCTGGGATCCAGCATGACGGGCCACAAACCAGTTCCAGCGTTACAAACGAGCTGAATGTTCTCGCCGATGAGACGCTGCAGCATCTTGAGCATCGCCGCCATGGTCTCGTTCAAATCCAAAATCTTGGGGTGCACCGGCTGTCTGCGGGCGAAGGCCAGCAGTTGTCGGGTGAGACCCGCGGAACGTTGGGCGGCAGCACGGATCCCCTTGATGTCGGCATAGAGCTGGTGCGTCGGGTCCAGTTGCAGCAGCGCCATTTCAGCGTAGCCGAGGATCACTCCCAGCATGTTATTGAAATCGTGGGCGATACCTCCCGCCAGACGCCCGACCAACTCCATCTTCTGCGCCTGGATTACCTGGTCCTGGAGCCTCCGCCGTTCCTCCTCCGCCCGTATGCGAGCGGCGATGTCACGTTCCAAGATGCGATTCGCCTCCTCAAGCTGCAGCATTTTGTTTTCCAGCTTGCGGATGAGGGTTGCATTGTACTCCTTGTAGTATCCAACCTCTTCCGCAGGCCGGGGGGGAGCGACCGGCTTGCCGGCCTTGGAACGGCTCATCGTCTCCATAAGCAGCGCCAAAAACTCGTCCGGCTGGATCGGTTTGACGATGAACCGGTCAGCGCCCAGGCTGAGGGCGAACTCCTCGTCCTTGGGGTCCGTATAGGTGGCGGTGTAAAATATGAAGGGGATATTCTTCAGCCGTTCATCTCTCTTCCAGGCGCGGCAAAGAGAGAAACCATCCATCACCGGCATAAGAATGTCGCTGACGATCATGTCCGGCGGAGCATGGCGCGCCCGTTCCAATGCCTCGGCGCCGTTCGAGGCCGACTCCACCTGAAAACCCTCTCCGGCCAGAAGCACCTGCAACAAGTACAGGTTCTGTTGGTTATCATCCACAATGAGTAACCTGGTCATGGGATCCTCCTCAGCCCGTTGCTCCTCTTACCGGCGGGCAGGTACTGTTCGATCTCGGCCACAAACGTTGCCGGGTTGATCGGCTTTTCAATGTAGCCCACGCACCCCGCCGACAGGATGCGTTCCCGGTCTCCAAGCATGGCATAGGAAGTCACTGCCACCATCGGGACGTCGCGCAGCTCTCTATCGCCTTTCAGCTCATGGGCGACCGCATATCCATCCATCACCGGCAACTGGATGTCCAACAGGATCAGGTCGGGTTTTGCCTGGCGGGCCAGCGCGATCCCTTCTTTCCCGTCCCATGCATGAATAACCCCATAGCCGCACTTCTCAAGGATGAACCTGACGAGGTAGGCATTTCTATCATTATCCTCGATCATCAAAATCATCGCTTTCATGTCAACGCTCTTTCGATCGGCAAGGAGAAGATAAAACAGCTTCCCTCTCCCCGTTCACTTTCGACCCGTATGCTCCCCCCCATCGACTCCGCCAGCCGCTTGCAAATGGAAAGGCCCAGGCCGGTGCCCTCATACTGGCGGGCGGTCCCGGCGTCCAGTTGGCGGAACGGCTTGAAGAGCGTATCCATGTCTTCGGGCCGGATGCCAATGCCGCTGTCGATAACCCGCGTGACCAGCCACCCATCCTCGACGTCGGTTTCAATGCGAACCCCGCCCCTGTCGGTGAACTTGACTGCGTTGGCCAGCAGGTTGATGAGAACCTGCTCCACCCGCCGCCGGTCGCCGACGATCTGTCCGACCGTCGGGGCAATCGCGGAGGCGAGCGCCAGCCCCTTTTTATCAGCCAGGGACGCAATCTTTTCAATGCTTTTCAGCACCGCCGTTCGCATGTCAAACGGATCATGGGCCAGCTCGCTCTGGCCCGCTTCGATTTTGGAAATGTCCAGCACGTCGTTGATAAGGTCGAGGAGATGGTGGGCGCTGTCCTGCACCAGGGTGAGCTGTTTTTTCTGCTCGGGCGTCAAGGGGCCCACCAGTCCCATAAGCAGGATGCCCGTAAAGCCGATGATGGAATTGAGCGGGGTGCGCAATTCGTGCGACATGGTCGCCAGGAAGGCCGATTTAAGCCGGTCGGCCTCCTCGGCATGATCCCGGGCCACCGCCAGCTCGGCGGTGCGTTCCGCCACGCGTCGCTCCAATTCCGCCGCGTGGTGTTGCAACTCCCTGTGGAGCAGGCGGATTTCTTCCTCTGCCTGCCGGTGCTCGGTAATGTCGAAGATAATGCCCACAGTGCCGGCCGATGGATCATCGTGCCTGATGGGCGCGGTGGTCAGAATGACCTGACGGAACGATCCGTCACTGCACCGCATCCTGGTCTCGGTTGAGGCCATACCCCTCTCTTGTAGATGGGTGTATAATGCCCGCCCCACGCGGTCATACTCCTCATTACTCTCATAGAGCATCCGAGTGGATTTGCCGACGATGCCCGCTTCCGGATAGCCGAACTTAACGCACCAGTACCGATTCGCGCTCTGGCATATCCGGTCCTTCAGGATGAAAATGCCAACCGGCGCCGCCCGGAACACGCTGCGAAGGGTGGATTCACTCTGGCGTAGGGCTTCCAACGATTTCTTGCGCTCGGTGACGTCACGCACAATGGCCTGCAACAGGGTTTCGCCACTCAACTCGAGGCGGTTCAAACTCACCTCGGCCCGGAACGGCGTCCCATCCAGCCGCCGGTGTTCCCATTCAAAAAACTGCGGCCCCTCAGTAACGGCCAGGTTGATCTTTTCCAGCGCCTTCTCCCTGGAGCAGCGTCCGTCCGGCTGCGTGGGCGGAGAGAGTTCGTAGGGTGGTGCGCCGATGATCTGCTCCCGGCTGCACCCAAACATGGTAAGCGTCCGGGCGTTGCAGTCAATGAATCGGTCGCGGCGCACCAACATGATGGCGTCGCCGGCGGTTTCGAACAACGTGCGATGCTTGAGCTCGCTCTCACGCATCGCCTGCTCGATGCGTTTCTGTTCGGTCAAGTCCCGGACAACGACCAGCACGTTGCCTTCGGGTTGCAGTCGAGCGCTAATCTCCACCGGAAGAGAGCCGCCGTCCTTCCGGAGGATGGCGCACTCTTTTGTAACGACTCCCCCGGCCAGTAGCTCATCCATGCCGATCGGTCCCCGCGCACCGTCTCCCAGGCCGAGGATACCCACGATGGTCATGCGGAGCAGCTCTTCGCGGGAATATCCGGTCAGTGCAGATAGCCGACGATTGACGATGATGAATCGCCCATGAGGGTCGGCGGCCAGCATACCATCGGGGGCCTCCTCGAAAAACAGCCGATACAGCTCCCGGTGCTTTAGCGTCCCCGAGGACTTTTTCGCTCCACTCCGATTCTTCGCGTCACTCATCGGCAACCTCCCCCGCCATACCGCCATATCCGCGCCGGCCGCAGGGGAGCCCCAATCCGGGCCAACCGGCCGTAGAGATCCTCTCCCATGAAATGTCATGGGTGTTTATCGGTAGTTTTGCATGCGCGACTTCGTTCTGGACTCTCCCTGTGGGGATGTGGCTATCTCAGCGCTTCCCGATAGGCATCCATTGTCAGGCGCGCGGTCTCGGCCCAGGTGAATCGCTTTGCCCTGTCGAGACCCTTCCTTATGAGCTCCCGCCTTAAGGCGGAATCGTCGATCAATTTCCTCATCGCGCCAGCCATGCATGCCGCATCACACGGCGGCACGAGGAGCGCCGCGTCACCAGCAATCTCAGGCAGGGAAGAGGTGCTTGAGCAAATGACCGGCAGCCCGCACGCCATCGCCTCGATCGGCGGAAGGCCGAACCCCTCATAGAGCGAAGGGAAAACAAAAAACAGGGCCGACGAATAAATCGCCGGCATTGCCTCGCGTGAAACATACCCGAGGCGTCTCACCGCCCCCCGGAGCTTCAACTTATCGATCAGCCGTTCTATCTTCTCGTCTTCTCCCAACCAGCCCTCGCCGCCCACGAGGACGAGATCCGGCGCCTCGCCGCCGCCGTCGCGCAACAGGCCGTATGCCTCCAGCAACGTCCCGATGTTTTTTCGCGGCTCGACCGTTGAAACGCAGAGAATGAATTTTTCAGGGAGACCGTACTGCCGGCATTGCCGAGAGGATTCCGCTGGGGGGCGGGGATAAAAACTCTCTTCAACCCCCAGGGGGACCACGCGCGTCTTGCTCTCCGGATAACCATATAGCTCCACGAGTTCAGATGCGGTAAATTTCGAATCCACAAGCACGAGTGCAACCCGATCAAGCGTGCGCGGAACGTGCTTGCTAAGAAATGCCGCGTTCTTCCGCTCCGAGAACTCCGGCATTCTCATGAACGCCAGGTCGTGGATCGTGACCACCGACTTTGCTGCGCGGAGGGGACGGGCGACAAAGCTGGGAAAGTGGAACAGGTCTACCGCTCCCGTGAACACGTCCGCGGGCGGCCAGTCGATTGTCTTCCAGAAGAGATTCATCGCACGACGCGGGATGCAACCGATGCGGCGGATATGGAAATTCTGCGCTTCAAGGCCGTCGAGGTCGCAACAGCCCCGTCCGAAGGCGAGCCCAACGAATTCATCGGGGGGGCTCGATTGGGTGAGGTATTTCGCGAGGGAGTAGGTATACTGCCCGATACCCGCGCGCGTCATAAGCGCGGGCTGGAGATCAATCGCAATCTTCATGGGACGACCTGGAAAAATCCCAAGCTCCAAATCCCAAATCCCAATAACAATGCGTATGAGGCGTTAGAATCCACTTCAATCTCCTTTGGGATTTGGAGCTTGGGATTTGAGATTTATCCTCCCTCAGTCCACCACAAATTGAACGCTCGCATAAGCGGTCCAAGCGCTGGTATCCCACGGATTCCTGAAGCTGCGGACGGTCACCAGATAAAGCGTGTAGGTCCCCATCGGGTAATCCTGCGCAATGGGTAGTTCTAGGAGGGAGCCGGATCGCGGGAGGGTGGTGAGCAGTATGTGTCGCGCCACGGGGGTTTCCACTCCGGTCAATCGCCACGAGGGGTCGAAAAACATCAGTTTCCCGTCGGGCCGTTTGACGGCCACGTAACAATCCACTGCATTTCTCACTAGGTCGTTGCTGGGCACAAGCCTGTAGCTAAAATCCTCCAGAGACCCGCGGGTTATGACCCGCACGCTTGCATCAATGGCGATCTTCGGCCCCACAGGCCGGAATGACGCTTCAATGTAGGGGGTGATGGTCTCGCACCATTCCGGCGCCATGACGTACCGGTAGCCGTTGTCATTGGGATGATTCCCAGTCGACCAGTCCATCAGGACGTTGGCAAAGCGGGGGATGCCGCAAAACGCGTCCCACTGGTCGGCATAGGGTATGCCGTACGCCCGCGATAGCGCCTGCACGTATCCACCGGTGTAAAAATCCCGCGTGGTCTGATACTGGACGGGGCGGAGGGAAGGGACCGTCGGTATGAGCGTCGCGAGGACCGGTAAAACGCCCCGGCCCCTTGCGCGAAGGGCCATCTGCTTCAGATTTTCCTGGACGGTGTCGAACGAGATCCGGGAAAACATGTCGTTGGTGCCTTCCATGATCAGGATGCCGTCGGCGCTATAGCTGTCGAGCACGTCGTCGATGCGCGCGAGGCCCATCCACGTCTCCTCGCCCGCTATACCCTCATTGATCAAGTGAAATCTATCAGGCGCAAAATCGTAGTTGAGGATCGCCTGGAGGATCGCGGGATAACCGGTGCTGGGCCCGTCGGAGCCGCTCCCGCGGCCGTAGGTTATGCTGTCGCCGAAGGCGATGATGTCAATTTGCCGGCCCGTCGGCGCGGCCGTCGCCTCAACGGGCGTTTCTGTCGGGGTGAGAGTTGGGGCAACCGGTGTCTCTGTCGGCGTGGATATAGGAGCAGTAGGCGTCTCTGACGGCGTGAAGGCTGGTGTAGTGGGTGTCTCCGTGGGCGTATCAATGGGAGTCGGGGTTTCGGTCGGTGTATCGACGGGTGTCGCGGTTTCTGTCGGCGTTTCCGTTGGCGTCGGCTCGTCCGCGGCCCTTTCCTGTTCGTCGAGGAGCTGCTTTAAGTAGACCGATCGAGGGAAACCATCGGCGCCTCTCCACACAATTGCCGATTCTATCGGCAATTGCGCCTCGCGCGCCTTGTCCAAAAGCCCCGACGGCGTTGCGCCACGTTCCAAAGAACCAATCGACGCAGCCGTGCACCGATCGACGTACTGCCGCCCATCAAAACTTTTCCACCGTATGGAAAATGCGCCACCAGCGGCCGCAACAACCGAGGGGAGGATATCCGGAACGTCATTCCGTTCGTGGGCGCGAGAAGGCTCGCTCCACCGCCCGCTCGCGCGGACCGAGAAAAAGATATCCTCGAACGTTCCGGGATCGGCCTCGGCCCATGCGATCACCGCGTCATCGCCGACCGCGAGCGCTGGGATCCCACGGTGCTTCCCTGTCGATCGCGCCACCGTCTCCGGGAACGACCAATGCAATCCGTCATACCCGCTGAATAGGATGTCTCCATCATTATTGAGCCACGAAACAAACGGCATGCCGCGAGGATCGAGCGTCAATGACGGCGCGAACGGCGCTGCAAAGGCGTCGACAACGACAGCCGGGCCGCTCAAACAGCCCAAGCAAAACGAGCGCACAAGAATCCTCTCGCCATCCGGATACGCCACCCATGCCTCCGGTGCGGCCCCGCGGGCATCGGTCACGGAGAGCGCAATAGTAATGCACACGAGCGCCCATGCGGATGCGGCAGTCTTCATCAATTCACTATTTCCTTTATCTTGTACACCGGCTTGTTAGCCACCTCATGGTGGGTCCGCGTCAACATCTCTCCCAGGAGACCCATCGTAATAAACTGGAATCCCCCGAGGATGAGGAGCATGGCGACAAACAGGAGCGGACGCCCGGCGATGCCATGCATGAGGACGAACTTCACGTAGCCGAGGTATCCGAGGGACACGACTCCGAGAAACGTAGCCGCAAAACCGATGAGGCCGAAGATCTTCATGGGTCTCGTGGCGAAGCTGAGGAAAAACTTCACCGTAAAGAGATCGAGAATCACGCGGAAGGTGCGCGTCAGGCCATATTTCGAGACCCCACGCGTCCGTGGATAATGTTTCACCTTCACCTCGGTGATGGAAGCCCCCACGCCGGTGGCGAGGGCCGGGATGAAGCGGTGCAACTCGCCGTAGAGCCCTATTTTTGAAATGAGATCGTGACGGTAGGCCTTGAGCGTACATCCGTAGTCATGCAGCCTGCAGCCCGACACAATCGAGATCAGCCGGTTGGCAAGAATGGAGGGGAGGCGCCTCGTCAAAAACGGCTCCTTCCTGTCCGCACGCCAGCCGCTGACGATATCGTACCCCTCTTCGATTTTGCTTACGAGCATCGGGATGTCCCGTGGATCGTTCTGGAGATCGCCATCCATGGTGACAATGATAGAGCCGCGGGCGTGGTCGATCCCGGCGGCGAGGGCTGCGGTCTGGCCGAAGTTTCGCCGGAACTGTATCGCGCGGACCAAACTGTCCTTCTGACAGATCCCCTTCACAAGATCGAAGGTACCGTCAACGGAACCGTCATCCACAAGGATTATTTCGTAGGGATACTCCAGCTTCTGGAGCGAGGGCTTGAGCCTGTCATAAAATCGCCCGATATTGAGGCCCTCGTTGTAAAGGGGGACTACAACTGAAACATACACGCTACCCTGACCATTATCCATCACATCACCCTCGCTGAATCTTGGGGATTTACTATAAAACATTTCATGGGTTGATGTCAAGGTTTGCCGAGCCACCCATGCAATATATTGCACTGCAAAGAGTTGTATACTGGATTGGCGAACCTGGCAGGACCATAAAGCCCTATAACTATCGGCGGACCGGCAATGCGCCGCCACCCCTCTGCCAATCATGTCCCCGGAGATAATACCCGTTCAGCAAAGCGATTGCCGACAGCCATAGCGCGGTCAACGGCCATGTGGAGCGGCGATGGCGCATGAATGACGGAAAAATTCTCCCCATTAGGCGCGGATGGTAGTTGGTAATTATATGCTCATGGCGGTAGAGCTTTGAAGGATGCATGCAGCCCATGTAGCCGAAATACAAGCTCGCGCACAACAGGAGGCCGAAGAGAATCAAAAACGAGCGTCTCGGGACGCGGGTGAGGGCATAAGCGATCGCTCCGCCGAGGAGGGGGGCGACCGCGACCATGAATCGAGGCGGGGGAGCAAATCCCCCCCACCAGTGGATGAAAGATGCGCCGGGGAGATATAAGGCGCTTATGACTATCAGGAGCCAAAGCCCCAGATCTCGCCGCTCGCGGATAAGGAGGATCAGGCCGGTGATCGAAAGGATATATACCGGCGACCATGCAAAGAGGCCATGCCCCTGGTCGAGGATGATCCCGAGGAGGCCGTTGACGATCCCCTGGTTGAAATACCCGCGTCGGGCCCAATCCTGGGCGGCATATCCGCCTGCGGGATTTATCGTCCCAAAGGCGCGATACTGGTAGGAGAGGAGAAGCGAGAGAGAAACGGCGAGCGCCATACAGGGGAATAGACGCGCCACCCTTGTCCTACCCGTTCCGGCTGTCCCATCCCGCGACAGCAGCCAGGCGATAATGACCGCCGCGGGCAAGAAACGGAAAGAAAGCCACGGGAGGAATGCAACGGCAAGAGAGGTGAGAATATGCGGGGGCGTAGGGTGTGGGGCGTGGGGCGCGCAGGTTGCCTCGATCTCCAGTGCCGCCGTAGCGCACCCCCTAGGGTGCGGGATCGTGTGTCGCAGAGCATAGAGTATGAAAAGCGCTCCCGGGAGTTCCGGATAGGCAAGGTTGGAATAGAAGATTACCGGCGGCGTGAAAACGACCGCCGCCGTGGCGGCCAGCGCCGCATACCGTCCGTGACGGGATATGAAACCGGCGCCGCCATCGCCGGCGACGGCAATGCAATACCAATACACGTTAACGGCAAGGAGCGCTCCGAGAAAATTGAGGAAGAGACAGACCGCGGGGCGCGGGGCGATCGGGCCGTGAAGCCCCAAAGCATATGCCGGCGCGAGGAGGATCGCGAGACCCGGCGGGTGGATCGAATACAATTCCTTTTTCACTCGGTCCGTGCGCGCGGCATGTCCCCCGCTCTGGGGCCTCCCAAAAAAGCGGCCGTCCCGCTCAAGGCAGTTGTTGTACAGATTGAAGTCCCCGTCTGCCACGAGGCTATGGGTAAGCATCAGATAGGCCGGCTCGTCGCCCGTGAGCAGCAACGCCTGGGAAAGCCCGGTGGAACCCAGGCCGACATACCGGGAGCGCGCCAGCGAGAAAGCGGTGAGAGACAAAAGAAATACCACAATCGCGATCAGCCGCTCGTGCTTATCCATGGCATGTCATACTACCATAGGCGGCGACGGAGGAAGCACAATAAAACCATTGGGTTAGCCTGATCTATTCATCAACTTTGCTCGGTTGATGAAGATCTTACCGTGGCGCAAATAGTCACGCAAAACAGCCACATTCCGCACCAGACTAGTCGGTGCGGGGCTAATCCAGAAGATCGAGTTCAGGAGGCGGCATTCTGGCTCCCGGATTCTGGCTTCCGGATTCCATGTCTTCCATCATCTTTGCCTGATATTCCCTGCCTAATATTCACTTGCCAAACGGAGACCCTCTTTTTATCATGTCAACTGTGAACATCGCCGGCAACAGATATGTCAAATTCGCGCTTGATCTCGCCATCGTCCTGACAATCCTTGCCTTCCTTCGCATCTTCCTCGTAGGAGACATAACGGTACGCATCGGCAATGTCATCCCCCGCCTCGGGAAATCAACGTTCACGTGTCATGGACTCTGGAGGCCAGCCGCGCTTCTGTTCTTCCTTCTCGCGCTCAGGCCTATACTTGCCCGCCCCTCACCCTGCCGCAGGTTTATCGCCTGGCTGACGAGGAACAGGCGGACAATCTCTCTCGGGCTCCTCATCCTCATCGCTGCGGCTTTCCCCCGATTCTGGGACCTGGGCGGCAACAGCCTCAATCCGGATGCGCTGCTTTGGCTCGACAGGGGACAAAGGCTGGTCCATCACCTGCAGGAACGCCAGTTTGAAAAAGCCACCGCGCGCCTCGGCCATCCAGGGATCGTGCCCGCGGCCCTGATCGGCGCCTCTTATATGTATCTCGGCAAAGACGCCTCGCCCCATTCTCTCAAACTCCTCTCGCCCGTCATCGCGGCACGATTGCCGATCGCGTTACTCGGCGCCATGACCTGTCTTCTCCTCTATCTAATCGGCCGCTCCACGTTCGGCGACGCCGTCGCCTTCTGGGCGGCCGCCATGCTCGCTTTCTATCCATCGCATATCGCGCTCTCACGCTCCATACACATAGACTCCACGCTTACCCTCTTTTTCACATCCTCTCTCCTCTGCTATCTGGTATATGCCCGACAATCGCGCCTCCGCTGGAATGTCGCCTCCTCGATCTTCTTCGGCCTGGCGCTACTCACCAAAACGCCTGCCTACGTGATCCCCCTCATCCTTTTCACATGGAAGGGATCGGTGCGACTTTACGATCGCCGCCGGAATGCCCGATTCTGGAACAAGGGCGATCTCTTATGGCTCGGCCTAGGACTAGGGCTCTACTTCACGTTATTCACAAAATTGTGGAGCGAACCGTCCGGAACCAACTGGATAAAATTCTCGCGCTTCCTGCCCCAGGCAGCGATACTCGCGAAATCCATCAAACTGATCTCGTCACTCCCCTGGCTGCAACTATCCGCCGCCGCCTGCGCGATCTACCTGCTCTACGCCGCCGCCAAGCGAATGATGCGAGGAAGCGGGGCTCCGAGAGTGAAGGACGTGCCCCGGCTGCTCCTCGGCGTATTCACCGCGCTCCTCTGCCTAGCGTTCGTCCAAATCTTCCAAAAACCCATGATCAACGAGCTGCTTCATATAGCCAAGGCGTATCACATCGGTGAGACAGGGCACCTGAAATACTGGATGGGGCAAAAGGTGTCAAATCCGCCGCACTGGTTTTATCTGTTCATGCTCTTCATCCAAACGCCGCCGCTCATGATCCTGTTTCTGATCTTCGGCTTCGTCAGGGCATGTGGAGCCACGAAACGCCGGGAGTGGGGCTGGGACGCGTATCTAATGGGCCTCCTCGCACCCCTTATTTTAGTCGCGATCATGAGCGCGGGACGCAAGATGGCCTCCCGCTACATCGACCCCGCAATACCATTCATCTGTCTGATAGCCGCCGTCGGGTTCGTGGGCGTCATCAAAGCCCTCTCATCACTCCCCCTCATCGAACGCTCCCTATGGGCTCGCTGCGCCGTCCGCGCCGCCGCCGCTTCCGCTCTCATCATCTCCATGATCGTACCGCTCACGAACGTCGCGCCAGCGTATGACATATATTGCAACCTCTTCATCGGCGGTCCGGCCGGAGCGTCCAGCATCATTTCAATCGGGACTGAGGTGGGGAAAAAAGAAGCGGCCGAATATCTCAAAGCTAACGCGAGGGATGAAGACTCGATCGTGACGGCCGGCTCCTCAGCCGAGTTCCGTCACTACTGGGACCACGAACAGCCGCCATCGGAGCTTAAGGTGCTGATCGACCGCACCACGATAGAGCATGCGGACTGGCTGGTGCTCCCCTTGAGTCACAGGGTGAGGCATCTCGCGGACGCGGACCTGCGGCGGGTGCACAATATACGGAAGGCCTATTCGGTGACGAAGTGCGGCGTCGATTTCCTCGATATCTACAAGCTCAACGATACACCGGAGACCGGAAACCGGTCTTATGCCGCCGCCGACTTGAGGACGCCGCTGGGAACGCTCGTCACCGACGGTGACGCCAGTAACGGTAAGGCGGTCAAAACGAAAGAAGGGGGGCAAAAAGGGGTGCTCATCCGCGGGCCGCACGCCCGATACGCCCAGGGTTGCTGGAGGGCCGTCTTCAGGCTGAAGGCCGGCAAGGCCGCCGTAGATGCGCCCATCTGCCGCCTCTCGGTAACCGGTCTCTCGTTGAAAGAGGTGATCCGCTCCATCGACCTACGCGCCAATGGGCTTGGGACCGGCAGCGGCTACCGGGAATTCCCCGTGGATTTCTGCACCGAACGCATTCGCCGCCTCCAATTCTGCGTCGAATCAAACGCCATAGCCCCCCTCTGGGTGGACGGGGTGACGGTGCTCAAGCGATAATGGCACATGTGAATCGGAGAATGGTCGGATCGTCCCGAAGGGACCCCTTCGGGGGCGACTCTGAAGCTTCAAACTCGCCCCTTCACCGTTTCTCTCATTTGCCGACTCGATCTCTCTTCCCTTTTCCGTCGCTCACTTTGGGATTTTGGGTTTGGGATTTGGGATTTCGCCCCGGAACGCTCTTTTTCTCTTGCATCCAGCGCCCATTCCTGTACAATAGCGCGACACTGAAAGGAGGGCATCCGAAATGAACAGAGCGGAATTGGTTGCGGCCGTCGTCGCAAACAAGAAAGCCGACGTTGAGACAAAGGCGGGAGCTGACAGGATACTCCAAGCCGTCCTCGATGGAATCGCTTCCGGCCTGAAGAAGCAGGGCTCGGTGAGCTTGGTTGGCTTTGGGACATTCAAGGTGAAAAATCGCCCGAAACGCATGGGACGCAATCCGAAAACGGGAGAATCTATCGAGATCCCGGCACGCAAAACGGTTACGTTCAAAGCGAGCAAGGACCTCAAGAAGTCCGTCTAAGTTTCTCACCTCATTTACGTAATACAAAAAACCCTCCAATGCGGAGGGTTTTTTGCTTTATGGATTGTTACGCTTTACCACAGAGGCGCGCCCCGTCCCGTCCCGAAGGGATCCCATTGGGAAAGGGATCCCGTTGGGAAAGGGGCCACTTTGGGGGCGGACATGGAGAGAGACAGGCATAACGACTACTGTTTTCACAAAGAGTAAAAGAGAATACGAGACAGGGGGCAGTTATGGTGAGCATTACACCCCCTCTTTAACCCTTCCCTCCGCCTCCGGCGAGGGGGGAGAGATGGGTGGGGGGCTTACGTTTGTTTTTATTTCTCTTCCCCCTCTTTTACTCTTTGTAAAAAATTGTTTCTCCCCCGAAGGGGCCCCTTAGGGGCGTACTCTCAGTGTCTCCGTGGTGAAAAATCACCTCGCGGCAAAGAGCATGTCAGCCTTGATCGCATCGTCAACCGCAAAATAGACCGCCCCATGATTCGCCCCCGGGGATATGCTGCCATAGCAGTAGTTGACGTTATAGCTATTCTTAGCCAACTTCGCCATCGCCTCGCCCAATACCCCAGGCCTATTATCAAGCGTCAGCGCCAACACGACACGCACGAGAACCGCATATCCGCTTTCCCTCAAGACCCTGACTGCCGCCTTTTCGTCGCTCACAATAAGGCGCAGGACCGCGCCCTCGGTAAACTCGCATACGGATATCGCCTCAATGTTGATACCGGCCTCCTTGAGCAACGCGCAGAGCTTTGAACCCTCACCGGCCTGGTTTACCACGGTAATCGACAACTGCTTCTTGAGCGCCATAGGTAACCCCCTCTCTTGAATCACAAGCATCTGTGGCGTGGAAATACCGAATTAGATTTATCGTAACATATGAACGTTGAGCGTGTGAACAATTTTCAGGCGCGGGCATGCGCCGGACAGTCATGGTTTTTTGCCCTCCATACCAAAATATCTGTCCAACAGAGACGTTCCTTTTGACATAATGGAGGTTTGAGTAATAATGGGACCATCGCATGAATAATGCCCTGATCGTCGCCGCACTGAGAACGCCTCTCGGATCATTCCAGGGGAGTCTTAAAAATTTCACCGCGCCGCAGCTCTCCAGCCTCGTCATCAAAGAGCTGCTTAACCGCACGGGAGTTCCGCACTCCGACGTCGGTGAGGTGATCATGGGGAACGTCCTCCATGCTGGACTCGGGCAGAACCCCGCACGACAGGCCGCGGTGAATGCCGGCATCCCACACCGCGCTTCCGCGCTCACCGTCGACATGGTGTGCGGCTCGGGGCTACGGGCCGCGGTCCTGGCCGCCCAGGACATCTTGCTCGGGGGAAGCCAGGTGATCGTCGCCGGCGGCATGGAGAACATGAGCCGCGCACCGCACCTCTCGCCGAGGGACAACGCCGACGGGAAGGCGGTGAGTTCCTTAAGGCATGACGGCCTCCAGTGCGCTTTCAGCGGGAAGCCGATGGGCACGTTCGCCGAATATCTCGCGCACGCGTACGGGATAAGCCGCGCCGCCCAGGACGAGTATGCCTTCGCAAGCCACCGGACGGCGGTCGAGAGCGTCTCCGAGGGCCTCTTCAACGCGGAAATCGTTCCTCTCAACGGGGGAATGGAAAACGCCAGGGAACGGGACGGCATCCGTGACGAATGCCCACGCGGCGACTGCACGATCGGAAAACTCGCCACTCTCAAGCCCGCCTTCGAAAAAGGAGGAACCGTGACGGCCGGGAATTCGACTCCCATTGCGGATGGCGCCGCCGCCGTCCTTCTTACCTCGGAGTCTTACGCTGAGGCGAAGGGGCTGCGCCCTCTCGCCCGAATCCTTTCCTGGAGCATCGTGGGCGTCGAACCACGGGAGACCTTCGCCGCCGTCATCCCAGCCGTACGAGGGCTCCTCACGAGGAGCAACCTTGGGATCGCCGACGTGGATGTATTTGAAATCGCCGACTCGTTTGCGGTCGAGGGGATCTTTGGCATCCGGGAGCTTAGGCTGCCGCCCGACAAAGTTAATCTCCGCGGAGGAACACTCTCGCTCGGCCACCCGCTCGGCGCGAGCGGCTGTAGGATATTGGTGACGCTCCTTCACATATTAAAAGACACGCGGAAGAGACTGGGGCTGGCGGTAATCTGCCTCGGCGGCGGCAACGCGGTGGCAATGCTGGTGGAAAATCTTGCTGCGGGAAAAAGCTAGAATAGAAATACCAAATGACAAATGTCAAATGAATGACAAATACCAAATGGCAAATACCAAAACACAATGAAGTCTTGTCATTTGAGTTTTGTCATTTGTCATTTCAGTTAGCAATCACTCCAGCTCTTTCATGAGCTTCTGGATGTTCGCGATAGCCTTGATGTATCGCGTCGACTGCGGATTCTTGGCGAGCGCATTCTGATAGGATTTGTACGCCAGGTCGAAGAGCCCCTTGCGTTCGAAACCTACGCCAAGATTGTAGTATGCCGCTGATTCATTGGGTTTAGCCTTGACGGCCTGCATCCACTTCGCCATAGCCTCATCCCAGAGGTTATTTTTCGCGAGCTCCACTCCAAGCCTCGTAGGGTAAAATACACCCCGTTCCAACACTCGCTCTTCCTCGACGGGATGCGCGGCGATCTGGCAGACGAACGCCTTGGCCGCGCGGTCCAACAGGAGATCGAAAACAACCTCCCGTGACGGCATCTGCGCAATCTCTTCAGACCCCCTCCCCTCCCAGCTTCCCGATTCCGATTCCGATTGGGCGCAGATCACGTTGCCCAGGAAGGCATCGGCCAAGCGAAAGTGGATA
Source organism: uncultured bacterium (assembly GCA_964460305.1). Classification (GTDB taxonomy): domain Bacteria; phylum Auribacterota; class Tritonobacteria; order UBA1439; family UBA1439; genus JAPLCX01. The sequence goes on from CAYWRA010000023.1 coordinate 23,122, forward strand.
TTAAGGACGGCGTAGCGCGTAAGCTGGTTCTTCTCCACCAGCTTCTTCTCATAACGTTTGCGCGGCGTCGTGTCGCCATCCGCCCCTGCGTCCGAAACAATATCGCCGTGGCTGTCGCGCACGCATTCTCCCGTCCAAAGCTGCTCCTTGACCTTTATCAGGCGGCTTGTCTCATCGAATTGAAATTTTTCGATCGATCCGCAGAGGATCGCATCCACACCCAGCGCCGCGCCTATTTTTCTCACCAGTGCGGCATCCGGCGGATACGAGAAATTGATTCCCGCCTCGGCGAGACGCGCGTCCATCTGATCACGCCTCATCACCTTGTAGCGCCCGGTGCTCGCAACCACTGCAGCAAGATGCTCGGCGACCAAGCCACCCCGCCGGGCTCCAGTCGCCGTGTCGGCAAACGGCAGCACGGCGACTTCCTTTATCCCATGCACGTCGGCAGCGGGAGGGCTGAGCCGTTCGATCTTCACCGTCGCAGTGGACATGCAACCGGCGAGGGCGATGACGAGACACGCCGCGCAAATGATGCTGTTTGCTCGTACCGACATCCGTGACCTCCGGTTAGCCTTTTTCCCTGGAATACACCAATGGCAGAAATCCCGATGTTACAAAATCCAGAATTTTTTCGGATGACTTTTTTTGCATCCGATTACCCTGATTTTTTCTGACATTCAGATCTTACAGCTTATAGCTTATAGCTTACGACTTACAGCTAAAAATGGTCTACGCCTAAGTAACGTTGACCGCCGGGCCGGCGCTGTGAGAAAATGTTAATTATGAAAAATATGAAAAGAATGACGCGCACAGGGACGAGCTATCTCCTGGTCATACTCCTCTACGGATGCGCGATACCGTTCCTGATCGCATCATTGGGCCCAAAAACCGACAAGCTCCTCGGTTTCGGCCCGCTGCTAAGGCCACCTTATCAACTCATCGCGGGCGTCGTCACACTTGCGTACGCCTGGTCCTGGATCATATGGTCTCAGGCGTTCATCATCACCCGCGGCAAGGGGCACCCTAATGAGATACTGGGTTACAAGCTCAGCCCCCTCACGCAGCGCCTCGTCACGGAAGGGCCCTATCGCTACACGCGCAACCCCATGGCCTACGGTCTGCTGCTATTCTACTTCGTCGCCATCGCGTTCCTGCGCAACTCCATTATCACGCTTGCGCTATTTCCCTTCGCCTGTCTTTTTGAAATATGGTATCACACAACGTTCGAAGAGCGGGGCTTGCTCACGCGTTTTGGGATCGAGTACGAGCGCTACAGGAAAGAGGTCCCGGCGCTCCTCCCCTTCACTCGTCTGGCTAGACACTCAAGTTAGCCTGATCCATCCATCGGCTTTCGGCGGCCAGGAAACGTTTCACTGCTGGGTAAGTTGCGCACCAAGCCCGTCGGTGAGTGGCTAGGGCTGACCGCCGGCCGGCACTACCTCGACGCGGGGGATGGCAAACATCTTCGGCGGGGTTTGCTTTTTATCTCTGGCGAGCTGCTCCGCCTGCTGCTGGAGATTCTGCTGCTGGAGGAGTAGATTCTGCTCTCTGAGGGAAAGCTGCTGTTCCTTAAAATCGAGATCCCGCTGCCGCTGTTCAAGCCCCGCTTCCATATCCCTCAAGCGCTTTTCCATGTCCTGGAGATCTTTCTTCTGCTGATCGACGGTCTTCTCCCACTCCTCTCTTTCCTTTGCGATTCCAGTCTCCGCCTCGTACGCCTTCTCTGCGGGAACCCACGTGCCCTGGAATTTCACATAACCCTTGGCCCGCTGCTCTTCCTCAAAACGCTTTGCCTCTTTTGTCTTCTCCTTCTCCTTGTCACGCTCCTGCTTCCATTGCGACTCGAGCGCGCTGTTCTCCTCCGTGGATGTTTTTTCTATCTTCGCGATGGCCCCCCGCGAGAGCACAATGGTGCCCATGTTGGACTTGATCTCTATCGAGGTCTCGCTCTCTTTGCTGACCACACCGGTTATGCGACCGCCCTTCTTAAGATAAATGGTATCCCCCCACGCATGGACCGCGGCAAATACGCCACACCCGATCGCGACGACCATGGCGACAAGATGTGTCACTTTCACGCGAATGGCATTCACTTTCACAGTATGATTGTAGCACTCCCCCGCGATAACTTCAAATACAAGATCAAATACAAGATCGCAACAAAAAAGGCCACGCACAGAGGCTTGCGCGCAGGGCGGCGCCCTGATAGAATTCAGCGCAAAAGGAGCGGACGATGAACGTAAAAATCAAGATCGCTATAGACGGCCCGGTGGGATCGGGCAAGAGCACCGTCGCGAGGCGGGTTGCGGAGGCAATGGGTTACACCTATATTGACACTGGGGCGATGTACCGGGGTATAGCGTTGAAGGCGAAGCGCCAAGGGATTTCCTGGGACGATCCGGACGGGATGGCCGCGCTCGCGGGAAGAACGAAGATCGAGCTCCGTCCAGCCGGCATTGCCGGCGTCACGTCTCTTGTGAGTGTCGATGGCCTCGACGTCTCCAGGGAGATACGGGACACCGATATCGGGCAGGGGGCGTCGAAGGTCGGGACGATTTCGGGGGTCCGGCGGGCCCTCGTATCCATGCAGCAGCGCATGGCGGAGACCGGGGGCGTGGTCATGGAAGGGCGCGACATCGGCACGGTAGTCCTCCCCGGCGCGGAGCTTAAAATATTCCTCTCCGGCTCGGTCGAGGAGCGGGCGAAACGCCGTTTCCTCGAGCTACGGGCCAAAGGCAAATCCCCGGTCATGAGCGAAGTGATCGCTGAGGTGAAGGCGAGGGATACACAGGACTCGACGAGGGCCGACAGCCCGCTCAAAAAAGCCGATGACGCCGTGGAGGTCGACACTACCGGTATGACGATAGATCAGGTCGTAGAAGAGATCATCCGGCTCGCACGGGAGAGGACATCTGAGTGACCTGTAGGGTTCAACCCGGATTCTTCATGAATGAAGGTCAAGAAACTGCTGCACCCGGCGATTTAATTAATGTTGGGATTTGGAGTTTGGGATTTGGGATTTCCCCTTAGGGCTCTTCGGCGTACTCGAGGAATAGTCTCTTCTTGAACCCCCCTCGTTCGCGGCGTTTGCGCCTGACCCCCGCGCGAAAACTCTTCGGCTTCATTCCGAGGAGCGCGCAGAACGACTCCACAAGCTCCTGGAGGTCGATCAGCTCGTTGAGCAACGCCTCTTTCCCTTTCGCCCCGGAAAGCTCGTACGCCTCTTCAAGTATCTTTGCTTTCAACGCCCGCCCATATGCGGTCGTGGACAGCCTCCGCACACGGCACGAGCATCCCTCCTTTGAAATGAGAGTTGGGATCCGGTCCCTCACGAGTTTTTTATAATAGCATCGGGACACGGGGCGCCTACTTCTGCGACAGATAGATCACGTCGCCAACCTTGAGCGCCCGGGGATCGGCGATGTTGTTTTCGCGCGCGATCCTCGCCATAGCCTCTCCCCCGCCCAGCATGCGCTTGCAGATGAGCCAGAGGTTGTCGCCCTTCTGCACCGTGTAGACGATCCGCTTGTCTGCCTTGCCGGAGGCCGCTGGAGCGGCAACTTGCGTCACCGGCTCCGGCTGGACAAGCTCCTCTATGGCCCTGTTCCGTTCAGGCTCGCCCGCGTGGCGGGCGGGAATCCCAGCCGGGGGTAAGGCCTCGCCCTTTACGTCCGCGGCGCCCTCGGTAATGGACATCGGTGGAAAGATGGGAGCGGCTTCTATCTGCGGCGCGTACGTATGTTTTGTTTTTATCGAAAGGATGAAGATGAGGAAAACGCTCAGCCCCGCGCAAAACCCCCGGAGCACGTGTTGTGTCACCCTGAGGCGGTGGAGCTGGGCCTGTACGGTGCGATAGGAGAGATCCTTCTCATCGAGGTTAAGTTCCAGGGTCCGAATACGCTCGTTTGCGCCAGGGGTGTCTGAGGCAACCCCCTCGATGTGGATCGCGCGTGAGTCGATAATCTCTCCTTCCTCTGCCTCAACCTCTTCACTCCGACTCTCCTCACTCTGCTGCTGGAGCGCCATGACCTGTTTATCGAGCTCGGCGATCCGTTCCTCGTATTTCACGCGGGACTCCAGGTCTCTCCTGAGAATGGCGTCCATCTCGTCCCTTAGCTGATCGAGATCCGCCTGGAGCTGCGTTCTCTCCGTGGTCGCCGCATCACCCTCAGCGCCGGCGAGCGCCGTTGCGACTGCGCCGCCCCCGCCACCAGCGCTCCCAGCGGATTTCATCTGCTCGGCTTCCGCTGCGCGCCGGTCACGCTCCCGACACGCCTCCTCAAGCAGCCGCTCCTTCTCGTCAAGCCTCTCCTCAAGCTCTTTGACACGCCCCGCTTCCACGTGATCGGCGGGGGCGTCCTGCGCGCTGCCTTCGGGGGAACGGTTCTGGAGCGCCGCGATTATCTTATCCTTTTCATCAAGCGCGTCCGCCATCTTGGAGAGCTTTTCCCTGCTGCCCGCCTCGACATCCTTCATCCGCGCGCGCAATTTGCCCACTTCGTTTTTCTTCTCTTCCAATTCATTGATGAGCTGATCGGTCACCGATCCGCCGGACCCACCATCACCACCGCTCCCCATCGAACCACGCATCTTGTGCAACTCCTCCTCCTTGGAGGCAAGCAGAAGGCGCAACTGCTGAATGATGGTTTCTTGATCCTGGTCCTGGTAGAGCTCTTCCATGACGACACACCTCCTCAGTGGGAAAACAGACGGGGGAGTACATCAGGTGAACGGTGAGGGGGCACCGATCTGAATGGTTACTTCTTGATTGTAGGTACAAAATATCATGTACTCGAATTTTACGCAAGAAAATAATTTGTTATACTTATCATATACAATAAACCTGGGGGGATTATATGAAACGCATCTGCTTCCTATTATCCGCGATCGGCGGGCTATCGGCGCTTTCATTAGTAGCTCAGGCCCCGTGCATGGGCGCAGACGGAGGTCTGCCGGCGGAGAAACTGCGGGTGGGAGGCCCCTGTGAGTACCGCGAATACTCGGGAACCGCGACGATCACGCGGGTCGAGCAAACGGAGGCCTCTCGCCGCCAGGCACAGAACGTAGGCGGGGCGGGCTACGAGGGATACGAAGTGTGGTTCCGGTTCGAGCCGGCCTCGGAGATACGGGAGGAGTGGGCGCGCTCCGCAGTCGGAAAAGAGCATCTCCTCTCCCTAATGAACTCGTGGTATCCGGGGCCGCGATACCTCCAGAAATACGGCATCAAACCGGGGCTCAAGTGCCAGTGCGTGCTAAAAGTTATAACAAAGGGGACCTGCACCCCTAGCATATTCGATTTTCCGGCTATCAAGCGCGACGATTATTTCGAATCGTCGCGGTAGCATTTTGTTTGCTTTCAACCTTAAACCTTTAGCCTGGATTATTCATGAACGAAGAACAAGGAACCGCGGATGAGGCAGATTACT
>CAYWRA010000024.1:0-28539 GCA_964460305.1 uncultured bacterium
GGCGTTTTTGTCGGTGTTTGTGTGGGTGGCCGTGGCTGTGTCTTTGTTGGTGTCTCCGTCGGTGTATCTGTCGGCGTCGGCGTTATCGTGGGTGTCTCGGTGGGGGTTTCGGTGGGGGTATTAGTCTGCCCAAGAGCGGCGCCGGAGATAACAAACACACCCGCGATAATACATAAAGCGATACAGAACGATCTCACTATTCTTCCTCCTTGTTCCACATCGATGCCCTTCTCTTGACTTCCCAACACGATGGCCTCACCCCGGGTTTTTTTCAATGCACGTGACGATCTGCCCCTCCCTGAAGATATACACGTCGCCGGTCGACTGCGATATGGCGATCGCGATCGCGCTGGTGGCCGCGGTAATCGCGGCGGCGCTGTAGTGGCGGGCCCCCAGCCCCTGCGGGAGCGCCGCGGGAACCATCTGCGCCGATATGTAGGCGCCGGCGGTCTCCACAATGCCGTTGGATTTGATGATGAACGCCCCGTCGAGCTGGGCGAGTTCCTTGATGGTCTCCTGCACCCCCGGATTAAGGATCTGCCTGTCCTCTTCCGCATGCCCCTTGAACGGGTTTATGATCATCTGCTCGACGTGCTTGAGCACCTCCTTGGTGTCTCCGAGCACAAAAATGGTGCCTACGGGATGCCCCTCGCGGCCCTCGTTAGCGATGCCGATGGCGAGGCGCACGAGCTGATCGAACACCGTGTGATCGACGTCGCCCGTAAACCTGAGCGCCTCTGGAGAGGCCAGCGAGAACTCCTGCCCCACGTTTATGACCACCACTGCGTCGAGGGCCTCCTTGCCGGGACCGCCGGTGAGGAACACAATTCTGTCTTTGGGATTGATTATCTTCCCTGAGAGCGCCATGATGATGCTGACCTTGATCTGCCCGATGCGGGACAGATGGATATCGGGCAACTGGAGCGAATGCGCAAATAGCTCAGCGCCGCGCGCGACGAGCTCGGGGTTGGACGAAACCAGCACCACCTTCAACTGAGGCTGTTTGTTCGAGAGTATGTCCAGATTGATAGGCACATCGCCATATACGAAGAGCGCCCTGGCGGCTATCCTACGGGCGATGACGAGCGCCGATTTCACAAGAGTGGAAGTGACCGTCGCCTGCTTGATCCTCTTTGCTTCCTTCTCGGAATGCTTTGCCATGGTGATGTCCCCCCGGGTGTAAGTGTGTTACCCAATGACAAATGTCAAATGACAATTCAGATAAATGACAAATACCAAATGAATGACAAAATGACAAAACCTCATTATGTTTTGTCATTTGACATTTGTCATTTAATACTTCAGCCCCGCTTCGCGCGCGAACTCCTCAAACAACTTTCGCTGGTGGGGAGTGAGGTTCCGCGGCGTCACCACCTCGATCTTTACGAACATGTCCCCCCTCTGGCCGCCAGCCGACTCGACGCCGCGCCCCTTCAGCCTGAGCGACGTCCCCGTCTGCACGCCGGGCGGGACGTTCACCATCGCTGCGCCGTCCAGAGTCCGGACGCGCAGCCTTGAGCCGAGCGCAGCCTGGGCAAAATTGATCGGTATCTCGCAGGAGATGTTCTGTCCCTTCCTCTCAAAAAAGTTATGGCTCCCGAGACGGACTATCAAAATCAGGTCCCCCGGCGGCGCCCCGCCCGTCCCCGGTTCCCCCTGGCCGGCGATTCTTATCTTAGAGCCGTTATCCACGCCGGGGGGGATCCTAACCGAGAGCCTTTTCTGATGGCTCACCATCCCATTTCCGTTACAGGCCGGACAGGGCTGCTGGATGATGTGCCCCCTCCCGTAACAGCGCGGGCATGGACGGCTGAACGCAAACCCTCCCTGAGAGATGGAAACGGTCCCCGTACCATGGCACTCGGGACAGACGGACTTTTTCGAGCCGGCGCGCGAGCCGCTGCCGCCACACGCGGCACAGGTCTCCTCGCGCGGGATGCTGATCGTCCGCTGACCCCCCTTGATCGCCTCTTCGAACGGGATCTCGATCTCGTATGTCACATCCTCGCCTTGACGGGGCCCGTAGCGCCCCCGCCGATAGCGGCTCCCCTTGTCGAAAAACGATCCGAAAATGTCGCCCATGTCGCCGAAGCCGCCGTAGTCCTGATAAGAAAACCCCTTCCCTCCCGCATTTTGGAAACCGCCAAAGCCGCCCGGGCCGAAATCGAAGGAGTGCGCCGCATCCTTCATCTGGTCGTACTGTTTGCGCTTCTGAGGATCGGAGAGCACGTCATACGCCTGCGAGATCTCCTTGAATTTCTCCTCGGCGACCTTGTTGCCGGGATTGGTATCGGGATGGTATTTCTTCGCGAGGGCGCGGTAAGCGCGTTTGATCTCATCCGCGCCGGCGCTCTTCTTCACACCCAGTATCTCGTATAGATCTTTCTTGGCCATGATTCACCGGAACATTCCACAAAGCAGAAATAATTTTACCACGGAGAACACGGAGAAGGCACACCCCGCAGGAACCCCCTTCGGGGGAGAGCACGGAGAAAACAATTCAGTCTTTTTTACAAAGAGTAACAGAGGGGGGAAGAGGTAACTACAGCCAAAAGTTTAAGGTGTAAAGTTAGAAGAGCAGCGTAACGCACAATTCGTTCATGCTTTCAGCTTTAAACTTTGCACTTTCAACTGTAGTACGGCAACCCCCACCCCTTGACCATTCTCTTCCCTCTTGTTCTCTTTTACTCTTTGTGAAAAAACCGGAGTCTCCGTACTATCCACCATCCGTTCTCTCCATGCCCTCCGTGGTGAAACGTCGAAACTGCTTCCCTCACACCGTCTCCGCGGCGGCCTCCCCGATCGGGCAGGCGGGGTCGCTTAGAAAATAGTCCCCGCCGTACGCGAAGATCCTCGACGCGCACCCCCGGCATTCGTCGAAATATTTGCATGACATGCACGGTCCCTTCCTCAGCGCCGCCTTGCGGATATCCTGAAGCAAACGGCTCTTCTCCATCTCCCGCCATATCTGCGCGAGCGGCTTCACGCGCACGTTGCCGAAGGTGAGGGACTTCGGCGAGAACATGCAGGGGCGCACGTCACCGTTCGTCTGTATGTAGAGGTATTCCCCGAAGATGCAACCCTGCTTCTCCGCCACGACGATGCCGCTCTTCCCCGAAGGCCAGTGACTACCCCAACCATGCTCTTTGACCAGCGGCCCCCAGAACGGCTCATCGAAAAATATCTGCACCGGGCTCGTCCGCATGAGCGCGGCGACCTCCTCGATCGCCGCACGGTATTCCTCCGGCGTGGGCGCGATCGCGCTGAACTCTTCCCAGGGGGAGAAAGGCTCGATCCCGATAACGACGAGGACCTTCGCCCCCAGCGATTCGGTGAGGCGGACCAGCGCCCCGATTTGATCCTTGTTGGTGCGGGAATAGACGGCGGTAACTCCATGGAGGATGCCGGCCTGGGCGCACATGCGCGCGTTCCCGAGCATCGTCTCCCAACAGGCCCCTGCCTTGGTTCGCTCGTAGGTGCGCTTGTCGGCGCCGTCGATGCTGAAGAGCACCTTCACATTGAGACGGGCAAGCTCCTCGGTCATCCCCTCATCGAGCAGGAGACCGTTGGTGATGGCGTGGACGTCGAGCCCGTGCAGCTTCATGAGCCCAATCAGCTCAAAAATATCGTCCCGTAAAAAAGTCTCCCCCCCCTCCAGTATGACCCAGCCCGGCGCGAGAGAGGAGATGTCATCGATCAGGGACTTGGCCTCGTCCGTAGTGAGATCGTCCCCCATCATCCCCGGACAATGGACGCATTTCAGGTTGCATTTGCTGGTGATTGCCCAGTCGATAAAATAAGGCGACTTCACAGACGTGACCTCAGGTATGGAATGTAAATCCCGTCAAAAAGACTGCCGTGCGCCAGGCGGATTTCCAGATGGTCCACAAGCCTCTCGTACCTGCCGCCGGCGAGCCCGTCGGCGATGACGGCGGCGCCTTGAGCGGCCTCTTTGGCGTTCACGGAGAATCCGGCGAGGCTGCGGACGTCCAGACCAAACTGCTCTTCCATCATGCTTGCCAAACGCTCCCGTAAAGGCGCGCAGCGGCTCAACCTCCCGGATAGGTACACGCGCGAGGTGTCGGTAACAAGCAGCTCTATCGCTATCGCCCTTAAGATTCCGTCGGCAAAAGCTGAGAAGGCGAACTCCGCGGTTTTGTCTCCCGCCTCCAATCTCATCCCGAACTCCTCAGGGGCGATGAGACGATCCCCAAGCATGTTGCATACGCCGCCGCTGAACATGACGGTCTTGCTGAATCCACCCATGAGGTAGGCTACCTCGCCGTCCATTGCGCCCATGTTCACGAAGGCCGGGCCGGGGAAGATCGTCCCGCCGAGCCCGTCGACGATCTTGCCGTGGCTTACGGCGACCGCCGCATTATACCCGAACCCGATCTCGACGAGCACAAGATTCACGCCGTCATAATCCGGCAGCCCTTCCCTTTCCGCATCGACGCTCACGCTGAGCGTCGCGATCGCCATCTTGTCGGCGGTCCCCATGTCTATCTTGTTCACCTTGCGGAAGGCGGGGACCGTGGGGAGATGGATGATGCCGGGGATGAAGCGGACGTCCATGCCGCTCTTACCCAGCATGCCCACCATCTTCCTCAGGCCATTGAGCACTCCGATCTCGTGAGTGTCGCCGGGCCGCTCGATGGAGAGCTCGAACCGGTCCGTATCGGTCAGCTCGCCCAACCGCTTCGTCGGCAGGCCCATCCCCGACGGGCCCACCACGAGATCGGGGCGGAACTTCTCGATTTCGCCGACGATCTCTTCGGGGTTGAGCGCGACGGTGTCCGCGGGATAGCTCAGGTCGAGACCCACTCGCCCGTCTTCCAGGCCGCACACGTCAAAGCTCTTCGTCCCCGGATCGACCCCTATTACTCTCATGTATTAAAATCCCAATCACGTGATTCGCACTTCGTACTCCGAATAGCGATGTACGATGTACGAGGTGCGAAATACGCCGTCACATCATCTTATATTTAGGCCCGCCGCCGGCCTCCGGGCAGTGCCACGTGATGTTGCCATACGGGTCCTTGATGTCGCACGTCTTGCAGTGGAGGCAATTGGCGAAGTTCACCTGGAGCCTCCGCTCCTTTCCCTCGCCCACAAACTCATATACCTTAGCGGGACAGAATAGCCGGCAGGGATTGCCGAACTCCTCCGCACACTTCCCGTAGCAGATCGCGGTGTCGGGCACCTCCAGGTGGGACGGTTGGTCCTCTTCGTGCTCGGTGCCGGAAAAGAAGACGTTGTCCTCCCGGCTGAAGGTGAGTTTCCCGTCATACGCGAGCGTTGCCTTCCCTCTCCTCCCGGCATCGAGTGCCCGCATGGATTTTGCATCCTCCTCCACTCTGATCGGATCGACCAGGCCCCGGCCGCGGGTCACGTATTGGAGCGCCGCCTTGACCATGCCGGGAATGATTCCGCCGTGGAACGCCTGATGGAAATTGCGGACCTGCCTCATCTCCTTCCCCGCCCACGATTCCATCATCTTCTTCTCGCACCGAGAGAGAGATTCCTTGGAACAGTCCCGCTCCTCGAATGCGTCCCAGATCGTTTCGGCGGCCGCCATGCCCGACTTGATCGCGAGATGGAGTCCCTTGATACGCTGGGCGTTCACGAACCCGGCGGCATCTCCTATGATAAGGCAGCCATCGGTCGCGAGAGCCGGCAGGGCGTAATACCCGCCCTCCGGTATCGTCTTGGCCCCGTATGCGATGCGCTCGCCCCCTTCCAGCAATCGCTTGATGAACGGATGCGTCTTGAACTGCTGCATCGCCTCGTAAGGATCCATGAGCGAGTCGCGGTAGTCGAGGGAGACCACAAGACCGAGCGCGACCTGGTTGTCTTTCATGTGATAGATGAACCCGCCGCCGAACGTGTTAAGCCCCAAGGGAAATCCCATGGTGTGGCTCACGTGGCCCGGCCGGAAATTCTCCGGCCTGACCCTCCATACCTCCTTGATCCCAAGCGCATAGCCCTGAGGGTTCTTTCCCTGGAGGAGATTCTTCTTCCCGACGAGCTCCTTGGTGAGAGAGCCCCGCGTCCCCTCGGCTAGCACCGTCACTCGGGCCCTGATCTCCGCCCCCGGTTCGTAGCTCTCCTTCCGCCTCCCCGCCTTGTCCACGCCCCTGTCCTGGCAGCGGACGCCTGCGACCCTTTCCCCCTCCCGGATAAATTCTTTTGCGGGGAAATGGTCGAATAGGTTCGCGCCGAGTGCCTCCGCCTTTTTACCCATCCACTCGGTGAATTTGGAGAGAGATACGATCGGGTATCCCTTGTTGGCGAGCGGGGGCGGCGTGATCGGGGCCTTGAGACTCCATTTCTTAAAGAGGTAGCGCACCTCGTGTGAGCTGACCGTCCCTTCGATCGGCGGCCCCTGTTCTTTCCAGTCCGGCATGAGTTCATCCAGGGCGCGTGGATCGAGGATCGCCCCGGAGAGATTGTGCCGCCCTAGCCCCGACGACTTCTCCAACACGGCGACGAGCAGCTCCCGCTTTGCGCCTTTACCCGTCTCGGCGACTCGCCTATTGTGGGCATCCTGGAGCTGCATCAGCCGTATGGCCCCCGCGAGCGATGCGGGGCCTGCGCCGACAAAAACGACGTCGACCTCAAGAATTTCCCGCTCCTTAGGCATTTTCGCATTCTCCTCTTGCAGATGGTGCGGCGGCATTTGTAAGTGTAGTACAGCAACGGGTAAAAAACAAGCCGATGGTGCATCCCGCCTGGAAAATCCCAAACCCCCCGCCTGACAACCGGCCTCGTCCCAACGGGATCCCTTCGGGAAAGAGGCCCCTTTGGGGCGGGCAGGCCCATCTCCCAGAGTATTGAGGTACTCGGTATGGCGGGCAGGCAAATGACAAAACACCGTTACGAAAGGGCAGAAAAAGGGCCGGGAAATACAACCTCCCGGCCCTATGAATCTCCGCCCAATCTAAGCTAGGCTACTATAATATTTACATCCCGCTCAATTGACCACCGCCGAGTTCTTGGAAAGCAGGATCACGTACGGCGTGGTAGACGTGAGATCGGACAGCTTGCTCACCGGCGGCTTCTTGCCCGCCTGAACTATCATACTGTAGAACGTGATCGTCTTCCCCCTCATGCCAGCGGGGATTTTGACAGGCGGGCGCACCGTCGTTACGAAACCCTTGGTAAACCTCTGCACGTTCCTATAGAGCGGCTTGATCCCCTTCTGGATCTTGCCGTTCAGGTAGAGCGTGTAGGGCCCGGCCGGCGTGTCGGCGAGGAGATAAAAGTCGAACGGTTGGGTGACATCCTGAACCAGCGCCAGGTACACCGAGAAGTTCTGGCCGACCGTCAACGTGCTCGGGACCATGGCAAGCGGCGCGAGCGCATCGAGCTCGAAGGCGAAGTTGGTAGTTGTCGGGTCGGTCGGGTTCGACCATGTAATCCCCTCGTCGGTTGAAAGCAGCCCCTTACCGAGGAAATCCGCGGTCGGCGTGTTCAGCCAATCCCAATGCAGGAACCCGTGATCCATGAGGGATGGCTGGACGCTGAACTTGGCTTGTACGCTGAGCCAATAGGTGGAATCCTTATCCTGTGTCCACGGCAAAACCACTGTGGTTTCGTAGCTGAAGATGTGGATATAGTTGGCCGGATCGCTACCCGGCTGCTTTACGGATTGGACATATGTCTGATTGCAATCCGCAAGGGGAATCTCTAATTCCTTGATCAACGTACCCGGCTTTGTGGCCGTGGGAACCGTGGCGTCGTTCGTATATTGCCTCAGGATGAAGGAGGTCGGCTGCAGCAAGGTCGGGGGACCTACCGGACCGGGGTTATTCACTTCGTACATGTGGTAATCGCCCCACCACTTAATCAGGGTGATCGATGCCCCATCCGTACATTTCCAATCATCGGCTACGCGCCAGTCCAGGGTTCCCGGAGACGGTATCGTGGTTGGATATGTCTCGGAGGGGTATCCTGTCGGATTGGTCGTATCCACCGGCTGGGACCATTTGGCTACCAGTTGGCTCTGGGACCATGCAGGCCCGCACAATGCGAACACGGCTGCTAACGCAGCGCAAAAAGCTAAACCCTTCATCTCCTCCTCCTTTCACATGTAACCGTAGTCTATATCAACCGCGTATGCGGGCAGATGCGATAAACTTCACCATAAGGTTAATCTGAATTATTCAGCAACTTCCTAACGTTGTGTCCCGTAAATAGTTGTACGAAGTCGCGTCATTGCTAGTAACAAAGCGACGAAGCAACATATTGCAATGCAAGGAGATGAGATTGCTTCGCTCACGCTCGCAATGACAAACATACGCAAGATATCCCTGCGGCACCACACTAAAGTTGCTGAATAATTCAGGCTAACAAATACAAACACGGCAAGCAAGCACTATTGACATAACCGTAACGGCGGCGAGAAACGCCCAACGAGACACGATAAACTGTATCAATATCAATGATTCATCGGGTGCTCGATGCACTCGCCGCACTCGAACTGGATTGTGTAATGGATAATGTGGAAGTCGTGTTTGAGGATTTCGCCCATCTTGTTCAGGATGGCGCACGAGCGGCTCACCGGCATGTCGTCGATCCTGACGTGCGCGGTCAGCGAATGGAGTCCGGAGGTGATCGACCAGACGTGCACGTCATGGACGAGGCGCACCCCCTCCACGCGCGACAACCGTTCCGTGATGGCTGGAATATCCACATCGCGCGGAGTCGCCTGGAGAAGGATCTCGACCGATTCCCTGATCAGGCTGTAGGCCCAGATCAGGATAAGAACGCAAACCAGGATGCTCAGGATCGGATCGATCGGGCGCCAACCGGTCCAGATGATGACAACGGCGCCCGCCACGACGATGACCGACGAGAAGAGATCTCCCATCATGTGCATGAATGCGCTCTTGATATTGAGGTCGTGGCCGGCGGATTCCCGAAGGATAAACGCCGTGATGACGTTCACCACGAGGCCTACCACCGCGACCACCAGCATCCAGCCAGCCGAGATCGGGATGGGGTGAAAAATTCTCCACACGGCGTACCAGACGATGAAGCCCGTGATGACCAAGAGGCTGGCTCCGTTAAATAGCGCGGCGAGTATCTCCGCCCGGTATAGACCGAAGGTCCTCTTGGCGGTGGCGGGCCTCTGGGCGATGAAACTGGCGAAGTAACTGATGAGGAGCGAAAAACCGTGCGTCAACATATGGCCGGCGTCGCTGACGAGGGCGAGGCTGCCGGTGAGGAGGCCCGCGATGAACTCAACGACCATGGTCACGGCGGTGATCCCCACGCAGAGGGCGAGACGCTTACGCCCCTCAGTCCTTTTCAGGAGAAAACGGTTGTGGGGATGCTCAGTGTGGTCGTGTGTCATGTATCGTCATTTCCTGAACGTCTTGCAACAGGAGGGGCACTCCTTGGGCGCACAGCCGAGCTTCGGGCAAACCAGGACCTCTTGTGCGGCTCCATCGGGCGCAGATTTCCACTCCTTGCCGCACGATGGGCAGACGTACCTCACGTGCGTGTGGCCCGCCCTGCTGCCTGCTCGCTCGGCTAGCAGGAGCGCGAAGAGCGTCATTTGCCCTTCGGCATCTTCTCGATGTATTTCTCGGGATCGGCCTTGAACTTCCCGATGCAGACCGGGCAGCAAAAATAATATCTCGTCCCCTTGTACGTGTAGCTGTACTTCTTGTCGATGGGGCCGCCGAGGACCGGACAGGCGGCGCCCTCCATTTCCTTAATCTCTGCCGTCTTTTCGGACGGCGGCGCGCTTTTTTGCTCGACGTCCTGGCTCCGCACCGGCCCGGTGAAAGCCACCATGGCTCCTGCGAGGGCGAGTGTCATACACAATGTTTTCATGCGATATCCTCCCTTCCAAAGGAATTTTCACGCACAATCCCGGTTCAGCCTCTCCGCCACAGCCGCGCCCAGTGCGACGCACCGCGCGAGCGCATCGGGGCCCGGCGCATACTTGACGGCGATCCCGTCATTCACCAACTCCACCTTCATTTTGCGAAGCATCTCGCTGAGATCCCTTACCGCCTCCCCGCTCCACCCGTAAGAACCGAAGGCCGCGCCGATCAAGTTCGCCGGTTTTAATCCCTTGAGGTAGCTCATCGCATCAGCCACCGTCGGGAAGACACCGTTATTAATGGTGGGGGATCCCACGAGGAGCGCGCCGGCATCGAGCAACTCGGTTGCCGCATCGCTCCGGTGGCTCGCACCAAGCGGCAGGAGTTTCGCGCTGATGCCTCCCTGAGTCAACCCCTCCCCGATAGCCCTGGCCATCCTGTGCGTGCTCCCCCACATCGTATCATACACAATGACCGCTTTCCGCGACGGCCTCCTCGCCGCCCATCGCGCATACCATCCCTGTATCGTCGCCACCCCCCTTCGCCAGACGGGGCCGTGGTCGGGGGCGATTATCTTCGGCGCGATTCCGTTCCGCGTCAACTTCTCCGGGAGCTTCGCGACGAGGGCGGAAAAAGGCATTAGTATGTTGGCGTAGTATTTTCCGGCCTCCGATAACAGCAGCTCCTCCGAGAGCTCATCATCAAACCGCTCGCCGGAGGCGAGGTGCATCCCGAAAGCGTCCTGCGAAAAGAGGAGCGCCTCATCGGGAAGATAGGTGACCATGCTGTCAGGCCAGTGGAGCATCCGGGTCTCGGCGAAGACGAACTCGACGCCTCCGAGCCGCATGCATTCCCCGTCCTTGACCGCTTGTATCTCCCTGCGGAGGCAAAAATGATCGGTGAGTGCCTTTACGCCCATGGCCGAGGCAAACACCTTCTCCGGCCGTGCCAGCTCGATGATCTCGGGAAGGCAACCCGAGTGGTCCATCTCGGAATGGTTGGAGATGATATAGTCGATCCGCTTTGGATCAACGATGGAGGCGATGCGTGAGAGGATCTCATCCCGGAAGGGCGCTTTGACCGTATCGACCAGGATGACCTTCTCGCCCATGACGAGATAGGCGTTATAGGTCGTCCCCCGGCCGGTCGAGTAACCATGAAAATCGCGTATGGACCAGTCGATCGCCCCGACCCAGTACACCCGCTCGGATATTTTTACCGCTTTGAAACCGTCAACTTGCTGTGCCATACCTGTTCACCTCGCCATACTATCTTCTGCTTTCGGCTTTGCACTTTCAACATTAATGTGAACCACAGAGTACACAGAGAAGGCACTGAGAACACGGAGAAAGCAGTTTAACTATTTTATAAAGAGTAAAAGAGGGAAAGAGGTAACTACAGTCAAAAGTGTAAAGCTCAAAAAGCAACGCACATTCTATCCTTGCTCCCGGCTTTAAACTTTGTACTTTCAACTGTAGTAAGGTAGCCCCCCTTAACTGTCCCCTTCTCTCTTATTCTCTTTGTGAGAACCGGAGCCGCTATACTCTCAGCCGTCTGTTCTCCCAGTGCGCTCCACCGAGGGGCCCCGCTGGCGTGTGGTTAAAGTTTTAAACTGTCTGCGAGATCCCCCTCCGCGGTCCCGATCGGCCTGATGTCGAACTTCTCGACGAGCACCTTGAGGATACCCGGCGTGACGAATGCCGGAAGCGTCGGCCCCAGACGCATTCCCCTGATGCCGAGCGATAAGAGCGACAGCAGTATGGCGACCGCCTTCTGCTCATACCAGGAAAGGATGAACGTGAGCGGTAAGTCGTTGACGCCGCACCCGAACGCGCCTACAAAAGCCTGGGCGATACGCACCGCGGAATAGGCATCGTTGCATTGGCCGACGTCGAGGAGCCTCGGTATCCCTCCTATCTCTCCCGCATCCATCGTATTGAAACGGTACTTCCCGCAGGCGAGCGTGAGGATCACACAATCTTTAGGTACGAGCTCCGCGAATCTCGTATAGTAATTGCGACCTGGCTTCGCGCCGTCGCATCCGCCGATGAGAAAGAAATGTTTGATAACGCCGGACTTCACCGCCGCGACGACCTTTTCCGCCACGCCAAGGACGGCCTCGTGGCCGAAACCAACCGTGATGGTCTTCCCCGGTTTCTCGGCCAATCCCCCGAGCTCCTTCGCCCTCCTTATCACCGCCGAGAAATATTTCGGCGCGCCGGCCTTCCTGTCGGGAACGTGTACGACACCAGGCCACGCGACGAGCCCCGTCGTAAAGATGCGGTCCCTATATGCGTCCGCCGGCCTCTGGATGCAGTTGGTGGTCATCAGTATCGCCGCGGGCACGCCTGCAAACTCTTTTTGCTGATTCTGCCACGCCGTCCCGAAATTCCCGACGAGGTGCTTGTGCTTCTTCAACTCCGGATAGCCGTGGGCGGGCAACATCTCGCCGTGCGTATAGACGTTCACCCCCGCGCCCTCCGTCTGTTCGAGCAGCTCTTTAAGATCGAGCATGTCGTGGCCGCTCACGATGATGGCGGGGCCTCTCTTCGTCCCGAGGAATACGGGAGCGGGTCGGGGGACCCCGAATTTCCCGCGGTGCCCTTGGGAGAGGAGCTCCATCGTCGCGATGTTTATCTTCCCGCACTCCATATTGAGGGCTACGAACGCCTCGGCGCCGAGATCCCCCTCGGCGATCGCGGCAAGGGCCCGGTGCAGGAAGGCGTATACCTCCGGCGAATCCTTACCGAGGATGTGCGCATGGTCCGCATAGGCGGAGACTCCCTTCAGGCCGAAGAGCAGGAGGTGTTCGAGAGAGCGGACGTCGTCGTTCTTTTTCGGGCCGGCCATGAGGCCGACCGTCAAAGCCTGTTCAAAGAGGCCCTCACGATTCCCCGCCGGCTCCCAACGAGCCGCCTCGGGGATACCAGTGGGAATCGACACACCCGTTTCCCGGGTGAGCTCGCGGGCCGTCGATTTGACGGCCGCCGCTTCACGGATGAGCCCCTCGATCCGCGCGGGATCGAAATTCACGTTGGTGATCGTGGCAAATAGCGCCCTCACAACGAAGAGATCCACCGCGCGATCGTGGATACCCTTCCGGGATGCCAGTTCGGCGTACCAGCCAATCCCCTTGACCGCATGCACCAGGAGGTCCTGGAGCGCCGCCGCCTCCGGATCCTTCCCGCACACCCCCTGCACGGTGCAACCAGTCCCCTTCGCCGTCTGCTCGCACTGGTAACAGAACATGTTCATGACCTATCCCTCCTCAACAATACCTGCCGGCATCGTTCGTTAAGATATGAGCCATTTCCAGGCCGGTACGACGTCGATACGGTCGTGGAGGAAAGGCTCATCCGCCCAGGTGACAAGCGTGCTGCGCTTTTCGTTCAATTCGCCCATTGCCGAGAGCAATGCCCTCGTTTCCCTCTCACGAGTGAGCGAATCGCCGATATCCCAGCAAACCTGCACCATCCGGCTATCGTTGACTTTTCCCCGCGGAAGAATAAAATCCGTTTCAAGGCCGTCCTTGCTAACGTAATAATCCGGCTTCAACCCGGACCGGCGGAGGTGCATATAGACGGCGTTTTCGAGCAGGGCGCCCCTATCCTCCGTCATGTAAAACGACATGGCTTTCAAAAGCCCCGGATCGATAACATATATTTTCCTGGGATTGACCTGCCGGACCTTCTCGGAGCGCGAGTGGATCGGCGCTTCGTAGATAAGGTAGGCATCCGCCAGATATCCCAGGTAATCGTACAGATTGTTTTTGGTGCAGGCAATGCCCCGGCTCCTCAGCGCGTTGTAGAACTTGTTCACGCTGAACCGCGTCGCCGGGGCGCTCACGATGTGCCTTATAAGAGCGCGAAGCGCCGCCGTATTGCCGACCGAATAACGTTCAATGACGTCGCGGAGAATGACCACGTCCACGTAATTCTGAAGGATCTGGTGTCTCAGCTCGCCGTCGACCGATTGCGTTTCGGGGAATCCCCCGACCTCCATGTATTTTCCGATCAGGTTCTGCAGGATCGCCCTCGTTTTTGAATCCAGCCCACCCCATTTGAAATCGGGCTTGTGGAAACGCACGAATTCCTTGAAGCTGAATGGGAATATCTCCGTGGTCAAGGAACGCCCTCTCAAGCTCGTAGCGATCTCGGCACTGAGCAACTTCGAAGATGAACCGGTCACGCACACCAAAAGCTGCTCGGTGTCCAACACGCGGCGGATAAATTTGTCCCAACCGTCTATGCGCTGGACTTCGTCGAGGAATAGATAGCACTGCCGGTTTTTAAACGATGGGAACTTGCGATAATAAACCTCCAGTATCAACTGAAAATCGCCGGCGGAGAAGGGGAGCAGGCGCTCGTCTTCAAAGTCTACGTAAAGGAGCCGCTCTTTTTCCACGCCCCGATCCAGCAGTTCCTTCATCTGCTGGTAACAAAACCACGTTTTGCCCGACCGCCTCATCCCTATTATGACATTGGCCTTGCCCTTCACCCTGGAGACGGACGCTTCCCGCGGCAGGAGCTCCGGGATCGCGCGCTCATGAAAGTCGTCGATGAGGAGTTCTATCGTGTTTTTCATGGTATAAATCTATCTCTTTAAGAAAGATAAATCAAGGTATTTCTGTCTCTAAATAAGGGAAACTATTCCCATTCGCCGTCTGCTCGCACCGGCGACAGAACATGTTCATGGCCTATCCCTCCTCAACTGTTATTTGGAGAGTCAGCACCGATCCTACCCCCGCTACAGGTCCCGCATGGCGGAAATTCCCGCGATGTAGCCCGAGGAAAAGGCGAACTGGAGGTTGTAACCGCCGCAATCGCCGTTCACGTCCAACACCTCGCCCGCGAAGTAGAGACCCTTCACGAGCCTGGATTCCATCGTCCTGCCGTCGACCTCGTCCGTGCTCACCCCTCCCGAGGTCACCTGGGCATCCTTGAACGCGAGCGGCGCTTTGATCGAGATCTCCAGGGCGGTCAACGCCTTCACGAGGCGCATCCTCTGCTGGCGCGCGACCGAATCCGCGCAGGCATCAACGTCCATCCCCGCACAATTCCGGATGAGCACCTGCGCAAGCTTCTTCGGCAATACCCCGATCAGGCTGTTCCCGAGGAGGCGCTTCGGATTCTTCCGCCAGAGAGCCATGACCTTTTCCTCCGCCTGCGCCGGCGTCAGGCCGGGGAAGAAATTGACGGCTATGGCAGCGCCCTTCGAGGCCAGGTCTCTCACTATGAAGCTGCTGAGGCGGAGAACTACCGGCCCCGATACGCCGTAATGCGTGAAGAGGATCTCATCACGCACGGAGGCGATTTTTCCCCCGCCCTGGAACGCGGTAGCATCGACGGTCGCCTTCACCCCCTGGAGATCGCATAGCGCCTTCTTTGCGATCTCAAACGGCACGAGCGCCGGGAGGGGAGTGACAACCGCATGGCCGAAATTTTTCGCAAAGTCATAGCCGTCGCCGAGCGCACCGAGCTGCGGGTAGGTCAAACCGCCCGTGGCGACGATAAGCCTCCGGGCGGCGAATTCCTTGCCGTTCGCGCACCGGATGACGAACTCACCGTTCCCGACCCTCGCAATCTTTTCCACCCTCGCGCTTAGCGCGACGCCGATGCCGCGCCCCTCGATGTCCTCTTTTAGCACATCGAGGATGGTGGAAGCCTGATCGGTCACGGGGAAGAGGCACCCCCCCTCCTCCTCCTTGAACTCCACCCCCATATCCTCAAAATAGCCTAGGAGACCGCGATTCGTGAAGCGCGCGAAGACGCCGTGGAGGAAGTGACGGTTCCGCCCGTGGTAATGCTCGGGGGAGACGTCGCGATTCGTGAGATTACAACGGCCGTTCCCGGTCTTGAGCAGCTTCCGGCCCAGCATGAAGTTATGCTCGATGATAAGGATGCGTAGAGGCCTCTTCGCACCCCGAGCGGCCGTGATTGCCGCGAAGAGCCCAGCCGGCCCGCCGCCGATGATGAGGATGTCAGCTCCGTCGCTCATGGCATAACTATAGTAAGGATGGACTGCGCTGTCAAATGGGGGAATGATGCATTCCGAAACGGCGAGTGGGAGAATGTGCGAATCGTCCCGAAGGGACCCTGTTGGGGGAGAGGATAATGCGTGTCGGCGTGATTGGTGTTTTCGCCTAACGCCCCACGCAGCTTCTGATGGATGGCCCCTTCACCGTCTCGCCCATTCGCCGATTCAATACGGGTTGCAATAACTCCTTCCCCCCGCCGCGGAGTGGCTGCTATACTACCGGCATGAAAATACTCACCGATCCTGTTTCGTTGAAAGAGCAGCTCTCCGGGAAGGGGAAGACAGCGGTCCTCTTCGTAATGAGCACTTGCCCATTCTGCCGCAGGTTCAGGCCGCTCTTCGAGGCGTTCGAAAATACGCGCGCGAAAGACCTCGATTTTCTTACCGTCATTCTGGACGACGAGGGTAGCCCCCTTTGGGAGGAGTATGCCATCGAGGTGGTGCCGACGCTGATAATTTTCCAGGGCGGAGGCATAATCTCACGCCGGGACGGAAGGCCGGGGGAAGGGCTCGGCGCGGAAGATATTGAATCTCTGTAGCCAGATTTACTCATGGATGAAGAACAAGAAACTGTTGAGAGTATCGCTGACAAATACCAAATGACAAAATACAATGAGGTTTGTTATTTGTGCTTTGGTATTTGTCGTTCCTGCTGCGGTCGGCTGACATTTCAGGCTGGCATCTTGCTTCTCTTCAGGGATGGATAAAACTTCTTTGCCGATGGGCAGAGACGGCGTATCGGGCAGTCGGGACACATCGGCTTGCGCGCCTGGCAAACCGCCCTCCCATGATTTACCATGAGGTAGTTGAAGTCAAGCCAATCCCCCCTCGGTACTATCTTCAACAAGTCCCGTTCTATCTTATCGGGATCCGTTTCCCGGCTCAGCCCGATCCTCTCTGATAACCTTTTTACATGGGTGTCGACGGCGATCCCCTCCGCCTTTCCATATCCGCTCGAGAGGACTATGTTCGCGGTCTTGCGCGCCACGCCGGGGAGGGTGACTAGCTCCTCCATGGTATCGGGCACGCGCCCGCCGAAATCATCGACGATCTTCCCGGCCGCGGCGATTATGTTTTTGGCCTTGTTCCTGAAAAATCCTGTCGAGCGGATTTCATCCTCTATGACCAATTGCTTCGCGCCGGCAAAATCGGCGGCCCGTTTGTATTTTTTGAACAGGGCCGGCGTTATCTTGTTCACGCGCGCGTCGGTACACTGGGCCGAGAGGATCGTCGCGATCAGAATCTGGAGGGGATTTCTAAACCGGAGGGCGGTGCGGCTCTCCGGATATGCCTTGTGCAGCATCTTTATTATGGGCGCTATTCTTGCGCGTGCCGGTTTCATGGCTTCCAATCTGGCGTGATAAAACTTGTCCTGAGCAGTTCGATTGCGCTCGGTATAAACTCCGCTGAAGGATCGCGTCCCGACCAATCGCGGTGACGTTCCGTGCGGACGCTCACCCATCCCCGCTTCCTACTCCATGGGGGAGAACTGGTCCTTGCTCGCGCCGCACACGGGGCATACCCAACTGTCGGAAAGCTTCTCGAACGCGGTCCCCGGCGCGACGCCGTTATCGGGGTCCCCCGCATCCGGATCGTACACGTAACCGCATACGTTACAAACGTACTTTTTCATGGAGCCTCCTCTTATGACGGCGGAAATGACAAATGTCAAATGACAAAGCACTCTGAGGTCTTGTTATTCAGACATTTGTAATTCATTTGTCATTCGCGCTCTGCCTGCCCGCCCCAAAGGGGCCTCTTTCCCGAAGGGATCCCTTGGGGACGAGGCCGGTTGACAGGCGGGGTATTTGTCATTAATCCGCGTCAGCCCTTCCGCCTAAGGACGTACGTCTTCACGACGAATGCCGGACAATACGACTCCTTGGCGCGCCGCAATCCCTCGATGCCGAGGTCCTGCTCCCGGTTGACGTAATCGTACGTCGGCGCAAGATAACGGGCCGTCTCCCAGTTTATCACCTGGGCCGACCCTTTGATTTCGCCGTTATATTTCTCGAAATGCACCGCCGCGGTATTACGGTTCTGGGGATCGAATATCGAAAATGCAACCACCTCACCCCTATCCCTGATGATGAGCCCCTCCAGCTCCAGCTCCTCGAACTTTTCCATCGCGCGCTTCAGCGCCGAGCTCTCGTGCGTAAAGCCGAGCTGCTCGCAGTTCTTGACCTCGCACCATTTCTCGGCGAGCATGAAGCATTCCCCGGCTTGGCGCACGCTCATTTTTTCGGACGCATAGCCGGGGTTGTTTCGAAGGAATTGCGAGAGCAGGTTCTTCTTCTTATGCATCTTCCGCCCCTTAAGCTCCACGAGCGCCCGGGCGGAGTATACATAATCGGCGTTGTCCCTGTCGGCCTCCGCCGTGAAATACTCGTTGATGGCATTATTCCGCTCCACGTACTCCGCGTCCATGAGCACGTAGTTCCCGCTCGCGCCCTGCCGGACCAGCCGGTCCGACATCTCGACCATCTCCTCGACGCTGCACGGGGCGCCGACCGGCATAAACATGAAGTCGTCCTTCCCGCTGTACACCAAGAGCCTCTCCCGATGAATGGCCCATCGAAGATCGTAGATGTCTCCCCAGGAATAGAGGTTCGCGAAATTATAATCGCATGACATCTTCTGCGCCGCCGCGAGGCAAGGCTTCACGCGCGCGCCGTCGGCGACCTCCACCTTTTTGAATGATGCCAAGTCCAATTCACTCATCGGCCGTCCATATCATCGGGACATAACCCTTCATCGCTCTAAAACCCAGCTCACGATAAAACCGCTCAAGGCCCGGCCCGGCGATGAGCCCGATCCAGTCGACGCCGCGCCTTCTTAAATAATCGACGATCGCGAGGACAATCCTCCCGCCCAGTCCCTTCCCCCGAAACTCGTTCAACACCGTGACGTCCTGTATGTACGCGTCGCCGGCCCCATCGGAAAAACTCCTACCCATCCCCACCAGCCGCTTTTTGTGGAAGGCCCCCGCGAAGCAGAACGAATTTCGCACCAGCGAATTGGCGTACGCCGCGCTCTCGGGATACTCGGGCTTCCACCAGCCCGCTTCCTTATACAGGTGGATAAGCTCTCTGCCGTTCACCCTCCTGACAATCCGCACGGATATTGCGTCCGCCACTAGTGCGCCTCCAATTCTTGCCCGGCGATTGGTAAATAGATCAAATTCCCAGCGCGCTCTTTATCTTTTCCTTCTCGAATCCCACGATGATCTCACCATCTATATCCAGGACCGGGACGCCCATCTGGCCCGATTTGCGCATCATCTCCTCGGCCTTTGCGCGGTCGGTGGAGACGTCGTTGTCCTCGAAAGCGACGTTGCTTTCCTTTAGGAACTGCTTCGCCCTTATGCAGTAGGGGCAGACAGGGGTGCCATAGACGATCACTCTCTTGGCCATGATTTCCTCCCATTGATTGAGCCGACCGACTCCAGGATCCTGATTGCAAATATCAAATTGCAAAAGTTGAAGCAGCCGAAAATGTCACAATCTCAATTTAAAATTTACAATGGAGCGAAGCGACTGCGGCTACGCCTTCATGGACGCAAGGCGACGGCCGAGCTCGAACGCCGCGTGCATGCAGTCAGCGCGCGCGCGCGCTCTCCCCTTCTCGTCAACGCCGGCGCAGAAGAGCTCCCCTTCATAGCGTGCGTCGATCGTCGCGCACCAATTCTTTACGATCGACCTCGCATTTTCGAAAAAATCGTTTCTGGCCCCCGCCTGGACGGAGATGAAGGCGCACGTCTTGCGCCTCTCGACATTCTCGCCCTTCGACCGCTGCCGCGCCATCCAGGCGCACTGGAAGCGGTCGATCATCATCTTTGTCTGGGCGCTCAGGCTGCCGAAAAATATCGGCGAAGCGATAACGATCGCATCCGCTTCTCTGATGCCAGCATAGACTATCTCCATGTCGTCCCGTACGCCACAAATGCCGTCATCAGTAATGCTCTCGCACTCCTGGCAGGGCGCATATTTGAGGGCGTTGAGGAATATCTTCTCCGTCCTGGCGCCGCACCCCGCCGCTGCCCGAAGCGCCTCATCGAGAAGGATGTCGCTGTTCCCGCCAGCGCGCGGACTTCCGTTGATGCCGAGGAGGTACATGGTGGATACTCCGCATCCGAAATACCAAATGACAAAACACAATGCGGCCTTGTCATTTGGCATTTGTCATTCTCCCTCACAACTAACCTATATGCCCCGGTGTCAAGTCGACGATCTCCTGCACCTCCATCGCGATCAGGTATTGCGGGCCGGGCAGGCGCGCCTCGGGCTGCCGGGGATGGCCTTTCTGGCCCTGCACGCTTTTTATAATGCGGCGAGTGATACGGCTGCTGATCCTTTGCTCCCATGCCCTCAATATGCTGGGCTTGACCGACTCAAGCGCCACGATTCGCCCCGTTCCCTTCAGGCAGTAGCCCCTGAAATGGTGTTCGTCCACCACGGTGACGCTCAGCCTCGGGTTATTTCGGAGGTTGCGGAACGTGCCGCCCCTGTAGAGATCGAGGAGATAGACCTCGCCATTCCTGTTTATCTTGACCACGCCCTTGCAAGAGCTGTGCGGGATCCCATCGCCGCCGACGGTCGTCACCACTGTGTAGTTCTGGCCGTTGAAAAAACGAATTATCTCGTCGGATAACCGCTTCATGGACTCTACCTTGATCTATTTACCACTGGATCCTGGCTCCTAGTATATCCTAACAATCCGTGGTTTCTTAACTCACCCCACATCAAAACCTTCCGGCAATAAGCGCGCCCAGAACCGCACCGACCACCGTGCTCACGTACGGATTGCCGGTGATCGGGCATGCGCCCGATGCGCACCTGCCGAAATAGCCCACCAGGAAACCCAACCCTCCTCCGATGACGATCCCCAATAAAATCCTCATGCGCGCACCTCCCTTCGCCTCATCCTTACCATGATATATCCGTGAAGCGGATTTGAAAAGTGTATCCTTTGCAATGCCTCGGCTCCAGGGTGTGGGACAGGGTTGTTTGCCACTGATCTTCACGGATGATTGATGTATATACGCAGATTATCCAGCCACGAATTAACACGAATGAAGAAGATCTCATTAATCGGGCGCATCCCAAAGGGACCCCTTTGGGGGATTTTCGCAGATTGCCGCAGATGTAAACTACGGTTTCTGGTGTCACGCCTGCGTTCATCTGCGTCCAAAATTACTCCTCCGTGGATCCCTTCCGTGCGCCGGCAGGCCGGAACCGTCCCCCAGCCCCGTGTCACTTGACCATCCGTCGTCTCATGAGGTGGATGCTTCCGTAGAAGAGGGCCACCGTTGGAATGATGAGGACGACGGCGCTGACATACGGGTACGGGGGGGCATGCCCGGCGATGAGCGCGCGGCAAACGGCGACCGCGTGCGTGAGCGGGGAGCAGTATGCCAGGGCCCTCAGCCACCGGGGAAAATTGTCGAGGGGGAAGAATATCCCGGAGAAGAAGAACAGCGGCGTGACGATCAGCTCGAAGAAATAACTGAAGAAGTCGAAGCTCCGGCTAAGCGACGTCACGAGCATTGCGAGGCTCGCGAACTGGAACCCGACGATAAAAACGAGCGGCGGGACGAGCAGCGACCACCATGAGTGCACCAGGCCGAACGCCGCCACCACCGCGAACATGATCGCGCCGCTGAAGAGCGCCTTGCTCGCGCCCCAGACGATGTCCCCCGCGACCGCATCCTCGAGATTCACCGGGGTGACGATGATGGCATCGTAGGTCTTCAAGTGGAACATCTTCAAAAAGCTCGCGTAGGTGCACTCGTACGAGGCGGCGAACATCCCCGCGGAGACGATTACCCCCGGCGCGAGAAATTGGATGTAGGAGACACCCTGCATCTCCCCAAGGAACCTTCCCAGCCCCACCCCCATCGCGAACAGATAGAGAACGGGGTCGCCCAGGTTCCCCATGAGATTTACATAGATGTACTTCATGAAGGAGTCGAAATTCCTCCTCCACACCTTCCACAATCGCCACGATATCCTAATCAACGAGATCCCTCCCCGTCAGTTTCAGGAAAACGTCTTCGAGGGTCGCCGGCCGCCTCAGGATGTGCCGGTACCCCTTGTCAGTCAAGTGCGTGAGCAGGGGCCGGCAGTCGTCACAGTAGAGGTAGACCTTTTGATCCGTCCGCTCCACGGTCGCGCGAAAGTAGGTCAGGTCGCGCACCACCCTTTCCTGCTCCGCGCCCGACAACACCAGCTCGAGCACCTCCTCGCCGATGAAGCGCCTGACCAGGTCCCTCGGCGGACCCACCACCAATATCTTTCCGCGGTCCATCACCGCCACACGGTCGCACAGCTCGGCGGCCTCCTCCATGTAGTGCGTGGTAAGGAGCAAGGTTACGTCCGCTTGCTTCAACATGCGGAGTTTGTCCCAGATTAAGTGCCGCGCCTGCGGGTCGAGACCGACCGTCGGCTCATCGAGGATAAGGAGCCTGGGATCGTTGATCATCCCCCGTGCGACCAGCAATCTCCTCCGCATCCCCGATGACAGATCCTCTATCGAGGAGTGCATCTTTTCAGTGAGCTGGACGAAATCGAGGAGCTCGCGGGCACAAGTGCCGGCCTGCTCGCGCGGAATGCCGAAATAACGGGCATAGATCGTGAGATTCGCCAGGACGTCGAAGTCGGTATCGAGGTTGCTATCCTGGGGGATGACGCCGAGGTCTTTCTTGACGAGCTCCGGATTGACGTTCGGGTCCCTCCCGAGGACGCGGAGATCGCCGCCCGTCCTCGGCGCCACGCAGTACACCATCTTCATCGTGGTGGTCTTCCCAGCCCCGTTCGGACCGATGATGCCGAAGCATTCCCCCTCATGCACGTCGAAGTCTATACCAGCGACGGCGAGGGTGTCTTTGTACTGTTTGACGAGATTCTTCGCGGATACCGTTGGAGTCATGGGCATATTTCAATGACAAATACCCCGCCTGCGCCAAGTCTGCGGCGGGCAGGCAAAGCACAAATGACAAATGGATTACAAATGACCAAATGACAAGACCTCGTTGTGTTTTGACATTTGGTATTTGTCATTTGTCATTATCACGCTACATCCTCTCTTTAAGCAACGCTCCTATTCCGGCCGCACGGGCGGCGGGGGGCATTCTTTCAGCCCCTGACGGCCCCTCAAAAACCGGTTTCTGACACCTATAAAGCGCGCCGAGGGCGATAGGCGCCTGGGAGTTATAGTCCCACTCGCCTATCTTCCGGAGCGCGGCCTCATAATCGGACGGGTCGTGATTTTCGAGCTGATAAACCCTCTTATTATAGTCCATGTACATATTATAGAAGGTCACGCATACCTGGAGGACGTCGACAAGGGCGAATCCCCGATGCGCAATCGCTTCCCTGAAAGTCTGCTTGAGGAGCTCCATTCTGTTCGAGTATCCCCGCGCGATAAAGCCGGCGCCGCTCGCGAGCATGAGACCGAGCGGATTGAGCGGCATTTCTTGCGTGCCGAGCGGAGTCGACTTTCCCTTGAACCCAATGGGGGACGTCGGCGTGTACTGTCCCGTGGTGAGCCCGTATACGCGGTTGTCATGTATGATCATGGTGATGTCCACGTTCCGCTTAGCGGCGAAGACGAGATGCTCCAGCCCCTCGCCGTAAGAGTCGCCATCCCCGGCAAAGCCTATGACCGCGAGGTTCGGGTTTGCAAGCTTTATCCCCTCAGCGACCGGCGCCACACGCCCGTGGATCGCATAGAAGCTGTTGACGTTGAGATAGTCGGCGATCTTCGCGTGGCAGCCTATGCCCGAGACGAGAACGACGTTCTCCAGGCCGCCCCTCTCCTCGCCGATCGATTCGAGCACCGCCTTGACCGCGTTCAGGATGGCGAAATTGCCGCAGCCCTTGCACCAGGTATTGACCGCGTGGGTTCCCAGTTCCGGCTTGCTCATCGCGTCACCCTCGCCAGTTGCTCCTCAAGCCCCTCGACCGAGAACTGCCTACCGTCGTACTTGCGGACGTTATCGCTGACGGCGACCCCATGGCAGCCCAGGAGCCCCGCCAATTGTCCGGTAACGTTATTCTCGACGCAGATCGTCCTCTTAACCCCTTCGAGGGCCCCTTTTAATTGAGCGATCGGGAAGGGCGCGAGAAGCGGTACGTGTACCACCCTGGCGCCGACGCGCGCGCCCGCCTCAATGCAGACGCCCTTGTTCGATCCCCAGCAGACGACCGCGGTGGACGCGGCGCGGTCGCCATAGATCTTGACTCCGCCGTATCGCCTCATCTCCTCTGCGAGATGCGTCCCCTTGCGCGCCCGTTTCTCCTGCATCATCTTCGCGAGGGAAGGGTCTTCCGTGGTGATACCGCTCTCGTCGTGCTCGTAACTGTCCGCCTTGACCACGGCCCCCTTGGCCGGCGGGAATGCGAGCGGAGATACGCCGGTCCCGGTATTCAGATATCTCCCGTACTCTCCCGCCCCATCCCAAA
Organism: uncultured bacterium; assembly: GCA_964460305.1. GTDB lineage: Bacteria > Auribacterota > Tritonobacteria > UBA1439 > UBA1439 > JAPLCX01. The sequence continues at coordinate 24,335 of CAYWRA010000024.1, forward strand.
GCGCCGCCTCGCCCTCCGTGACTTCTCCCGCGGATGCAATGTCAAAACTATAGGCGCCCTCGCACACCGCCTTATCCATAAGTATTATCGATGGGACCTGATACTTCCAGGACAGGTTAAGCGCGACGGCCGACCAGTAATACGCCTCCTCCGCGTCGCCGGGCGCGACGACAAGACGGGGAAACTCACCCTGGCCGGCGCTCATCACGAAACGCAATTCCGTCTGACTCGTATAAGTGGGTAGACCTGTGCTCGGCCCCGGCCGCTGGCCGACGACTACGGCGATTGGAATCTCGGCCATTCCGGAAAGGCTGAATCCCTCGGTCATGAGACAGAACCCGCCGCCGGAGGTGCCCACCGCGGCGCGCTTCCCCGCGTACGAGAAGCCGAGCGCCATCAACATCACGGCGATTTCGCTCTCGGGGTGCATCACCGTAACGTTGAAATCCCCGGCGACCTGCGCAAGAAAATGCAAAATGCCCGAGCTCGGCGTCATCGGATAGGCGATGTACGCATCGAGCCCCGCGGCAATGAGCCCGAGCCCGCACGCCTCGTTCCCGCTCACGAGCGGCAGCGCGCTCTGTCCGAGCGGCTCCAATTTCTCCCCCGCCTCCGCGCTCTCGAATCCCCTGCGGGCGAGCTTCAGGTTCACATCGAGCTCCCTCGGCATATCTTTGGTGAATACCCGCTCGATGACGCTCCACTCCATCCCCACACTGCCGGCGAATGCGCCGATGAGGCATGAGTTGCGCATGAGCTCTGGTGCGGAGGCTTCCTTCACGATCGTCTTCAATGGTAGGCCCAGGCCCTCGGCCTTTGCCGAATCCGAATCGTAGATGATCCGCGATCGGTTCGTCAGCTTCGCCCCGTGCTTGTCGATGGCCTCCTGGTTCAGGGCAAGGAGATAATCCATCCGGTCGCGGCAGGCGCCTGTTCCGGACTTCGCCGCCCTCACCACGGAGAAGTTATGGCCACCGCGTATCAGCGAAGAATAGTCGTAATCGACGTAGATGCGGTAACCGAGCTGCGCGAGCAACCGTGCGATGAGCAGTCCCGCCTGGTTGATCCCGTCGCCCGCCTGGCCGCCTATCAGAACAGAGAGCTCGTTCATATAGTGGATATTATATCAACAACTCTTCCCGGCGAAAGCTGGAATCCGAATGACAGGTCATGGATGATGCATGTAATAGTGCATACTTTCGTGAATAACGCCCCCCGAACTTACCGTAATGCGCCCTTCAAGGTGCGCTACCGGGAAGAGAGCGAAGTCCAAACTTTTGTGTTCGCAATCAAGTTATGGGTATGATGAATGGGGCGGGTCGGTTATGATGCAGCACCGGGGGCTTTTTAGCAGTGGCCTACATTAACCGGCAATTCCAAGTCGATCGGTGCAATCAGGCGCTTACATTAATCTCTTGTATTTCCCCATCAAGTGCGCCTCACCGAGGATGTGTCCCTCCATCGCTCTCAGCAACCGCTCTTTGGTCACCCGGCCGTTGAGATCAAGCTCCGCATCCAGGGCGTAGAGCTTGAAAAAATACCGGTGCATGCCGTGCGGAGGGCAAGGCCCGCAGTAGCCGATCTTCCCGAAGTCGTTTACGCCCTGGATGGCCCCGCTTTCCAACCTCTCCCGAAGAGCAACACCCTCGGGCAAGGCCCTGGTGTCAACGGACAGGTTAAAAATGACCCAGTGGACCCAAGTGCCCACAGGAGCGTCGGGATCATCGCAGATGAGTGCGAAGCTCCTGGTGCCGGCGGGCGCCGAACTCCACGCAAGCGCTGGAGACAGGTCAGCGCCGTCGCACGTGTGCTTCCGTGGGATCATCCCATCCTCCTCAAACGCAGCGCTCACAAGCGACAGTTTCATGTCACCGCCCCCTTTCCCCTCCCTCTGTTGCTGATACCCCCCCGGACACGCGCATGGTAGCGCCGTAACGATCAGTAAACAACACAGCGTCATTTTCACCGTCCACTCCTCTTCACTTCAACAGCTTCTCGATTTCCTTCTCGACCGACGGGCACCTACGGCACACGACCGCTCCGTCCCTCCCGATGAGCAGCTCGTCCGGTATGCCCATCACGCCGTATTGCCTTGCCACCCTCCCCTCCTCGTCCATGAGTATGCGATAGGGGATCTCGTACTTAGCCGCAAACGATGCAACTTTTTTGCGGCTCTCCTGCACGTCGACCATGATCACTTCAAGCCCCTTATCCTTGAAACGGTCGTGCAATTTTTTCAACTCAGGGACCTCGTTGCGGCAATGCGGGCACCAGGTGGCGCCGAACGTCAAGAGCACCACCCTCCCCTTAAGATCGCTCAACTTAACCTCGGCCCCCTTGAGCTCCTTGAGGGAGAAATCGGGCGCCTTGCCGGCGCCGGGCCGCGCCGCCGCCTCCGACCCCGCTGCGCATGTCGAATTCACCACCGAGAAAAAACCTACGCCCGAGGCCAGAATCAATATGTGAATACTACGCATCAATACACCTCCTTAAACGGGAAAATCCCAAAGCCCAAATCCCAAAAGTTAATTGAACCACTGCGGGCGCCGAGGCCACTGATAATTCGGAATGTCTCTTCAGTGCTTTCAGTGTCTTCAATGGTTCAAACTTCAGGCTGTTTGTCCATCTGCGTTAATCCGTGTGCATCCGTGGTTGAAATTAAGCCGCCTCATCCCCCGAAGGGATCCCGTTGGGACGTGGATAAAAACCACGTCAAACCATGAATGTCCCCGCCTTGATCAAAAAATATTCACCCATGCCTATCAATATCAAGCCGAATAGCCGCTTGACTCTCAGCATCCATGGCCCCGCCGCCGGGAGCCCCGCAAGGAGTCCCGAGAAAGTCCCGAGGATGATCAGCAACGTGCCCATGCCCAACGCAAATAGAAAAAGGAGAATGATCCCGAAAACGACGCTTTGCTGCGTCGCCACATAGGTGAGAAGGACCGCGAGTACCGGCGCAGTACATGGGCCCAGCACCAATCCGGAGGCGGCCCCCACAAAAAAAGAGGCCGCCATTCCGTCACCCGCACTCCGCGGCTGCCCCTGCCTTAGCAACCTGGGCAGCGGTAGGGTAAAAACGTCGAGCATCGAGAGCCCGAGCAGCACGCACACGTTGGCCACGATAAAAAAAGTCAGCCCGTTCGTCTGGATCCGGCCGAAGAGGCTGCCCGTCAGAGCGGCCACACTGCCCAACGCGGCATACGTGCACGACATCCCGAGGACGTAGACGAGGGAGAAGACAAAGGATCTCCATTTGGAACCGGCACTCCTGGCGCCGACATAGGCGATGGTGATGGGGACCACCGGATAAATACAGGGGGTGAAACTGACCAACAGGCCGCCGAGGTAGGCCGCCGCGCAGGCAAGCATGAGAGAATCGCGCAGATAATTATCCAGACCGCTGATGAAATTTTGAATCACAGTATGGTGCGTATCCCCTCCAACAACTCCGGTTCGGACACATCCCCGGACAATCGGTGCACCTCTTTTCCATCCTTGAAAAAGACGATGGTGGGAATGCTGAGGACATTAAACCGGGATGCCGCGCGGGCGTTCCTGGCAATGTCCATCTTGCGCACCCGCACTCCCTCGTGGCGGGCCGCCACCGCCTCGACACGGCCGGCCACCTTTGCGCACGTGCCGCACCAGGGGGAAGAAAAGAGGAGCGCACACGGGCCCCCGGCGACTTCTTCATCAAAACGCGAATCGTCCATCTCGGCGATCATGTCACCTCGGCGAGCATGTCCTCCAGGAGGCGCTTATGCTCGCGCTCCTCTTTGATGATCCCAACAACCCCCTCCCGCGTCTCATGGGAAGAGATACGGCGCATACACGACTCGTAGAAGCGGACCGATTTTTCTTCGATGGCTATCCCCATACGGATCACTTTCCGGGGAGAGTCCAGCGCTTCCTCAAGCTCCCCCATGCTCCGGTACGGCTGGAATATCCCGTAATCGACACCCGACAACAGGTCATCCTCCTCAAAGCCGTCCTCCCGCAGCTCCCTGATCTTGGAAAGTTCTCCATCGAAGAATTCGAGGTGATCCCGCTCCTGGCTGGCCAGCAAATTCAGGGTGTCGCGCGCGCGCGCGCTGGCAACCCTCTCCGCCAGCCTCCCATAGAAATTTATCCCATCCTTCTCGATCTTCGAGGCGAACTTAAAAGCCTCCACTTTGTTGAAAACGACGAACACAAGATCGCCC
>CAYWRA010000025.1:0-28256 GCA_964460305.1 uncultured bacterium
TGGTCCTCTGACACGTCTGAGATGATGACATACTCCCTGTCGAGGAGCTTTCGTGTGATATTCCCGATGCCGGCCCCCACCTCGAGGATGCGGTCGCCCAGGAACGGCTTGATGCGCTCGTATATCCGGTCATTGTATCTCCTGACCGTTTCCATCCTGAGAAGCGTTTCCTTCCCGATGTCGACCGGCTCGAACCTGCATCTCAGAAGCCAGTAGAGCGCGATGAAGCCGTCTCTCCAGGTAATCTTCTTGCCTTCCGTGTAGGATCGGCCGTCATACGAAATGGGCACCTCATATACCTTGTATCCCCGCTTCATCACCTGGGCGGTAAATTCCGGCTCGAAACCGAAGCTGTTCGAACGGAGTTTGAGATGTTTCAGAATGTCGGCCCGGAACGCCTTGTAACAGGTCTCCATATCCGTAAAAATACAGTTATAGAGGATATTGGTGATCAAATTGAGGATCTTGTTCCCGAGGTAGTGCGAGAACATGAACACGCGGTGGGTCCCAAGGAATCGGGAGCCATAAACGACGTCCGCTCTTCCCCGGACGATTGGATCGATCAGCTTAGGGTATTCCTCGGGATAGTATTCCAGGTCGGCGTCCTGAACGATCACGATGTCGCCGGTCACCTGCCCGAATCCGGCGCGCAGGGCAGCGCCCTTCCCCGCGTTACGTTCCTGGTAAATAACCCTAAGGGCCTTGTCCCCCGAGCTGATACGCTCGAGTTCCGCTCGGGTGCCATCGGTCGAGCAATCGTCTACGACGATGATCTCCTTCTCCAGAGGAACGGCGCCTACCCGCTGGATAATCGCGGCGATGGTGTTGATTTCATTATAGACCGGTATAACCACAGAGATCTTCATGAATGCCTCGATCCAAACGCGCAAAAGATATTACTTGAATTCTAACGTCAAGTCACTATTATAAATGCAGCGCATCCAAACGACGTAACATGCACAGATTGAAGTATAGAGGCATTTCTGTTATCCTTTTATTAAATGACAAATACCAAATGTCAAAACAATGTGACTTTGTCATTCCTTTGACATTTGGTATTTGTCATTATTTTGTCAAAGGAGCATACCATGAAAGTCGTGATACTCTGCGGCGGCAGGGGTACTCGGATGGAATCGGACACCGCTACCATCCCCAAGCCGATGGTCGAGATCGGCGGCAGGCCGATCCTGTGGCACATCATGATGCTGTTCTCCCACCACGGATTCCATGAGTTCATCCTCTGCCTCGGGTATCGTGGATACCTCATTAAGGAATACTTTTCCCATTATCTCCTGCACATGAGCGACGTAACAATAGATATCATGAACGGCACGACGAAGGTCCACAACACCACCTCGGCGCCATGGAAGGTCACGCTCGTGGACACCGGCCAAAAGACCATGACGGGAGGGCGCTTGACGCGGATCCACAGCTACCTCGGCGATGAACCGTTCATAATGACGTACGGGGACGGCGTCGGCGACGTCAACTTAGACCGGCTGCTCGATTGCCACCGGCGTAAGGGAAAGCTAGCCACCGTGACGTTATATCAGACCGCGGGCAGGTTCGGCGTCCCCGACGTTAGCAAGAACGGCGCCATACGCTCCTTCCTGGAGAAACCGCGCGGAGAAGCGAGTTGGATCAACGCCGGTTTCTTCGTTCTGGAACCCGCCGTCTTCGATTACATCAAACGGGGCGATGCAACGATCTGGGAGCGCATGCCCCTTGAGAATCTCGCGAGGGCCGGCCAGCTTACCGCCTACAAACACACCGGATTCTGGAAATGCATGGACACACCCCGCGAGAAGGCGGAGCTTGAAGAGCTCTGGAACAAGAAGAAGCCTCCCTGGAAGGTATGGAAGTAGGCCCGGCCATGGATACCGCGTTCTGGAACAAAAAAAGGGTCCTCGTCACCGGCCATGAGGGCTTTCTGGGGTCATGGCTGAGCATCCGGCTGCTTGAGGCCGGCGCCAAGGTCATCGGCATCGACAAGGTGGACACACGGCCGCTATCGGTGCTCGGCGAGTCGAGGGGCCTGATCGTCCGGATCAAGGTAGACATCGCCAAACCCGGCCTCGTTAAGGCCGTCATCCGCAAGCACCGGCCCGACGTCATCTTCCATCTCGCCGCCGAGGCGATCGTCGGCGAGTGCGCCGCCCACCCCGTAAAGGCATTCGCCGCAAACATCCAGGGGACATGGAACGTCCTCGATCACGCACGGGGGGAAAAATCCGTCAGGGCGATCGTCGCCGCATCGAGCGACAAGGCCTATGGGAGCCATGCGGACCTCCCCTACCAAGAAGACGTATCTCTTCGTGGCGATCACCCCTACGACGTGTCAAAGAGCTGCGCCGACCTCATCTGCTACACTTACTTCCATACTTACGGCGTCCCGGTGTGCGTGACCCGCTGCGGCAACATTTACGGCCCAGGGGATTTCCATTTCAGCAGGATCGTCCCCGATACCATACGGTGCGCCCTATCCGACAAACCCGTCCTTATACGGAGCGACGGAAAATTCACGCGAGACTATATCTACGTCGATGACGTCGCCAACGGCTACCTAATGATCGCCGAACAGTTGGAGAAAAAACGCCTCGCCGGAGAGGCATTCAACCTGAGCGATGAGAAACCCCTGACCGTCCTGGAGCTGGTGAAAAAAATCTTTCGCGCGATCGGCAAGAAACCTAATTACCGGATACTCAATGAAGCGCGGTACGAAATCAAACACCAGTACCTCTCCTCCCGCAAGGCCAGGAGGATCCTCGGCTGGAAACCGCGGTACACGCCGGGGGAGGCGTTTTCCATCACCATCGACTGGTACAGGAACCACCTCTCGACAAAATGAAGGTCATCTTTTTAGGCACGAACGGCTGGTACAACACGACTAACGGCAATACCAGTTGTATCCTGCTCCAAACGCCCGAAGAATCCATAATCCTCGATGCCGGCGACGGACTCCACAAGATCGACCGCTATATCACGCGCCCCGGTCCAGTCCACCTATTCTTAAGCCACTTCCACATCGACCATATCTCGGGGTTGCACATCCTTAATAAATTCAACTTCACCCGGGGGCTGACCATCTACGGGCCGCCTGGGACCGAGGGGGCGCTCGGCGCTTTCGTCGCCGCTCCGTTTACGATCCCGCTGAGCAAACTGCGCTACCCCGTCACCGTGCGCGAACTCGTTGAGGGAACGCACCGTCTCCCCTTCTCTCTCATTTGCAGGCCGCTCCGGCATTCCTCTCTCTGTTTCGGTTACCGAATCTCCGTCGATGGGAGAACGGTCGCCTATTGCCCCGACACCGGCTACTGCGAGGCGGCGGTCGATCTGGCTCGGGGTGCGGACCTCTGCATCACCGACTGCTCTTATGCGCCATCGCAGCAGAATGAGGAATGGCCGCACCTGAACCCTGAGGCCGCCGCCGGGATCGCGCGGGAGGCGGGGGCAAAAATACTCGCCCTTGTTCATTTCGACGCCAGCATATATACTACGAACGAGGCGCGGAAGACGGCCCAGGAAAGCGCCGCGGAGATATTCAAAGATACCGTGGCGGCTACCGATGATATGGTGATCGAACTCTGAACCGGTACATAGAATTCTAAAAAGGGACACGTGCCATGCGCGAGAGCAAAAGACTATCTGAAGCGGCGTACAGGATAGAAGGCCAGCCGATGTTCAAGGTGCTCGACAAGGTCCAGAAACTAGAAAAGCGCGGTGAGGATATCGTCCACTTCGAGATAGGCGATCCCGATTTCGACACCCCCAGGCACATCATCGAAGCGGCATATTCCTCCCTGAAGAACGGCGAAACGCACTACACAAGCTCGATGGGGCTATATGACATGCGCGCAGCCGCAAGCCAAGCCACCGCCTTTTCAAGAAAGTTCGCGCCGCCCCTGGGCCAGGTGCTGATCACCCCGGGCGCGAACATCATCATCTATCTCGCCGTGCAATGCCTCGTGAACCCCGGCGAAGAGGTGATCTTCCCAGACCCCGGCTTCCCCACCTATTACTCGGCCATAAAGCTCTGCGGGGCCGTGCCGGTGAGGGCGCCGCTCAGGGAAGATAACGCGTTCAGGATGGACCCCCGTGACATAGAGAAGGCGGTCACCCAGAAGACACGGTTGATCATCATCAACTCCCCCAGCAACCCGACCGGCTCGGTGATGACACCTACCGAGATAGACGAGGTCTACCGCATCGCCGAATCACACGGCATCCATCTCTTGAGCGACGAGATCTATTCGAGAATGATCTACGGCGAGACCCCGTTCCACAGCCCGTCCGTCAACGACCGGTGCGAGCACACCACCATCGTCGCGAACGGCTTCAGCAAGGCGTTCGCGATGACCGGCTGGAGACTGGGGGTGGCAATCGGGCCCGAGGATGTCATAGAGAAGATGGGGCTCCTCGTACAGACACTGTGCTCCTGCGTTCCCCCTTTCATACAGCGCGCGGGGATCACGGCGCTAAAGGGAGACCAGACGGAGATCCGCCGGATGATGGAGATCTACAGGGAGCGCAGGGACCTCCTCGTGGACGGATTGAACCGCATCAGGGGCATACGCTGCCTCCTGAATGAGGGGGCTTTTTATGTGTTCCCAAACATACGCGGGACGGGGATGACGAGCGAGGAATTCGCGGATTTCATGCTCGATACCGGCAAGGTGGCGCTCCTGCCGGGGACAAACTTCGGGGAGTTCGGTCAGGGGTACGTCAGGCTCACCTACGCTACGGGGATCGAAAGGATCAAAGAGGGATTGGCCAGGATTGAGAAGGCGCTGGCATCGCGATCCTGAAATAATCCACAACAACGTATAACCACAGAGGGCACTGAGAGGCGATCACAGAGGACACTGAGAATTACTACGGCAAAAACAGTTTCTGGTTTCTGTAGCTTTTTTATACACGCCCCAACGGGATCCCTTCGGGGAATTTTCACAAAGAGTAAAAGAGGATAAGAGACTCCCAGAACCGTGTTCATCTGTGTTTATCCGTGGTTACAATCTCTGTGCGCTCTGTGGTTTAACATTGATGATGATATCCGGAAAAAGGGGAAACTCCCATATGCAGATGAGGGTTGCGGATTACTTGCCGAAATTCATACATGACTACGGAGTCCGCCACATTTTCATGCTATCCGGTGGGGGCATCATGCACCTCACCGATGGACTCGCCTGCAACAGGGACATTGAAACTATCTGCCTCCACCATGAGCAGGCGGTCTCGATGGCGGTCGAGGCATACGCGAGATACACCGGCCGCTTCGGCGCGGCATATTTCACCACCGGCCCGGGCGCCACAAACGCCCTCACCGGGCTGGCTGGTGCATGGCTTGATTCGGTCCCCTGCTTATTCGTCTCCGGCCAGGTGAAAAGGAAAGAAACGGTCTACCGCGCGGGCATCCCGGGCTTAAGGCAGATCGGGGTCCAGGAGATCAACATCCTCCCCATCGTTCAGTCGATCACCAAATACGCCGCGTTCGTCGATAATCCCAATGAGATACGCTACCACTTGGAGAAGGCCGTGCACATGGCCACTGAAGGCAGGCCGGGACCGGTCTGGCTTGACATTCCGCTCGACGTGCAGGGGGCGATGATCGATCCGGAGCAATTGAAGGGATTCGCCGCCGGGAGACAAACGTCACACATCCCGGCCACGCTGATACGAGAGGCGGCCGAATGCCTCCTTTCAGCGTCACGACCCGTCCTTCTCGCGGGCCAGGGGGTACGCATCTCCGGCGCGGTGGAAAGCTTCTTGAAGTTCGTGGAACGGTACCACATCCCCGTCGTTACCACCTATCTCGGCGTCGACCTGATCGACAGCCGCCACCCCCACTACGTCGGGCGCATCGGCATCAAGGGCGACCGGGCCGGCAACTACGCCATGCAGAATTCCGACCTCCTGATCGTCATCGGCACGAGCCTGCCAGTTGCCGAGATAGGATACGAGTATGCCGAGTTCGCCAGGGGAGCGCGGGTTATCGTCGTGGACATAGACGAATCCTCGCACAAGAAGAAAACCGTCAGGATCGACCGGTTCATCAAGGGAGACGCGAAAGAGTTCCTTGACCGCACGGACGCGGCGCTGGCCGGGAAACGCTTTCCGATCGATCCCCGGTGGCGCCGCGCTTGCCGCGAGTGGAGGGAGAAATATCCCGTCTGCCTACCCGAGTACGCTGCGCTCAAGGGGAAGATCAACATTTACCATTTCATCGAGCGCCTGTCTGGCAAGCTCACCTCGCGGGACGTCGTCGTAAGCGACGCGGGGTCGGCCTTCTACGCCGTTTCCCAGTGCGTGAAGATCAGGCGGGGCTTAAGATACATCACCTCGGGCGGCTTTGCGACGATGGGCTATAGCGTCCCCGCGAGCATAGGCGTGAGCATCGCGGCGGGCAGAAAAAGGGTGATGTGCATCACCGGCGATGGTTCTTTCCAACAGAATATACAGGAGCTGCAATCGATCGTGCACCATAAGTTACCGATCAAGATATTCATCCTCAACAATGAAGGCTATCTCTCGATACGCTTCACGCAGGAGAGGCACTTCAACGGGCGATTCATCGGTGAAGGCCTCCGATCGGGGGTCTCCTTTCCCGACGCCAGGAAGATCGCGAGGGCGTACGGAATCAAGTTTATCCGGGTGAGCGACAACCGCGCGCTCGATCATGCACTGGACGAAACCCTGGCGTGGCGAGGGCCGGTCATATGCGAAATCATGACCCCTAGAAACCAGCTCATCATTCCTACCGTCGCCTCGCAGAAGCTTGAGAACGGCACGATGGTGTCAAGGCCCTTAGAGGACATGTATCCGTTCCTCGACAGGGAAGAATTCAAGAAGAACATGTTCGTGAAACCCGCCGGGGAGTAATCATGCCGATGAATTCAAAACTCACACGCGGCCGCCGCGCGCTGGTCACCGGCGCGACCGGGTTCGTGGGATCGCATCTTGCGAGGAGGCTGGTGCAAAACGGCTACGAGGTTCACCTTATCGCTCGCGCCACATCCAATACGTGGAGGATAACCGACATACTTGCCAAGGTAAGCATCCATGCGGTAGATCTGCTGGAGCGTGAGAAACTCGCGGAAACGGTTGGATCGATACAACCGGACATCATCTTCCACCTTGCCAACGCCGGCGTATACGGAGGAAAGCACTTGCCGGAGAGGGACCTCATCGCCGTTAATTTCATAGGCACGCATAATCTGCTCAACGCGTGCGAGGCGGTGGGATACACCTGCTTCGTAAATACCGGGAGCTCTGCCGAGTACGGGCCGAAGGGAAACCCGATGTCGGAATCGGACGCGTGCGACCCGGTGACGATGTACGGTCTCACCAAGCTCGCCTCGACCCTTTGCGGCAGATTCGAGGCGCTGGCAAAAAACAAGCCTGTGGTCACCCTCAGGCTCTTCTCGCCGTACGGCCCTTATGACGATCCGCTGCGCCTAATGAGCTATGCCCTTGTACACGCCATCAAGAACGTGGATCTCGATCTCGCCGACCCGAAGGCGGTCAGGGATTACGTCTATGTCGGCGACGTCGTAGAGGCATACATGAACTGCATCGACCGCGCAGCGCGGCATCCCGGGGAAATAATCAATATCGGGAGCGGCTCACAGACGCCCATTTCAACGGCGATAGAGCAGATCATGGCGCTCACCGGATCCACGAGCGCGATCCGGTGGAACGCGGTCTCCCCGCGCTCATTCGACGCCCGCAGGTGGGAGGCCGATATCCGAAAGGCCGGCGCCCTGCTGGATTGGCGCCCGAGATATTCGCTCGAAGAAGGTCTCCGCGAATCAATAGCCTGGTTCAGGGAGAATATCACCCTTTACAATCAATAAGGCAAGGACGGATGAAATCCAACAAACAGCTTCGGAAAGACATATTTAATCTAATCAAGCAGCTCCGCCGTATCGAGCACCGGGAAGATACATTCCTACCCGGCACAAGTCGGATTCCTTACGGCGGCAGGGTATACGATGAAAAGGAACTGATAAACCTCGTAGACGCCTCGCTCGATTTCTGGCTCACGGCGGGCAGGTACGCGGCAGCATTCGAGGAAAGGCTCGCGAAGTTCCTCAAAATGAAATATTGCATCCTGACGAATTCGGGCTCCTCGGCGAATTTGCTGGCGCTCTCCGCCCTGACGTCCCCCCTACTTGGAGAACGCCGTCTGAGGCCGGGGGACGAGGTGATCACAACCGCATGCGGTTTCCCCACAACCCTAAATCCGATCGTGCAGAACCAGCTCATACCGGTCTTTGTTGACGTGCAGCTTGGGACGTACAACATCGATCCAGCATCGATCGGCAAGGCCGTTTCCCGAAAGACAAAGGCCATCTTCGTGCCGCACACGCTCGGCAATCCGGCCGATATTGCCGAGATCCTGCGCATCGTCAAGCGCCACAAACTCTGGTACATTGAGGACAACTGCGACTCCCTTGGCGCGACCTATCGGGGCAAACTCACGGGGACGTTCGGGCACCTCTCCACATGCAGCTTCTACCCGCCGCACCACATCACCATGGGAGAGGGCGGCGCCGTGATCACAAACGATCCCATCTTAAGGCGAATAGTGCTCTCGTTCCGCGACTGGGGGCGGGATTGCTGGTGTGAGACAGGCCATGACGACACCTGCGGCAAGCGGTTTGCCCAGAAATTCGGCGACCTCCCTTTCGGCTACGACCATAAATACGTCTATTCCCACATCGGGTATAACCTCAAGGTCACCGACATGCAGGCCGCCATCGGATGCGCCCAGCTCTCCAAGCTTAGAAGATTCGTCAGGGCGCGGCGGGAAAACTTCGCCTACCTCTCCCGCCAGCTCAGTGGATACGGGCATTATATCCTGTTGCCCCGGGAAACGAGAGACTCCGAGCCGAGCTGGTTCGGCTTCCCAATACTCATCGAGGACTCCGCGCCCTTCACGCGGGCCGACATGGTAAATTACCTAGAGGAACGAGGCATTGCCACACGCATGCTTTTCGGAGGCAATCTCACCAGGCAACCTGCGTACGAAAATATCCGGTGCAGGACAGCCGGATCGTTGGAGAATACCGATCGGGTGATGAACGACCTTTTCTGGATAGGGGTCTATCCGGGGATCACGCGCGCTATGCGCGAGTACTGTGCACGTACAATCAGGGAGTTTATGGATGCCGTATGAAAAAGATATCCATCATCACCGCCGTTTTCAATGAAGAAGATAACGTGCGGGAGGCGCACGAAACGATCAAGAAGCTGTTCGCTTCCCTGCCGCAGTACGACTACGAGCACATCTTCATGGACAATTGCAGCACCGACGGGACCCTGCCGCTCCTGAGAGAGATCGCCGCAGGGGACAAGAGGGTGAAGATCCTCTCCTACTCGAAGAATTTCGGCCCCATAAAAACGGAGATGATCGGCTATCAATACGCATCAGGCGATGCGGTGGTCTGTTTTGACGCCAACCTGAAAGACCCCCCCGAGCTGATCCCAACCTTCATCAAATACTGGGAGGAGGGGTATGACGTCGTCTATGGCGTGCGGAACAAAACCCAAGACCAAATACTCATGCGCTTCATGAGGAAGGCGTTCTACCGGATATGCTCGCTCCTCTCGGAGGAGCCGTTGCCGGAGAATGCGGGCGGGTTCCGCCTTGTCGACCGGAAGGTCGTAAACGAACTGGTGCGGCTCGATGATTACAAACCGTACGTCAGAGGACTCATCACCTCTATCGGATTCAAACAGATCGGCGTCGAATACACGCGCCGCGCGAGGCGGAAAGGAAAATCCAAGAGCGACCTTCGATACCTCATCGATTTCGCGATAAACGCCTTTATCAGCTACTCCATCGTGCCCATACGGTTCTGCACCTATTCGGGGATCATCCTCTCGGCCTTGAGCTTCCTCACCGCAGTGGGGTATGCGCTGCTGAAGATCATCTATCCGAAAGTACAGGCCCCCGGCATCGCGACGGTGATCGTGATGATCTTCTTCTTTTCGGGGATCCAACTCTTCTTCCTGGGCATCATCGGCGAATACGTCGGGGCGATCCACTCCCAGGTGCGGAAGAAGCCATTCGTTGTCATAAAAGAGAAGATCAACTACGCAGGCGAGGAACGCCGGACTGGATAATCTGTTACGCAAGCTCATCCCATAAGGTAGAGGATAAGGGGGACCTATGAATAATAGCGCACCCTGTTGTGAACAAATATCTCGTCGATCCCCTCTCATGCGCCTGCTCCACATCGTGGCGCTTCTCGCCATACTCGGCGTCTCCGCGGCGCTGAGGTTCTACGGCTCGCCCCTCTATCACCCCGATGAGCACTATGTCGTGGTACAGGCGTCTTATATGCCCCAAACCAAATTCAAGCCTACAAATTTCAACTACCCCTCCTTTTATCCGAATCTACTCGCCGTTGTCTACAAATACCTACCCACACTGGGGAAAGGGATAATAAATAAAGGGATATATCCCGCGGACGCCGTGAGGGGCACTCCGTTTTATCAGATGCAGGCGCGCTTCGTTACCGCGTGCCTGGGCACATTTACAGTTTTTATCGTGTATCTCATAGGTAGCTCCCTCTGGGGGCCGTATGCCGGCCTAGCGGGAGCCGCATTCCTCGCCGTTTCGCTGAACCACGTCGAGAATTCCCATTTTGCAACCGTCGATGTCCCCATGACGTTCAACGCCATGCTCGCATTCTTGTTCTCGTGTTTGCATTACCGGAGTGGGCGGCGTTTATGGGCACTGCTCGGCGGCGTATGCTGTGGCATTACCATAGGCACGAAATACAACGCGGCCATTATCCTTATTCCGTTTCTTTTCTCAATGGTATGTGTCGCAGTCCGAAAGGGGACATGGCGGGCATGGTGGACGGTCATCGGTGGTATGGCAGCCGTGCCCCTTGGCTTTTTGCTCGCAAACCCGTACTTCCCGATTATACCGATGAGCTATATCGATCAACTGCGCATACAGATGAGGGTCTACTCCGGGAGATTTCCAGGCTACGACGATCTTACCGGGCCACGCAATTGGATCTGGAATGCCCTCTATCTTGCGCGCGCAGGGATGGGAATCCTACCCATGACGCTGGCTGCGCTGGGCGCAATCCTGCTTCTCGCTTCACAGAGGGGCAAGGGGGTGTTGGTCGTTTGTTTTCCGCTCTTCTACTATGCGTTTATCTCCCGCCAAACAATTCGCATCACCCGCAATCTGGACGTCCTCACTCCCTTTATCGCGTTGATGGCTGGATATGCCCTGTGCCAAATCGGCTCATTCATGCTCAATCGCATGCGGAAACACAGGCTTGCGGCAATCGCGGTCACCATGGCGCTCTCCGGTATCGCCCTTTGGCAGCCATATTGTATGTCGTATGGTTATGCACACATGATGGGACGCCTCGATCCGCGCACTCTGGCAATCAATTGGGCTGAAACCAACATTCCCAAAGGCAGCAAAATAGCGGTGGATTTCATGTATGGCCCCTTGTTCTCAAACCAGACATATAGTATTTTTTCCTGGCAATTGGACCAGCACCCCCTCTCCTGGTATCTGGATAAGAAATTCGATTATATCGCCACGAGTTCCGGTTATTACATGCATTGGGCCCCGGAAAACAATCCGCAAGGGGCCATGTTATATCGAGACCTAAAAAATGAATTCCAGGCTGTCGCGACCCTCGAAGGGAATGAGCTCGGCCTGGATCAAAGCTGTTACGCCATTTCCACCCGGCCGACGATAATCATCTATGACCTTCACAAACCGCGATACTCGGCAGTGAACATTCTCAATCCACGAAATGGGAGCTCCATACCTCCCTCCTCGTGCGAGATCCGCTGGGGTTTTGCCGACAGCGATTCGGCAGATCGGCAAAAGGCATATCGCCTTCAAATAGACCGGTGTCGAGACAATACACCGGTCATTGAAGCGGAGAGCCTGCTGTATAAAGCCCCTTCGCACACCAAGTGGGAACAGCAGTCCAACTTACAAGAGTGTCGCGGCGACGGGTTCCTTAGCTCATCCATCAATCCGCCTCCGTTAGAGAGCGCGCTCAATGTAGAAAAGGCCGGCGATTATTCCTGTTGGATGAGGTTCAACCGGCAACGTGATACGACCACCAAGATCATCATAGGAGCTGCCTCGAAGGTCCTGGCGGGGAATGGACAAGAAGGCTGGCAATGGGAGTCGTTAGGACGCTTCCCACTTGCGGCAGGCGATAACAAAATTATCATCGAACACTCCGGCGCGCGCCCTGCCTCTATCGACAGCTTAATTCTAAGCGCCGATCCGGCATTCACCCCCGACAAGGATCCACTCTGGATATCGGCCATTGATACGGGCGAAGTCGTTTCTGCCGAGTCGCACGTCCCCCCATCACGCCTGGGGACACTATCACCCGGCACGTACCGCGCAAGGGTGATGGCGGAGAGCGCTAAGGGGAGCTGGGGCCGCTGGTCCCCTTACGTTGAGTTCACACTGCACGACACTACAAAATAGGATGGGAATTACCGGCTTTAAACTCCTGCAAATGCCATGTTTTCACGGATAGTTTCACTCCTCCTTTTTATTGCGGCCTGTGCGATCTTTACCCGAGCGCACGCCATACCAATCCCATCCTCCCGATGGACCGCCGCAGTGTTGATATATACCGCAAGCGCCATACTCCTCATGCTCCGTGACGTTTTTTTGCCTCCCTCTCCAGAACGTCCTGGCTATCGCCGGATACCTACATGGGTGGCATTGATCGTCGTGGTGTGCGTCGCCTCGTTCTTTAGAATGCGATACGTCTCCACCGTGCCGATCGGTTTCATGCAGGAACTGTTCGCGCAAATATACGATGTCGCTGCTCGTTTGGTGAACAAGGGATTCGTCTACTTTCCGATATGTGGGTATACCAGTTCGCTGCATATCTACATGATCGCCCTCGTCTGGAAGATCTGGGGCATAAGTCTTGACGGCGCCCGTTACTTTATCGCAGTATGGGGGATCTTGAGCGCCGCTGTCATGTTTTGGTGGCTGAAGCAGCTCTTTGGAGTGCGTGAGGCCCTTATCGGCGGCATCCTCCTCGCCGTCTCCCCCTATCACCAATGGGCCTGTCGGACAGGGCACAACACCGCCTACCTCCCCTTCTTCGCGATGCTCTTATCCGGTCTGCTATATCAGATGACACGATCCGACAAAAAGCTCCCTCTTGCAATCCTCGCGGGCGCAGCGTTCACCCTAGGTATACACGGCCACTGGGCCTTCGCTCTGGAAGCGCCGGCCGCCGTGCTGTTCCTCGCCTACTGCGCGATCACCGAGCGCGGCTTTTTTAAATCCAATCGAGGCGCCCTTATAATGCTGGTGGCGTCCACCGCGCTATTCATGACGCCGTGCGCCGCTTATTTCCTCTGCGATCCACATCGCTCCGACTATATCTTCAAAATGGCGAATCCATCACCGGGTCATCTCGGTATGAAATATCTCTCCAATCTAAAATCGTGCCTCCTGACCTATGCGACCGTACGACAGCCCCTCCCCCCCGCAAACAACGCCGTACTCATCGCGGGCGGGGTCGGTCTGCTGCTCAGTTTGATCAGATGCGTAAGATCAAGAGCACATGCGCTGCTGGTTATCTTCTTTATCGTCACCCTTGCGGGCATCACCGTCACCAGAAACGACCGCGCATACATCTTTTATCTTCTGATCTACTGGCTCGCCTTCGCCGCCATGGCAGGCGCGGAGGCATGGAGGACGCTTGAGCGCCTTTTTACCATCGCGGTGTGGCGGGTAATAGTCGGGCTGGCCATAATAGCAGCGGTTGGCATGTGCGCCGTACTCGATTACCGCCTTTTCTTCCGTGTCTACGCATGCCAAGCATATCTGATGCCGCCAAGTCCTCCGCGCAATGCCTGCTATCTGATTGAAGACATCCGCTCCTCGGCGCAGGACCATGACTTATATCTTTCCATGCAGAACCCGAATAACGACCTCGGAATGGAAATCGCGCATCTCCGCGACAATCTCCCACCGTATGCATTCCTCAAATCGGCTCGCCCCATTAGAACTACATCGCTGTTTTTCCCGGGCGCGCCCGCTGATACCCACAAAGGGCTAGTGGCTTATCTCCCCCCAACCCATTTCTGGATGAACGTTCAGATTCCACGGCTCGCACTATTGTATCCCCATATAGCGGTGACAGCCTTCCCCGCCCCGGCTCCATGGGACGCGCAAAAATCGCCCATCCTGCTAAAGTTCGCCATTCCGGCCAGTGACTTGCACTCCCGCCAGGGGCTTTCGGTGGAACATACCGCTTCCGGAAGTTGGCGTTCACAAGGTTATTTTGTCGCCGAAGAAACCGGGAATTATCTATTCCGCTGCGGAGAGGATTCCAGGATCGAAGTCGGAGGGATACCCGCAGATGATTCCCTTACCCTTGTTGCCGGTATAGTGACCGTACAGGTCACAGGGACGGGAAACCCACCACCAGAGTTGCTTATTTACCGGTTAGATGGCGGAAAAACCTCCGTTGAAATCAAGGACTGCGTCTTCAATGCGCCTTCGGCCGCAGAGGATGCTATAGCCTCCTGCATCTCAAAGCCCGCCGCGCAGGCTCGATACGTCTATACCGTTCAAAAAACTTACGACCTCAGCACGGTAGGTATTAACGATCTATCAGACGCTCTCGCATTCAATGGATCCGTCGTATGTGTGCGCCGCAACGGGGAACTTGTCGAACTCACCCCGGACCTTTCCCCTATCTCTACCTCCCCTCTAGGCGGGGGGGGAGATTACTGTCTCGAAGCCTCTCCGGAAGGGGACATATTCGCTTTTCGCCGCGGCGGAGAAACTGTAAGCATTAAAAAACCGGATCTACCCCCCAGCAGTGTCAAAATCACCGGAATGGCCGATCTCAAGGCGATCCACTTCGACCGCGAGGGAAAATGTTACATGTTTACGAACACAAAGGTGCGCGTGTGCGCGCCAGGAAAGATGGAAGAGACATTGCGCGAGATATCACTGCCGACATCTCTTGCCAAACCATCAATGGCGGCTGTCGGCCCGGAAGGCGACGTGGCGCTGCTCGATCTCGATCGGCAGGAGCTTATCATTTTACAGACGGGGGGCACAAAAATTTCGCGCTTAACCGTCCCCTCGCCCTGGCAGGACTCCTTCGTCCTCGCCGACGCGGAGGGCGAATGGTTTGTGAGGATATTAACGCAAGACATGTTCGTCACATTGGATCGAAACCTCGCGCCGCTCGTTTATCAACCGCTGGCAGGGAGACAGAATCCATTCCGTGAGTCTCTGACAGGCGAGGGGCTAAACTTCCCGATTGCGTGTAAAGCCCATTGTTCTGCCGGTGACGAGGCATGCTACCTGTGGGAAACGACGTTAGTCCTTATGCATCGGGAAAAGATATCAGCCTCAACAAAAATACGCCATAATGAAAACACGCTGCCTATGAAAAAGCCCGGGGGGGGCGACCTGAATCCTCGCAGGCGGAGATAATAACCAAAATCTTTCTAATACCAATGTGCGCGAGAGCAGTTCCCCAATGATCCTGTATACAAACCTCCCTCCAACGTAAGACCCGCCGTTCACGCCGAATACCTGAATGCACTTATCGAATATGTTGGCAATGTACCAAACTCTTCCAAATAGAACTCCATGCTCATGACGCACCCGTACCCACTATGCATTGCGTGTAGTCCGTACAACTCCGCTCCCTTGAGAATGCTAAGACTATACGAAATATCCTTGCAGATTACCCCTAAAAGCCTTTAAAATGCCTTTGCATCATACCGGGGACCAATCCTAAAATTTTTCTGTCAACTTTTGGCGACCGATCAATATGGCCCTGCTGCATACCATAAATAGATACCCCAGCCGGGAGAGCAACATCAGCGGCCTATGAATCAGGATAAGGACTCAGGGACCAAAAATTTGTTCCAATACCTGAAAACAATATCATCGCTTTTACTTTTCGGGATCGCCTGCGCGTCCTTCGCGTGGGCCCATATCACTCTGGTTCCCAGTAGAATGGCCATGGCTCTGTGTGCCTACGGCATCAGTGCTGCCCTGCTCTTTATCCGTGACATCCTGTTCCCCAGCCCCACCAAACAACATACTTACCACCCATGGGCATCGCTGGCATCCCTCATTACCATCGTATCCTTAGCGTGTTTCTTCAGGCTGCGATACGTCTGTTCCGTGCCGATCAGTTATAATGACGAACAGATGGTACAGTTTTTGGGCTATGCCTCGCGGCTCCTGCGAGAAGGATTTACCTATTCTCCCTTATGGGGCTATGCCAGCACTCTGCACACCTACATGATCGCGCTTGTATGGAAGGTATTTGGACAAAGTCTCGCCAATGTCCGTTACTATACCGCTTTCTGGGGTATTCTGAGCGCCGTAACTATGTTCTGGTGGCTGAAACAGCTCTTTGGATTCCGTGAGGCTCTTGTCGGTGGCATACTCCTTGCCACATCCCCTTATCACCAGTGGGCCTGTCGGGCCGGGTACAACACCCCCTACATTCCACTCTTTGTAATGCTCTTCTTCGGTCTATTGTACAAAATAACCATGTCCGCGCAGAAGATCCCCCTTGCTATAACCGCGGGCGTGGTATTCACGCTGGGGATGCATGGTCACTGGGCCTTCGCGCTGGAAGTTCCTGCCGCAATCCTTTTTATCGCTTATTGCGCGATCACCGAGCGCGGCTTCTTGAAGACCTCCTGGATCGCCCTGGCGACACTGGTAGTGGCAATTACTATTTTCATGACGCCGTTTGCAACATATTTCCTCCGGGACGTGAACCGATCTGGATACATCAGAAAGGCAACAGATTGTCCCCCCGGTGGTCGCACAGAGAAGTACCTCTCTAACCTCCACGCATGCCTCGCGACCTACACCGCCTCAAAGCAACTTCAGCACGCTCCGAGCAGCAAAACCGTGCTCGTCGCAGGGGGCATCGGGGGTCTGCTCAGCATTGTCAGATTCAAGCGCTCAAAAGCCCACGCATTATTGGTAATATTGTTCACAACACACCTTGTAGGGCTCACCATAACACAGGCAAATAGCTGGTACATCTTCTATCTCCTCATCTTCTGGCTTGCTTTCGCCGCCATTGCGGGCGTGGAGGCGTGGAGGATTATTGCCTCCCTATGGGACTCCGCTACGTGGAGGATACTAACCGGGAGCGCGGGATTTGCTACGCTCATATTCTGCGCTGTAGTTGATTATCGTATCTTTTTTGACAGCTATATCGATCGGTTTCCCTTCAATCCAGGCTTGATGGCCTGCCATATCGCCGATGAGATTTGTGCTGAGGCGCAGGATCACGATCTATATCTACCCAAGGGGGAATTCAATAAGGACCTCGGCCCTGAGATCGGGGCCATCGGGGCTATCTTCCCCAAATACGAGTCCCTGAAATATTCCGGCCTCATCAAAACGTCATCGTTGTTCTTTCCAGGCGCACCCTCCGGCACACACAAGGGTATCGTAGCCTACCTCCCCGCCGTTCGCTTCTGGACGGATGTCCAAATCCCGCGGCTATTATCGCTTTATCCCCACACAACCATGACTCTTTTAGCTGCGCCGGTGCCGTGGTGCGCTCGGAAATCCCCCCCATTGTTGAAGCTTGCTATTCCCGCCAAGGACCTGAGTGCCAGGCAAGGGTTCTTGGTAGAACAAACCAATGCCGAGGGATGGGCTGCGCACGGCTACTTTGTGGCAGAGAAGGCCGGCACTTATGTTTTTAATTCCGGAGAGAATTGCATTGTCGAAATTGGAGGGACGCCCGCGGATGGCCCTATCATCCTCAACGCCGGCACTGTGGCCATACAGGTCACAGGGACAGGGCAACCATCACCAAGCTTGCGTGTTTACCGGCAGGACACCGGGAAAACACCCATTGAAATTGAAGGATGCGTCTTCAATGCCCCTCCGACTGTGGAGGACGTTATTGCCCCCTGTGTTTCAAAGCCCGCCGCACCGGCTCAATTTGTGTATTCTATCCGGGAGACCTATGATTTCAACACCGTGGGCATCAATGACGTTACTGATGCCGTAGCCGTCGGCGAGACAATCGTGTGTGTGTGTCGCAATGGGCACTTGGTCGAGTTCAACAAAGATCTCTCTTCTCGCTCTATCTTCTCTTTGGGGAGTGCTGGCAACTACAGCCTTACAATCTCTCCGACAGGAGAGGTTTTTGCTTTCCGCAACGGCGGGGATATCATCTACGCCAAAACGGCACGTGAACCGCCCGTCATGATCAAACTCAAAGAAATCGGGCCCATTAGCGGAATCTACTTTGACCGCGATGGAATGGGTTACTTGCTTACCGGAACGAAAGTCAGCGTCTACGCCCCGGGTCGGCCGGAAGTGCTCGTGCGCAATGTGAATCTGTCGGTATCTTCTACTCCCTCATCATCAATGGTGGCGGTCGGGCCGAAGGGTGACATCGCGCTGCTTGATGTCGATCGCCAAGAACTTATCATCCTGCGCACGGGGGAAGCACAGATCGCTCGTATAACCATTCCTGGGGCCCACGGCAACTCCTCCATCTTCGCCTGTTCCGAGGGTGAATGGCTGGTCGGAGCGGGAGAGGAGTTCAGCATCTTGAATCAAGATTTCAAACCGCTCCTTTATCCGGGTCCGGGATTGGCGCATACTCCGTTCCGGGAACCTTCAGGAGGCACGTGGCGTAGCTGTCCCGTTCCGTGTCAGATACACCGCTCCACCGATGGTGATGTATGCATCCCGGGAGGGAGCAAGCTCTTTAGGCTAAGCCGGCAGGGGGACTAAGTCCATTTCGCTAGTCTCTAACAAGCGGTAGGCTAATCCCACCATTACGTGCAAAGCCCTTTGCTTTGCCGGTGACGAAGCATGCTACCTGTGGGTGGGAAGCGACGTTAGTCCAGATGCGCCGGTAGGAGATACCGACGCCGGCCAATGGGCAACCCGCGCTAAAGGACATCGGGGTCCGGCAATAGGTGAAGGGACACAAATGATAGCATCTACCTTAATCGTTTTTGGAGAACGCCGATCCCGCAGAAGACACGCGCGCTGTCAAAGCCCCTATCACTTGGTTGCTTCAAGCAATGCTTTTGCAAAGCCGCACAGATTCTGGAGCCCCCCTCCCCAAACATAGATCGGCGATCTTTCCCCACCTTCCCTGCTCCAGGTAAGGCTAAAGTTGCCAGGGGCTGGCTGCAAATGCCTCAAACGTATCCTGTGAGCACCGTTCTTTAAAACATAGTGCAACGTAGCCAGAGGAACCGGCCCTCCGTCCACAAAAACCTCCGTATCCCCGCCGCCATTCGACCGGAAACTGTACGCGCCGTCTTTCTGAACGTAGAAGTAGCCTTCCATTTCAATCCTGAACGGATATGGCATGGGATCTCCTTCCCAATCAAATTCGGTGCTCACGGCCCTCGCAATCCGCCACTGCACGGGAGCGGATCCCGGGGACGCCGTCTGATATGAAACGACGGCCCCTCTCTCCTTTGCAAGTTTGTCCTTAGGGATCGTGCACGAAACTAAACACTGTTTTTGATCGATTTTCACGTAGGGCATCGCCATCCCGATATCTCTTGCCAGCTTCTTACCCTCTTCCGTCACAAAAACAAACACTATGTCCTGGCCACATGGTGGTGTATCGAAAAGGGCGGAACAGACCTCGCTCCTTTCATGGATATTGGAAAAATATTTTTGGGGATCCTCTCCCCTCCTCTTTTCATAAGTCAAAACGTCGGTGGATCCAGGATCGGCGAGATCGAAAACGTAAACATACTTTTCCCCAATCTGCCCGTTCACGTACTCGCCTACCTCTTTGTTCTCAAACGTGGTACATATTTCACATTTGTTGAAATATATGTACACGTTGACCATTAGAACGGCGGCGCTCAAAACCACCAATGAACCGATAAAAAACGCATATTCCTTAAGCCTCAAGCTGTACATTACGGCCCTTAAAAACATGAAGGCGCCAAGCGCCGCAAAGATGTATACCGCAGGCAAAACCGAGATAATCCGGCGGACGCCGGGCCAACTGAGGAGCCCAATCGCGGGGCCGATGACAAACCATGCCAAGACCAGAAAATAATTGTATTTCCCGATGCAATAGAGCGCGGATACGAATCCTAGGAAAAACAGTGGGACTAAGAAGGCGTTCAGGATGGCCAAGTTACTCTTTAAAAAAATGGATTCACTCATATGGAGGAAAAGCATCCTCACAAACAACCTGACATTTACCAGCAATACGCTCGTATGTGATGGATAAGAAGGGAGAGGCGGGTTTGCGGCAAAAGCGGAAATCCCCTTCATGTAGTCAATGGAATGATGCCATTGCCGCTGTAAATGATAGCCTGTAACGGCATAGAAACCCACGAGTACCGGCACGAGTAGCAACCAGTTCTTGCGAAGGAAATCCCGCTCAAAAATGACCCTGTACACGACAAAAACCAGAAATATAATCGGCACCGTCTTGAACGCATGAAAGGTCCCCAGTACGATACCCAGGGAAACCCCGCTGAATAGCCCGTAAAGCATGCCGCACTTCTTCTCGGCCAACAAAAACAGGTAAATAGCCGCGCACGTAAATACCACACCCTGGTTGATGCCAACGCCTCCCAACCTGTCAAATCCGGAAGAGCAATAACAATCGGCTAAAAAAGCAGCCGCGAGTAATGCCACCGCGCGACCGAATAACATATCGGCCATGAGAAAAAAAGCTATCACCCCCAGAACGCCGGTAACGGCAATGGCAGCCCGGCCGATGAACATACTGACGCCGAATAGCTTAAAGAAGAATGCCTGGCTATAGGAGGCGACATAGCATAATGCCGCATGTTCATACCCACTGTAGGCACTGGGCCCCTCCCCGCGCATAAGGCTTATCGCATATTGCATGCCCCGTGCTTCATCGTTAATAATACCATTGGGAACATCGCCCAGACGGTAGAAGCGGAAGAAACCGGCAAATAAAACGATGAGGACCATCAAAGCAATTGCGGTCTTTCTCCCGATCCCGATCTCCGATAAGCCGTATTCCCCCTTGACCATCGCACAATGGACAAACATAAGGACAGCGGCTGCAAAATACAGCAACGTCCCCGCCAAGAAGTGGCTCTCCATAAGATAGATCTGCCCAAGATAGGAACAGCCGATGGCGCAAATAATCCAGATCAGGGTTCCAAAAGATCGGCGGGATTTAAAAAAAGCTGAGAGGCATAAAGCGATGATGAAAAAGACAATGCCAAATTTGATTCTCGCGACGTCGGATGCGAACAAATCGTAAATCCACTTGCCTGTACCTTCGACGCAGGAGGAAAAACCTGAGATGCTGTAGCTCATCCCGTCCTCAAGAACATCCTTATCCTACCCTACGGTCTCGGTCAGAAAGCGATGCGGGGCGCCAGGGGCAATGGGCCCCTCATGTAGGGTTCGTAATTGCGAGATACTACGGGATGGGGCCATCGGCTCCACACTCCTGCATTGGAATACCTCCCCCGACTGGCCGACGCGATCCCGGCTCATTTCCTCAGCGATGGGCTTCCCGTCCCGCTGCGATTCGTTTATACAGGAGAAATAAAATATTTTTGATTCCAACGCTTAATGGGTGTAGCTTGGTCAAACCCTCTCTCTCGAAATAACGGATATGATACTCCGAAAATCGTATCCCCCCGCGTGAAAAGGCTTCGATTTTGATCTCCTCCGAGAAGTTCCAACCGTCGTCCACGAGACGCATTGCATCAAGCGCCCGCTTCTTGAACACCCACATGCCGGAAAGGAGATCGGTCACCTTATACTTGAAAAGCATATTGGCAATACCGGTAATGACCATGTTGCCCAAAAAGTTCATCCGCCGCATGCTCTCCTGATTACAGAGGGGGAACCTGCAACAGGAGATAAAATCCAAGTTACCGTCCAACAGCGCATCGACAACTGCTGGAATAGAAGATACCGGATAGGTCCCGTCTCCGTCACAAGCTACGAGTATGTCACCCTTGGCGCGAGCGAATCCCTCCTTATAAGCCGCCCCGTAGCCCCTTTTCTGGATATCAACGACGATGGCCCCCTTACCCCTGGCATAATCCTGGGTACCGTCCGTCGATCTATAATCGACCACGATGATCTCATCCACGCACGGGGGGATGGACGGGATCACCTCTTCCAAACCGGCTCTCTCATTCCTGCAAGGGATGATTAATGAAATCGTTTTGTCGCGATACATAGTGCGGCCTCTAATAAGTCCTCTACAATATCTTCAATGTCCTTGACCATACCGACAACGGTGTTGGCGTAACTGTGGGTGTCGGGATGGGTGTATTCGTGGGGGGCGGCGTAGGTGTGGGGGGCGGTGTGATACTGAACATCTTCTGGAGTAATCTTCCCCAAAGATAAACTGGTTCACTAGGCGCGCCCGGCTTCCCCCACGTAAGGCTGAACTTACCCGGCGCATTTTGCAGGTGTACCACACGAATGCTATGCCCCTCGCCTTTCAACTCGCACCCTTGCGGCGGCGAAACGTTGATTTGACTGCCATCAACATACACTTCCGTATCTACGCCTCCGCTCGCCTGAAAATTATATCTACCATCTTCAGGAACATAAAAAAATCCCTCAACGCTCATCCGAAAGGGGTACGGTAGCGGATTACTTTCCCAGTCAAACTCGGTGGCATTTGTTTTAGCGGTCATCCGTTGCACAAAACCGTCCTCCCCGGAAATCGGTTCATACAAAACGTCCGCCCCCCGTTCCTTTATAAGGTCCCTCTCCGAGAGTTTAACCCAACTCATATCTTTTCCTTTCTCGACCCTAGTATAAGGAACCCGGTCCACAATGTCGCTCAAAGTTTTAGTTCTGTGATTTAAGACTACGAACATCATATCATGCGGCGGTGTGTTGAATATTTTCGAGTAAACATCGCGATCTTTTATAAACGAATAAAACTTTTTGGGGTCCTCACCGCCCCGGCGTTTATATGTCACAATATTAATTGCATTGGCACATTCATCAAAATCGACAAAATACATATAATTCTCGCCGATCTGCTTGTCTGCATACTCAGCCGCTTCCTTGTGGTGACCAAAGGTTAAGTTCCTCGCCACACTGAAGTAAACATACGTTTCTACCGTAAACAGACCGAGCGTAATAATTACCATCGAACTTAAAAAAAACACACTGCCCTTAAGCCTCAACACGGAGAGTATTGTCTTTATAAGCAAAAAAGCGCCCAGGGCGGCCATAATGTACACCGCAGGAAAGAATATTGTGAGCCGGCGGGCGCACGGCCAGGTCAGTATCCCCGCCATGGGCGCAAAAATAAACCATGCCAGTACGAGAAAGTAGGCATAATTCTTGCAGCGGTATAGCGTGCATATAAATCCCACAAAGAACAACGGGACCAAAAAATCGTTAAGCATCGGGCCGCTGTTTATCAAGAATATCGACTCGCTCATGCGCAAGAAAATCATCCTCAAGAATAGTCGCATATTAACTAAGAACATGCTGATGCTCTTCATGTTCAAACCATGATTCTGATTCCCGAAAAAGACCATCTGGTCTACCCCATGATGCATGCCGTATCCCCTATGCTGCTGCAACAGCCGTGAAGAAACGACAAAGAAACCTACGATCAGCATCGCAAGGATGGCCCAGTTTTTGCGAAGGTAGCCCCTCTCAAAAACGATCCGATACGTAATAAAGACAAGAAAACCAACCATCGCCGATTTGAAAGGCTCATATGCACCCAAACCTATGCCCAGGCAACAGCCGCTGAGAAACCCCCATAATACGCTTCGCCTTTCCTCAGCCAGCATGAGCAGATAAATAAATAAGCACGCAAATAGTATGCCCTGATTGGCCCCTACTGCAATCCTGTCGAATCCGGCGGAGCAATACGAAGTGGCAAGGAAGGAAGCGGCGAGCAGAGCCACGGCGCGGGAGAAAAGCTTGTCGGCCATAAGAAAAAGTGCTATCACACCAAGGATGCCGGTCACGGCCATTGCCGCCCTCCCCGCCTCGAGGCTGACGCCAAACAGCTTGAAGAAAAGCGCCACGCTGTGGGTTAATACAACCATCATCGGAGCAACCCCTGCCACCCAGCCGCTAAACGGTTCGCCGCGCATATAGTTCAGGCTGTGTTTCATCCACAGTGATTCATCGTTAATAATCCCAGCCGGAACTTCGCCAAGACGATAAAATCGCATGTAACTGGCGCATGCGATTACAAAAATCATAAACATCGCTGCCGCCCTTTTCCCTATAACGATCTCCGACAAACCATACTCCCCCCTCGTCAACCTGCAATAGATAAACGTGGAGATGCCGGCAAAACAATATAGCAACGTTCCGGTTAACAGGTAACCCTCCCTTAAATATATCTGCCCGATGTATCCGCACGCGACTGCCCAAAGAATCCATGCCGACGGTCCGAAAAACCTATGCCCCCTCATGGTTGCCAATAAATATAGGACGCCGATACAAACAATAACGCCGATCTTCAACTCAACATGCCTCGCGGCGCATAATTCGTAAAGCCACTTGCCGGATCCCTGTATCCACTGAGGCAATAGGCTCAAATCAAAGCTGATGTTAATCATAACCAGTCTCCGTCCGGCTAAAAAAGCCGGAACCTCTTTATCTCCCTCAAGCTTTTTCCCCAATGTACAACTTATTCAAACCATATAGAAAAGACAACGTTTTGACGTTCTTAAACCCACTGGAATGCAGCAATTGCATGACAAACTTCTTCGTTAAGCCATACTCTTCTCCCTCAGCGATACCCCTTTCTCTGTCATAATCAAACCAGAAAACCAATTTATGCACCAAAAGTCCCCAAAAGGGGTTAATCATCGTAATAATAATTTCCCCATTGCGTTTTAACACTCTATGCGCTTCTTTTATTGCGACTTTTTTATCTCTTACATGATTTAAACATGCAAGCATCAAAACCGTGTTGAGACTCTCTTGTTTAAAAGGCAGAGCTTCGGCAGAACATATCGGGTCCACATTCCCCCATTGCACTACATCCGTCCTAATAATATTACTCCCATGGACATACTCGTTTCTCAATTCATCCAATGGTCCACATCCTACGTCCAATATCTTACCGTCAAGATGTGGGATGACAGCCATCCTCCTTTCTCTTCCCAAGTCGGTCAGCTTCATACTTCGGACCCATCTATAGGGGAGAAGGCATCTTAGCGGAAATAATATGAAATCATAGATATGCTGGATACCACTCTTAGCAATCTCATACCCATATCTACCACTGGAGATATTCGACCGTACTTTAAAACTTGTGCCTATATCCTGAGGAGGTTGTCTCATTCTGTTCTTTTCGATTACGGCTCGTCGACCTTTTGCCTCAATATGGCCACTTCTTGAGCCAGCTCTTCGATCTTGAGGGAAAAATCTGAGACTTTTATCGAGAAATGGATTATAATCAACACCAGAAAGATCATTCCAAAGATAAAAAGAGTCGTCGTGGGCAAGACAGCGCCGATTAGATGAGTCAAAGCTACCAATAAATCATACCAGATGGTCAAAATCAGGATCGTCACACCTGTTATAATCCACAGGAAAGAGTATTCTTCGCGCATCTTTCGCCGCCGAACTAGCTCGATAATCAACAATAAAAGAAGAGAAGATGCGATTATCGCGAAAACTTTTTGGCTATATAGCATGATATTCCTCCTTCTTTTCTATCCTTTCACATGGCGGTTTCCCGATGGCTTGCGCAATAAAGTCACAAATATCGAAAGAAACATTTTAAAAATATAATACGAAGGTTTAAAACCGCTATGCATAGATTTACCGAAGGCTCTAGGATATATATACACCGGGATTTCCTTTATCCTGAGACCTGAGAGATAAGAATTGATAATCACGTCGGCATCCGGATAATCCGAAGGATAATTTTTAATAAAAAAATGAAATGCCTCCCTATCTAAGGCTTGAAAACCAGAGGTAGGATCCGTCACCGGTTGTTTTATGATCGATTTGGTAATGGCCTTGAATATTTTTATGCCTATCCTCTTGGGTAAGGTAAGCGGGTAA
Organism: uncultured bacterium; assembly: GCA_964460305.1. GTDB lineage: Bacteria > Auribacterota > Tritonobacteria > UBA1439 > UBA1439 > JAPLCX01. The sequence goes on from CAYWRA010000025.1 coordinate 26,048, forward strand.
CCGGAGTTTGTAAGAAACCTGGAACCGATAACTATATCCGTTTGCCCCTTTTGAATCTCGCTTAACAACGCAGGAACCGATTGCGGATCATGTTGTCCATCGGCATCCATATGGATTACATATTCGTAATCATTTCTCGCGGCATACTTAAAACCTGTCTTGAGGGCGGCTCCGTAACCCATGTTAAACGGGAGAGAAACTACGGTCGCCCCCGAGTTTTTGGCCAGCCTTGGAGTGGCATCGGTTGAGCCGTCATCAATCACCAGAATATCCAGCCCCAGCGTCAAATTCTGTATCCCGGCAATGACGGCCGCGATATTTTTTTGCTCATTAAAGGCTGGAATGATAACTAACACTTTACTTCTGTTGGCTTTCATAAAATTTGATCTCTTCTCGTATGTCTTGTAGATTAAAGCAGCGCCTATTCTGCAGGCACGTAATCCGGAATCAAAACGCTGCCCTTATAACGGATGACACGCCTCGCATGATTCCCATTGCGATCCGTGGATTCCTCGCCATCCTTCCAAGGTAACACGAGATGATTCTGGGTCTGAGATAAAACTCCCTGATAGCACGCTTGGAGGATCTGCGCAACTCCTCTTTGGTTAATCCATCGGGAATAAAAACGATGTCCAGTATGTTCATTTTTCTCCAGTCTTCATCAAATGTGCCGTATCGTCTCGCGTCTGCATAAAGCTTAGAACCTGGGAAAGGAGTCATGAACGCCACGGTTATGTCGTCTAATTTGATCCTCTTCGCAAAATCGATTGTCTGGCGTATTGTTTTCGGCGTATCGTTTGGAAAGCCGAGGATGAAAAATCCTTTGCTCAATATACCGGATTTGCTGGTCAATTCAACCGCGTTTTCTATTTGCTGAAGGGTGACGTTTTTTTTTGCAAAATCCAGCACCTCCTGGACACCACTCTCTATACCATATCCTATCTGCCAACATCCTGCCCTTTTCATTATTTTTAGAATATCCGGCGCAACCGAATCAACCCTGCCGTTACACGTCCAGCTGATCGATAACTTTTCTTTTAACAGCTGTTCACATATGGCAACCAGGCGCGGTATCGATAAGAACAGAGTGTCATCCTCAAACGAAATTTCCCTTACGCCGAAACGGTTATATAAAAATCTAATCATTTCTACAACGTATCCGGCACTAAAAAAACGACATCTGTTTCCGAATACAGATCTATCACAGAATATGCACTTATAGGGGCATCCCCTCGCCGACAAAATGTAAGCGGCGGGTAAACGCTGGAATTTAGAAGCAGCGGGATGATATCCCTTGGGGAAATCGGGCAAAATATCCCATGCTGGGAAAGGCAGCTCGTCGAGATCCGTAATCAACTCCCTATTCCTGGTCCGGGTGATCTTTCCCTCGTCCCTAAATACGATGCCAGCCACGTTATGGAATCTGCGGCGGTTTTCCATCGCATCAAGCAAATCGACCAGCGCCTCCTCCCCTTCACCAAGCACTCCAATGTCGAATTCGGAGAACCTTCTCATCGTCTCTTCAGGAACTGCGGTGAGATGAGGGCCGCCGATAATTGTTGTTATATTACCGCCTTTCTCCTTAACCATCCTTGCCAGTCTGGCCGCGTTATAGATGGAAACAGTTGTAGCGGTTATTGCGACATAGCGGGGTTTATATTGGAGGATAACTTGTACAGCGCTTTCAAAATCCAATTTATCGGATGCATCCACAATAGCGGCTTCAAAACCCTTGCATCTGGCCATTGCGGCAAGATAGAGGAGGCCGAGAGGAGCAAGGGTATTACCTGCGCCGGATAATTTACCATACCTCTCTTCCAAGGTAAGGGGGGGATTGACGAAGACTATATCCTTCATGCCCAGATCTTATTATGATTTGTCCAGTTACATCCGACCATGGTACCTACCTGGATCGCCCCATTCGGGCGTAATCAATATCCCTTCAACTCTTTCATTCTGACGTTCACGCGGTATAATTTCCTGCCGGGGAAGGAGTCGATGACCTTCGATAATCCTGGACGTTCACATATGCAACCAGATTTGTCAATTAACATTATTAACTTTTTATGGTCTTTTGAATCGGTTTAAAAATGGAAAATACCAATTGGGAAGAATACTACCATACTTTGGTTAGGATTCACACCTCTTCGTCACAGGAGGGAATTGCGCTGTGAGCATTTTTTGAAGCATGGTAACAAGTGCCGGTTGT
>CAYWRA010000026.1:0-27795 GCA_964460305.1 uncultured bacterium
AGGATTTTCCGTCACCTGGAACTATGAGTTCGGCGCAACCCCGCCGGATTTCATAGGCGACACCATCGGCGCGGGCGCCGTACCCATCATGACCTGGATGTCGTGCGGGGATTCCATCCGGGACAGCGCTTATCCGCTCCAGGACATTATCAACGGCAGGTTCGACGATTATCTGAGGCGCTCGGCCGCGACCATCAAAGCCTATGGGAATAGAATACTCTGCCGCTTCGATCAGGAGATGAACCTGGACATATGGTCATGGTCCGTTACCGCCCCGTGGAATAACGGGAATCCCCAACAGTACGTGGAAATGTGGAGGCACGTCGTCGATATCTTCAAGCAGGAAGGGGTGAACAACGTCGAATGGGTATGGTGCCCGAATTGCATGAGCAATCCTTTTGCTCCGTGGAATGATGCCAAGAACTTCTACCCGGGCGACGAATACGTGGACTGGATCGGGATAGACGGTTATAGCTGGGGTTCCGCGAATACGAGTGGTAATACAGCATGGGCCATCTCCTTCCCTTACATGTACGACTCCATCATCCGCGATTTTCAATGCACCTACCTGAAACCGATCCTCATCTGCGAAATAGGATGTTTGCAGGATGCGCGGTATCCCAAAGAAAAATGGATCGGCGACGTCTACGACTGCCTGTTTCATTACCCGTTCATAAAAGGGATAGTCTGGCTCAACACGTACAATCCGACGACCGGCACTCAAGAAGACTTCCGGGTGATCAGAATGTACGATGACAATCTTCCGGTGCCGGAGAGAGTAGAGCAGGCGTATCGCGATGCAATCGCCGGTCCGTCGTTTATCTCCTACTTTCCCACGATCGAAGAAGCCGCTCCCCAAGAGCTTATGTGCGATCCCCTTCCAGCCGCCAATGAGTTTCCGAAACATGAGGTCGCACTCAATAAGCGGCCCGGCTCGATCTATCGCCCCGGCGACGTGCTCGCACCCGCCTATTTCCTCTACCCGCCCTCCGATACGGCGAACATGTTCGTCGATGCATACATAGTAATAAAGACTCCGGACGGGACCTTTTTCTCGTTCAGGCCATCGGGGTTCGTGCGGGGGATCGTTCCATCGGTGGCGAATTTCGGAGTAAAAAGACTCAGCCGGGCGATGGCATTCTATTACGCGTTACCCGGCAACCTCCCTGAGGGGGATTATACCGTTTACAGCGGCCTCGTGAAAAAAGGCCAGAACCCGGCGCTTGCGGCCAACCAGTTGAGCCTTGATCAGGACACCTTTACATACCGGCATTGAAAGCGCGCCGGCGTGCATTTTCCATCCGCCCCATCGCCTCGCTCTTCCTGCGCCCCGATCCCGCCGTGACGCGAAACAACGCCATCGAGCTTTCCCGACGCAAAAGGTTTTTTCTATAATATCCTCACTCGAAGAATGGAGGGTGATGCAATGAAATGGGCATACGTCGCTATGATCCTGCTCCTCATCTGCGCGCTCTCATCCTGCGTCAACGTGACGACGGAGAGGAGCGCCGAGTCCGTTTCTCGAACGCCGGAGGGCGGCTACGCGCGGAGCTCGGACGTCAAGGTCAACGCATACGACTGGAATTTCCTGGAAGCCGGGCTCCACGTTCTACTGCTCCCGTTCAAGCTCATGTACCACGCGGTGAAGATAGTTCTTTGACAGCTCCGCACGCTCGGATATAATTTTTATTACCGCGCGCGAGTGATGCGTTAAGAGAGGCGGAGCCACGTGAAGAAACTCAAAATCACCATCCTCTACGACCGCTCGCCGGACCAGTCCGATGCGAAAGAGCTTGAGCTTGCCATGTCCGGCGGGGGAGAGGAAGCACACCACCACCTCTGCGAGTACCTCGGCAAACTCGGCCATGAGGTCCGGCTCCACGGCGTTTACGACGACGTCAAGGGGCTCATCGCCGAACTCGATGCGAATCAGCCGGAAATCGTCCTGAACACGTGCGAATCCTTCCGCCGGGATTCCTCGATGGAATTCCACATCCCCGCCCTCCTCGACATGCTGGGGATAAAGTACACCGGCTCCGGCCCCGATGCGCTCATGCTCGCCCAGGACAAGGGGCTGGCGAAAAAGATCCTCGCCTATCACGGCCTATGGTCGGCCGATTTCACCGTATATCCCAAGGGACAGTTCGACATCCGTCCCTCAAAGCTGAGGTTTCCCCTCATCGTCAAACCGCTCACGGAGGACGCCTCCATCGGCATCGCTGAGAGCTCAGTGGTAAAAAACGATGAAACGCTCGCGACCCGGATCGCCTACGTACATGAGAAGATAGGCTGCGGGGCCCTCGTCGAGGAGTACATCGAGGGACGCGAGCTCTTCGTCGGCGTGATCGGCAACGACAAACCGCTCGTGCTGCCGCCGGTGGAGCTCGACTTCAGCAAGGCCAACAGCGACAAACTCAAGGTCTACAGCTTCAAGGCGAAGTTCGACTCCGCGTATAGAACTAAATGGGGGATCCAAACCCTCTTTCCAAAAGATCTCAAGAAGGAAACGGTTGCGAAGATCGAGGAGACCGCGCTCACCGCCTACCGGGCCCTCGGGCTCAGGGACTACGGGAGGATCGATCTCATCCTCGCCCCCGACGACACCGTCTACGTCCTCGAAGTAAATCCGAACCCGAACATCGCGGAGAACGAGGACCTGCCGAACGCCGCCGAGCAGACGGGATTGAGCTATACGGACTTCGCCGAGCGGATCATCAAATTCGCCCTCGACCGATACAAAAAATAGCGGCCGAACAATTTTTTACAAAGAGCAAAAGAGTTTATACTCTTCGTGAGAACCGTTATTCAGCCGCTAATGTTCACGTCCCGGGGGGATCCCTTCGGGGAATCATCACGAATAGCAACTTCATTCATGTTACCCCGTGGCTGGATAGTTGTTATGCCTTTCCTCTTTCTCTCTTTTACTCTTTGTGAACACTGCTGAATTTCTCGTCCTCTCTGTGGCGAGTTCATTTCCTCCGCTCCAGCAGCAGCGCCTTCTGGAACTCCACCATCGCCTCGGCATGCCGGTTATATCCTCCCTGCTTCGAGAGCGACTCGCCGAGGAGCTTGTGGGCTTCCGCGCTGTCCGGGCAGAGCTTTACCGCCGACCGCAACTCGGTTTCGGCTGCGTTAAAATCCTTCGTCTCGTAATACAGCTTGCCCAAGAGCAGATGCGCAGCCCCATACCCGGGATTGTCCGCAATCAACCCCTCTAGGACGCGGTCCCCCTCGTCCCCCCTCCCGCTTTTTATCAGGCAACTCGCCAACCAGTAACGCGCATCGGAATGCTTGGGGCGCCGCTTCACCGCCCGGCGCAACTCCCCCAGGGCTGATGCGCATTCGCCGCGCATTGCCTTGAGTCTCCCCGATTGAAAACCGGCGTCGGAAAAGGAGGGCTGGATCCGCGCGGCCTCTTCAAACGCGCGCTCGGCGAGGGTGGTCCGATCGAGGGAGAGCCAGACGAGCCCCTCCCGATACGCCGGCAGGGAGAATGACGGGTCCAGGTTACGCGCTTCGTTAAACAGGCGGAGAGCCAGGTATGGTTTCTTTGCGCCGAGCGCGGCAAGGCCGCCCAAGTAACGCGCATCGGCGCTCTCCGGATAATCCGCCGAGACCCTTGCCGCCGACTGAGACGCCTCCGCCGTTTTACCTTCCCTCACAAGCTGGAGCGCAAGGGAGAATGCTTGGAGGAATCCGAGTGGGGCCCTGAAAGGGCGAACGTCCTTCGATAGCCGGCACACCTTCCCCGCGGCATGGAGGGCGAGCGCAGGGAGGCATTCATCGCCGCCGTCAACGGCGGTTTTGAAAACGTCCATGTCGCCGCCCGAAGCGGAACCGCTATAAAAGGTGACGGAACCGGTTTCACCTCGCTCCCCGGCATCCTTCCTTAACGTGAAAGAGGCTAAGAGATAGCGGTCCGCACCGCTCTGCGCACAGAACTGCCTCGCCTCGGCGGGGCGCGGCGCTCCCCTATCATCATAGAGCGCACTCAACGTCTTTGAGGGAGCGACCGCCGGCAACAGCGCCTCCCCGTCCCCCGAGCCGTTGATCGCCCTCGCGATGAGATAGGGCAGGCCGATGGAGAAACAGGGCTCAGGGATTTTGCCTGGGGGAACGCCGCAGAAATCGCCTATCAAGATGGTATCGGCGCCGGCTGTTCCGGAGAGGCAGAGGAGGCAAAAATAAAGCGCGCCATATCGTTTCATGGGGGGGGGCACATGGGTATCGTTACAGATTATACGTGATTTTGCCGCAGATTAGCGCAGATTCCCCAAAAACGTTGAAGGACCGAACATCGCCTGTTTTGCAGATAGGTATACTATTGGTGGTTATGGCTAAATTAGGTTAACGGGAGAATAGTACCTTAAGGCGCTTATCGATCTCTGCTAGGATATATGGGCCTACGACACCGACTTTGCTTTGTATCAAGCTGTTGTGACAGGTGACGATTTTCCCGATTCTAAAAGTCGAATCTTCGCTCAAGCCCGTACCAGCAAATTCCGGATGGCCTCTACATACCTTGAAATCTAAATCGCCACTGTAATCTTTGCTCGTTATAAATGCTATAACACAATCAGGATCATTGTACGAATCTCGAGAAATAATTACAGCACTTCGCATCTTGCTTTCCCTGAAATTCGTAAATGGAAAAGCAACTTTGACGATGTCGCCCTGTCTCATTGCTATAGTCATTAATCATCTAATTTAAGAAAGTCAAAAGAAGGAGAGGCGTCTGCTAATGCCATCACATCAAATGAATCTTCGTCGACATGAAGGGAGGCACCACAAACAAAAGAGAATTCGAAGTATGAGTACGACATTTCACTCCCCCTCTCTTGAAGCCCTGTTACTTCTTTAGACGGATAATATATTATCGGCGCCTCACTCACTATCGCAGGTAGTGCTGTCATCGCCCCTCCTTGAATTCTGTAACTATAAAACGACGTCGAAGCACCATTTCATCATTACACAAAAATTCTATTGCATAATAACCGGCTTCGGGAAATATTGTGCCTAAAAACTCAAAATTGATTTCAATAATCGCATTTGGATCAGCAAAGCCTATTTTGCCTTTTCCCGAAAATATAGGCTCCCCAGATTTTTCATTCAGGCATCTTAACTCAGTGTTATATTCCCCGCGGCCGTTAGTTAGCGAGATAAAAACGTGAAAGCGCGGGTGTTTACAGGGGAACTTACTGCTCGATAATCTATTAAAAATGCCGATAAGACTTTTCTTATGCGTTCTGGCATCATCAATAACTGCATCACATACAATGAGAGCTAATCCTAACGGTGTTTCTTTTTTGTTCATGTTAAACATTATAGGTAATATAGAATATTTTGCATATAATTAAATTCAGGGGTGTTCGGCGTCCGTTTTTTATTGAACCGGGGCCTTACATTACATATATTATGTAAATCTTTGTGGGTCGGTGACGATTGTATCAAGGCGGGCGTAGCTCAATGGTAGAGCCCCAGCCTTCTCCCGTGAGACCGCCACTTGCGGATTACGCGCTAGCGGGAGAACGCAAGTGGCATGGTCGAACGCGATCCCGATGAGCGGAGCAAAATCGGGACAAGCTGGCCTCACGGGATCCAAGGGCTTCATGCAGCTTGCGTTCACTGCGTTCCGCAAGTTGCTGAATCCCTAGGACAAGCTGGCAATAAAAACGAGACATTTTAAGCGGGCGTAGCTCAATGGTAGAGCCCCAGCCTTCCAAGCTGGTCATGTGGGTTCGATTCCCATCGCCCGCTCCAATACTGCGGTGATAAGTGATTGGTGAGCACTGATAAGCGGGTAGAGCGATACACCACGCCTTTCCCATCAATGGATAACCGATGCGACTAGGCCTTGTCTTCAATCCTTTCTCATACAAGCTGCACGAGGAGAATCTCAAAATCGTGCAGCGCTTTTTCGGCCTATTTCCACCTTTGAGCATCGCGTGGGTGGCTAGCATCGCCGAAAAGGCCGGCCACGAGGTGACGATCATCGACGCCCGCACGCTCCAGCTCAGCAAAGAGGACGTTCTCGACCGCCTGCGTGAGTTCGCACCCGATATCATCGGGTTTATGATGACGACCTACATGTACCGGGAAACGCTCGAGTGGATCCGATACCTCAAGAAACACCTCAACGTCCCCGTGATCGTCGGCGGCTACAATCTGCGCGTCTACCCCAGGGAATCCATCGCGCCTCCCGAGATAGACTTCGGCGTCGTCGAGCACGCCTACTACACGCTCCCGAAGCTGTTTGAGGAGCTCGCCGGGGGCAGGCGGTTCGGTGACGTGCCCGGCCTCGTGTACAAACAGAACGGCGCCACGATCGTCACACCGCACGAGATGCAGATCGACTTCGACAAGTTCCCATCCCCTGCGCGCCATCTCCTCCCCAACGAGCTCTACGCGGAATTCCCCACGGAACGTAGGAACTTCACCGTGATGGTGACGTCCCTTGGGTGCCCGCGACAGTGCGGCTTCTGCGAGGCCGGCGGAACCATGTACGGCCCCCGCTCGCCCGAAACCGTCGTCGCGGAGATCGAGGAGTGCTACACAAAGCACGGCATTCGTGAGATCGACATCTTCGATTATGAATTTCCCATCGTACGGACAAGGGCGCGCGAAATCTGCCGTCTACTCAAAGAGAAGAAACTCGACGTCGAGTGGGCGTGCAGGGCTCGGGTCGATTCGGTCGACGAGCCCCTCCTTCGCGAGATGAAGGACGCCGGGTGCCGGCGCATCTACTACGGCATCGAGTCCGGAGTCCAGGAAATCCTCGATAGGGTGAATAAGGGGGTTACGCTCCGGAAAATAGAGGAAACCATCCGGATGACAAAAGAGATGGGCATACGGCCCCTTGGTTTTTTCCTTGTGGGCGCGCCGGGCGACACGCGCGAGACCGTCAGGCAGACGGTAAAATTCGCCAAACGCCTGGGGCTCGACTATGTACAGTTCTCCAAAACGCTTGCGAAGCCGCTCACTCCCCTCTGGAAGCAGATGGTCGAGCAAACGGGCTACGATTACTGGCGCGAGTACATCCTGGGTAACGTCGGCGACCAAGTATTGCCCCGGCCCTGGACGGAACTCACGAATGAAGAGATAGACTGCCTCGCCCGGAGGGCCTATCTGAGCTTCCACCTGCGGCCCGGTTTCCTCATCCGCTCCGCTCTAAGGGTGCGCTCACGGAGCGAGTTCAAGAGGAAATTCACGGCGCTCTGCGAAATGTTTTTGAGACAGGAGCGCGTGTCAAAATCCGATAAGGCATTCATCGCATATAACGATAATGCGATCAAGCCGCCACGCTGACCAGTCCGGTCGTCAACTCCCGGTTTTATGGTTCCTGTCCCCGCATTAACCCGGTTCATTCCCCGGAGGGGCTCCTTTGGGGCGCGGCTCCCCACTAAAAACACAACGCTAAAAATCTTTGAATACATATACATCGTTATGTTATTATGCCGGAGATTTGCGGAATTTTGTATCGACCAAAGGCAGTGAAATCATGGCAAAAAAGACGGCGATAAAACGAACGGGTAAAAAATCCGCTGCAGAAGCTGCGGCGAAGACTCCCAAGCTCAAGACGCCGAAGGAGCTTGGCGAAAACGGGATGGAGCTCCACCAAGAGGAGATCGCCTACCAGATGGCGCTCCGGCAGCGGGAAATTTCCGTCTCGGAATTTTTCAGCAAGAACAGGCATCTCCTCGGCTTCGACAATCCCAAGAAGGCCCTCCTCACCACGGTGAAAGAGGCGGTGGACAACAGCCTCGACGCATGCGAAGAGGCGAAGATCGTTCCCGAGCTCACGGTCGCCGTACAACAGCTCGGCGAAGACCGGTTCAAGGTCACCGTCGAGGACAACGGTCCCGGCATCGTCAAAAACCAGATCCCAAGGATCTTCGGCAAACTCCTTTACGGCTCCAAATTCCACACGCTCAAACAGGCCCGTGGGCAACAGGGGATCGGCATCTCCGCCGCCGGGATGTACGGCCAGCTCACGACGGGACAGCCTGTCAAGATCACTTCGAAGATCGGCCCCAAGAACCCGGCGCACTATTTCGAAATCCGCATCGATACGCAAAAGAACATGCCCGAGGTCGTCAAGGATGAAGCAGTGCAGTGGGACGCCCCCCACGGCACCAAGGTGGAGATTGAGCTCGAGGCCAGGCACCAGAAGGGGCGCCAATCGGTCGAGACTTATCTGGAGCAGGTCTCCCTCGCGAATCCCCACGTGCACATCAACTATCTCGGCCCCGAGGGCGAGAAGAGCGTTCTCTCTCGCGCGGCGAATTCCCTGCCGCGGGAGCCCAAACAGATCAAACCCCACCCGTACGGCGTCGAGCTCGGCGTGCTCATGCAAATGCTAAAGACCACCAAGGCCAAGCGCCTCCGGGCATTCCTCATGCAGGATTTTTCAAGGGTCGGGGCGAAAGTGGCGCTGGAGATCTGCTCTAAGGCAAATCTTCCCCAAAACGCGAACCCATCCAGGATCGCGCGCGAAGAAACGGACAAGCTTTACCAGGCCATCAATGCCACGAAGATCATGAGCCCGCCGACCGACTGCCTCTCCCCCATCGGCGAAGAGCTCATCATAGCGGCCCTGCAGAAACAGATCAAGGCGGCCTTCTATACCGCCACCACCCGCGCGCCATCGGTTTATCGCGGAAACCCGTTCCACATCGAGGTGGGGCTTGCATGGGGAGGGCCGCGCCCGGATGGAGATGACGGCGAGGAGGAGCCGCTCGCCAACCTGCTCCGGTTCGCCAACCGGGTTCCGCTCCTCTACCAGCAATCCGCCTGCGCGATCGCCAAGGCGGTGATCGGAACGAATTGGCGCGGCTACGGACTCCAACAGGCGCGTGGGGCGCTCCCCTCCGGCTCGATGACGCTCATGGTTCACATGGTATCCGTGTGGGTGCCGTTCACCTCCGAGAGCAAGGAGGCGATCGCTCATTACCCTGAGATCGTAAAGGAGATCAAGCTCGGGCTCCAGGAGGTGGGCAGGAAGCTCCATGGTTACCTCAGCCGCCGTGCCAGAATCGCCGATGCGGAGAAGAAAAAGGCCTACATCGAGAAGTATCTGCCTCACATCGGGATCGCGCTGAGAGAAATCCTCAAGCTCGGCAAGCCGCAGGAAGGGAAGGTCGTCAGGATACTGACGGATATCTTGGAAAAATCGAGAAAGATGGAGTAACGACGGCCCAAGGCAAAAAGCTGAAAGTTTAAAAATCGTGAAACGGCATTCCTCATGCACACTCAATAGTGGGGATGGAGAATACGATGAACAAGGTGGCGGCGAAGATAAAAGAGGCGGCGCAGGACATCTACCGGACGATACTCAAAAAACGAAAACCGTCCCTCGATCTCCCCATCCGCTCCCTAGATAACGTGCGCTACAATCCGAAGGTGGGCTATTTCCAGATCGGCAAGCGCAAAAAGGAGCGGACCCTCACGGTGACCACCGCGAAGACATTCGCGCAGTCATTGAAGATGATGTCGCTCTCAAACGACCTCCTGCGTGGCGACGACATCGCCACCAAAAGGGAAGCGTACTACGTCTCCAAAAACTGGGGTGACGCCCGCTTCAGCGAGCAGCCGGAATCGGACGCCGTAATGGACGACATCGAGGCGCTGTTCGCCGTCAACCGGGAGCAGCTCGGCTTCATCCCGGAGGAGAAGGGGGGCGAGGTGGCGGGGCGGCTGACGGTGATCGACCGTGACCCCGACTCGGGGCGGAAGCTCAAGATCGACTGCACGCGGTTCGGTTCGGGGGCATACTCGATACCGATCTCGGTGGAGGACCTCCAGTTTCAGACGGATGCCAAATTCATCCTCGCCATCGAGACGGCCGGCATGTTCCAGAGGCTCGTGAAGCACAACTTCTGGAAGAAGGCGAACTGCATCCTAGCCTCCATGGGTGGCGTCCCCACGCGCGCCTGCCGCAGATTCATCAGGCGCCTCGCGGACGAGAAGAAGATCCCCGTCTATGCCTTTGTGGACGGCGACCCCTATGGCATCACAAACATCTATCGCACCCTGAAGGTGGGCTCGGGCAACGCCGCCCACATCAACCAGTTCTTCTGCGTCCCCCAGGCGCGCTACCTCGGCGTCACCCCGCAAGACATCATCGACTACAAGCTCAAGGATGCCACGCACCCGCTGAAAGACGTGGACATCAAACGGGCGAAGGATGCGCTCGCGAACGACCCGTTCATCATCTGCGAGAAGCGCTGGCAGCAGGCGATCAATCAGATGATACAGATGGGAGTGAGGGTGGAGCAGCAGGCCTTTGCAAAACACGATCTCAACTACGTTATCGACGTCTACCTGCCGAAAAAACTTAAAAACCCGGAGCAGTTCCTGCCGTAACTCAAAGGGGTCAAGTCTTGAATTTCAACTTTTAGCATATAGGCACCCGCGTCTGTACATAGCACCGTATGGTTCGGCTTCACTTGATTAAATACGTGTTCTGGAGAGTTGAAATTCAAGACTTGACCCCTTTGTTGTTTCCTTCATAAGCTAGGGTGCGCTCCCCCGCGTTTCCATCCCGCCGAATACTTCCGCCAGTTGCGCTCCACGAGACCTTTCACCTTGGCATGGACGCCGGAAAGGCTCCCGGCTACCACCGCCCCAGCCGCGAACCAGTGGCCTCCCCCGCCGAGCGCACGTGCAACGCCGTCCACGTGGAAAAAACTCTTGGCGCGGAAACTCACCTTGACCTCTCCATCCGGGAGCTGGCGCAGCAGAACGACCAGTTCAACGGCCTTTATGGAGCGAACATAGTCGAGGAGATAGTTCTCGCTCGCCTCGGGATCGGCGCCTGTATCGTGGTACATGCGGCGGGTGACCAGCATCCAGGCGATTTTGCCGCCGTGGTCGAAGCGCAGGCTGGAAAGGGCGCGGCCGAAGAGCATGACTTCTCGGCCGTCGTGCGTCTGGTAAAGCCGGTTGAAGGTATCGTAAGGCTTTACCCCGGCGTCGACCAGGTCTGCCACAATACGGTGCGTCTCCGCCTTCATCTTGGAATAGATGAAGCCGCCGCTGTCCGTATAAATCGCAACGTAGAGGGCAAGCGCAATACGCCTGTCGAGATGGCAACCCAGGGCTTTGCCGAGATTGTAAATCATCACACCCGTCGCCACCTCCCTGTCATCCACGATATTGATGGCGGCGAATGCCTCTTCGCGCGAGAAGACGTGGTGATCGATGGCGATGATGGGACACTTGAGCTTTTTGACGAGCTCGCCCATCACACCAATGCGTAAGAGAGCGCTCGTATCCACGATGATCCAGGCGTCGAAAGCCCCGATCTCCGGGGGGGGCGAGTACGTTTTTACCACGTGCTCCGTATCGAGAAACGCCAGTTTCTTCTGTGGCGGATCGCAGTTGATAGCGGAAACGTTTTTGCCGAGTTGCTTCAGGAAATAGTAAAGGGCGATCTGCGAGCCGAGGGCGTCGCCATCGGCATGCTCGTGTCCGGTAATCAAAAAGCGGGAACCCTGCTTAATGATGGAGACGACGCGCTCAAGCTGGGACAAATTAAGGGTGGACATGTGCTATCACTTTTTCCGCGCCTTGGCGGGGGGGCTATCGGGGGGCGGCGAGGCGCCGCTTTTCTGGTAGGATCCCTTGATCCATTTGTTCAGCGTTTCCGCCGGGGCGTCCACCGCCTCCTTGGTGATGATGAAACGGTCCCGCCCCGTATTCTTCCGGATGAGGTTAAGGCCATGCTCATAATCTTTTAGTAGCAGCCTGCAGAACGCGGGCACGTCCGTCTTCGCCTCCTCCGCCCGGGCGACTACAAGCTTCGCCGCAGCCCTGTTGAAGGCTATGCCGATGCCGTACTTTTCGGAGAATTCCTTCTCGAATTTTCTGACAAGCTCCGTCCCAAACGCCTCTTCCACAAGCTCCGGCTGGGCGATGATTTTCTTCAGCTCGCCCGAGGGATCGTTGACTATCTCCCGCGTGACCACGATGTGACGTATCTCCGTCGAGGGCAGCTCGAATTTGAAATCCCTCAAGGTCCGCTCGCACACCGTTATCAGGCCGCGCGCGCCGGTCTCCTCCTGATACGCCTTCCGAGCGATCTCCCTCAATCCCTCGTCGGAGAAGACGATCTTGATGCCGAATGCGGCGAAAGCGGCCCCGTACTGCTTAACGATCGACCCCTCCGACGACGTGAGAATGTGGTAGAGATCATCCTCGCTCAACTCCTCGCAGACCACCCTTACCGGCAGGCGACCGATGAACTCCGGCTCGAAACCGAATTGGATGAAATCCTTGGACCTCGCCTCGTGGAGGTACTCGAACTGTTTCTTCTTCCCGTCGATGCTCGCCTTGAATCCGATCTCGCTTTTCCGAAGCCGTTTCTGAACGATCTCCGCGAGCTGCTCGAACGCACCCGAGACGATGAAGAGGATGTGCCGCGTATTGATCGTCTTCCTCTTGATCTTCCCCTTCTTCTGGTATTCCATCATCGCCTGGATCTGCCCGGTGATGTCCATGGGGCTTCGGAGCGGAACCTCGGTCTCCTCCATGAGCTTGAGGAGGCCCGTCTGCACGCCGCGGCCGCTCACGTCGCGCCCTGCGAGCTCCCGCGCCGAGGCGATCTTGTCTATCTCGTCGATGTAGACGATGCCGTACTGGGCCAGCGCCACGTTCCCGTCCGCCTCGTGCACGAGGTCGCGCGCGAGATCTTCGACGTCGCCGCCCACGTAGCCGGTCTCGCTGAACTTCGTCGCGTCCGCCTTGACGAAAGGCACGCCGATCAAACGCGCGATGCACCTGATGAGATAGGTCTTGCCCACTCCGGTCGGGCCGATGAGGACCACGTTCTGCTTGGCATAATCCCCGCAACTGCCCTTCCCCCGGCACCGCGCGGCATGGTGATAATGATCGCATACCGCAATGGAGAGCACCTTCTTCGCCTCCTCCTGCTTGATGACGAAGCGGTCCAGATACTCTTTGACCTCCTTCGGCTTGAGGTCGAATTTCAGATCGGGGAGTTTCTCCTCTATCTCCTCCCCACCCTCGTCACCACCGGCCTTCTCGGCCTGGGGGAAAATGCTGACCAGCGTCTTATCGCCGAACTTTTTCTTTAAAAAATCCGCCAGCTCGCGCTGGAGCTCGTCGGGATTGGGAAATGTGTCGTCTTTGGATCCTGATATCATCATACCTCACCTCTACAGTTGTGATATTATAGCAAAGTTCTGGCAACCCTTCAGTTATGGGGTGGATAAAATGCGATATTCTGTATTGCAGGGGCGCGATTCATCGCGCCCGGGTTCGATAAATCGAACCCCACCCCCATAAGTGTCTCCTTACAAGTTCGGGTCCAACAACGGACAGGGACAGGACTGCATGACTGACACCACTCGCAATTCCCTTCTGCTCGCGCTCCTCTGCGGGCTCTTCCTCATACCCGCCGTCGCGTTCAGGGGCCCCATGGGACTGGAATTCCGGACGGCGCTCTTCGTCAGGGACATACTCCAGAACGGCCCCTCACTCATACCGCGGCTCGACGGGTCGCCGTACTTCGATTATCCGCCCCTCTATTTCCTCTCGGCCTCCCTCGCCACGCGCGCAATCGGTGCAATCAATCCGCTCTCACTCGCCCTGCCCGGCATACTCTCCGCCATGGGGACGGTGTTCCTCATCAGTCTCCTGCCGGGAACGATAAGCCGGCCGCTCGGCCTGATGGCGGGGGCCGCGCTGATCGTCACGCCGATCTTCAGCGACAGTTCGTCGCAGGCCACCGTGGACCCGATGCTCACCTTCTTCATCTCCCTTGCGCTCGTCGCCTACTATTTTTATCTCTCGTCACGCGCGACGCGCTTCTTCATCCTTGCCTGCTTGGGACTTGCGGGAGGCATGCTCACGAAGGGTCCGATCGGCGCCGCGATCCCGCTTTCGGTGATGCTCGTCTATCTCCTCGCGCGGAGACCGTGGCGCGCATGTGCGATAAACTTCATGCAACTCGTCGCCTTCCTCCTCTTGTTCGCGGCGCTCTGCTATGCCGCGGTTGTGCTTGTGGAAGGGAGAGCCGCTTTCAAGGGTCTAATCAATGCCCAGCTCTTTGACCGGGTCAGTGACGAGCCGAATGCAAGCCGCGCCTTTTACCTCGGCGTCTTCTTCGCCGGGTTTGCCCCATGGTCGATCTTCGCATTCCTCCAGCTCTTCCGCCGCGGCGATGTGGAAAAGGCCGATCGGCCCGGGATTCTGCTCTATTCAAAAATCTGGCTGCTAGCGAGCTTCATCATGCTCACGGTCGCAAACGTCAAGCACACACGCTACCTGCTCCCAGCCGCGCCCCCGACCGCCATCCTCTGCGCGGCGTTCTGGGAGGGCGGCCGCAGCCCGCGGGCGACAAGATATTTCGACGCCGCCCGCTCGCTGATAAGGGGTATCTGTATCGCATTGCTTACCTCGGCGATCCCCTTCGCACTCGCAGGCCCCGTATGGCTCCCGTTCGCGTCCGTCCTGCTCATCGCGGCCATCCCCGCCCTCAGCCTGGCTGCGCTCCTGACCGTAGGGCGCAGGGGGCCTGGAGACAGCCGCGCGGTGTTTTATCTCCTTGTCTGGACTCTCGCCGTGGGGTTCCTCATCTACTGCCAGTATGCGCTCCCCAGGATGAGCGCCAAGGAGGATGCTGGGCGATTCGTGGCGGCGGTCGAACGCGAGGCAAACGGCCGACCGATTCTCTTTCTCGGCGTTAAAAAAGAATACGACGGCGCAAAGTTTTTCTACTGGCGGAAGGGGGGAAACGAGCTTAAGTTCGCCACAACGGGGGACGAGGCAAAATCTCTCCTTGCGTCGAGATCGCCCGCCATCCTAATTGCTCCCGCAAAAATGAGGGCGCCAATCGAATCGACTGCGGGAGACAGCCTGGATTTCCTATTCGAGGGGAGACTTGGAAAACGAAGGTGCGCCGTATTCAGGGCCGGGGCGGTCGACCCAAGCCATCCTGATGTTACGCGTACGCGCTCCCGCCGATGAATTCCCTGAGGAGCGACGTGGCGGGAATCACTGAGTCGCCTTCGAGCAGGTCGACTTCCTCGATGTAGCCGAGACAACGGCACGCCCTGCGATATGCATCCTCTCTTCCTCTTGCCTCTCCCAACTGCCTGGTCGCCTCTCTCAAGCTTTGGAAAAGGTATTTTTTGTGGACCGGCAACTCATACGGCAGGTAGCCGTTCACCACTACCTCGGTGTTCTTGATGAACGGTACTATATGTTTTTTCTCCGCGGCGCGCACGTAGTGCCAGTGCTCCAGGGTCTTGAGCGGAGTATAGTTGCGGTGTAGATTGTCGCGGACCATCCGCCTGAGGAGCCGGATGTCGGTCCAGGGGATAAAATTACCCTGCCCGTCCTTCAACTGGCAGATGGCTTCTATGTAAATCCTGAATTGCATCTTGTGCGGGATGCCGGCGGTCATCTCGCCGTGAAACGCGTGCAGACCCTCCACGACGAGGAGCTGCTTTGGCGAGAGCTTCATGGGGACTCCCCTCGCTTCTCTCTCCCCGGTCTTGAAATTGTAGACGGGGGTGACGGCTTCCTTCCCCTCGATGAGATCTCTCAGGTTCCTGTTGATGAGATCCTTGTCCAACGCATCGGGCGTCTCGAAGTTGCGATCGCCGAATCCGTCCTGCGGCTGGTTTCTCAGGTTCCAAAAGTAGTTATCCAGGGCGAGCAACTGCAGATCCTGCCCCATCTTCCGGAGCGCTTCGCAGAGCTTGAGCGTCGTGGTCGTCTTCCCCGACGAGCTCGGCCCAGCTACGATCACGAGGCGCACGCTGTCGCGCCTCTTTACGATCGCCCCAGCCGCTTTCCAGATGGTGCCGTCATAAGCGTTGTCGGCGTCGCGGACCAACCCGTTATAGCCGCCATACTTCATCCGGCGATTGATCCCGGCGATGGTGTCCACATCGCGCATCTGGTTCCACTTCCGCGCTCTCCTTACGATCTCCATCTCATAGATGTCACTCCAGGCGGCGCGCGCTTCCGGTTGCATCATGGTACCTTGTATGTTTTCTCCCTGACTCATGCTTGCTCCCCCTTGAGCATATGATTATGCATCCACGGATTTGCACGGATTTCTGCTGCAAGTAAGGTCTCCTCTTAATCAGCGTAAGCCGTGGATAGAAGGTTCCGTTGTCCCTTCGAATCCACACGATCCGTTTAATCAGTGGTTTACTATCTTTTGGTTCTCCGCCTCTCTTTTACTCTTTGTAAAAATGGTCTCTCTGTGGTGAAGAACTGCGGCATAAAAATCGGCCGGCGGGTGATCTCCGCCGGCCGTAAGAACAGCGGGCTGCCCTGGAAGCGTGGAGCCGTCTGCGGGGCCCTCACGCCTCAGCGATTGCTTTTTTCTTAGCCGCTTTCCTACGCTTCCTGCCTTTTGCGGCGGCCGTTTTTTCCTTAACCGGCTTGGGAATTTCTATCTTACTCAGACGGGCCGCCCGGATCTCCTCAACGATTGTCACCCCCTCCACCTTCACCATGACGAGTGCGATACCGCTTTGGAGGATCTCCTTGATGACCCCCTGTCGCATGTGCGATACCGAGGGGGTGCTTCCGGCCCTCCACTCCACCCTGTCTCCTGGCTGTAATCCTGCCATGGCGCACGCTCCTTTCAAGGCGGCCTGCCGAATGCGCTACCGCCTACGGACGTGCTATATATATTACCATAGCCGCTGCCCTCTGTCCATAAGGCCGATCCTCAAACGCGGCGCGTCATTTACCCGAGCGGGAACAACAACTCCAGGCACCGGCCGATCCGTTTGCGCCAAAAAACCTCATTGTGGTAATGGCCTTCGGCGATGATGCCGAGGAAATCCCCGCCGGGGACCATTCCCCGCTCCAGCGCAAGCGCGATCAGGTCCTTTGTCACTCCCGTGTGGTCGTCGCGGTGCGGCTGGTCATACGCCCACCTAGTGCCGCAATCGGTGTACCATCTCCTGATCGGCAGCGCCCGTCTGGCGCAGATCGATTTTCTCACCGGATCCTGCGGAACGTACGCGTAGGACAAGCTCCCTACCAGACCGAAGGTGTCCGGCCGCCTCATACCGGCGTACAGGGCGCAGTTCGCGCCATACGAGGCGCCGATGATCCCAATGTCCTCGGGGTCTTTGGAGATTGCGATAGTCTTCCTCAATTCCGGGAGCACCTGGTCGGCGATAAAATCGACGTAGCGGTCGGCCTTTCCCATGGGCGGTGGGAGATAACTGGTATCGCGCTGCGGGTGCGAAACGACCGATACCAACACCACGTCCGCACAACGCCCACGCCGCGCCGTATCCAGCGCAATCGCATCGGTGTGCCAGCCGCCGTGGGCGCCCTGGTTCTTCCACTGGTTCTGACCGTCGTTGAGCACCGCAACCGGATACGGGCCGCGCGCGCCGCGGCCATAGTCGCGCGGCAGCATGATGTTGATTTTAAAACGGTGTTTGAACGCCCGCGAGTAGATTTCCTTCATCATGTATATGCGGGGGAGCCGCACGCGGGGCGGAACGCGGGGGAAAAATTCACCGTCCCTGAGATACAACCTCTTCCCATTCGGTTCGTACATGCCGCCCTTGGAAGGCCTATCCTCACTGCGCTTACCCCTGATATAAAACTTTTCACCGGCATCGAGCGGCAAGTCGGCTTCGAAAACACGCTCGTCGTAATACCGCCCGGCCTTCACTCGCTCCATCGCCATTCGCCACACTTCCTGTCCCCGCCTCGTGCAGATACGAACCTCGGGTTCTTTCCATCCCGTGAAATAGAACAGCTTCACCTTCCGCTCGTGGATGCCGTCCGCGCCACGCTTCTTGAAACGGTATCTCCTGTCTACCGCGCTGGGGAAACCCGCCTCCAACCACCCCGTGACGCGCCGCGTGATCGGCTTATGGAACCGCCCCATGAGTATGCTCCCGTGCGAATACCCCTCGAACACGAGCCTGGATGCCCGATAGTAGCGCGCGAGCGCCGCTTGCGCCCTATTCGTTGAGGACACGCTCACCGCGAGCACGGGGCACGTCACCTTGGCCGCGTCGACTTCTATCCGCTCGATCTCTAGCTCGCGATAGGCGCGCCCGGAGAGAAATGACTGCTTGAATAGTCCGAGCAACCCTTGAAACTCTCCTCTGCTCGCCGGCCGCCCAAGCATCTCTTCCACCACCCGCCTGGCCGGCCAGAAATTCATCACCGGCGGGAGCGGCTTTCCCAGCTCCGGCTTTTCCCCGATCATCCCAGCGACCTCGCGCGGCCAATCGCCGTCATAGAGTATAAGGGCCATCGCCCCATGGAGCTCGGCAAACTTCTGGATGAGGATCCCTCCCATGCTGTAGCCGGCGTAGATCGCGCGGCTGAGACCGAAATGGTTCCGCACGGCCATGATATCATCGAGGTAGTCTTGGTAGCCGAGTGCCGCAATACCACGGCATTTACTCTTATAATAGCCCCTGAGATTGAGCGCATAGGCGGGCCAACCGCGCATCGCCCAATAATCAAGCTGTTGGCGGCAGATCCAGCTCCCGTCAAATGCGCCCCCAACGAACACTATCGCGGGACGCCCGATATCCATCTCGGGCCGGACCCCCTCCACGTATATCCTGTGGCGGCCGACGTAGGCCTCGAAATCGATGGGCCTGAAGAACGCACCGGCGCCCGGGATTTTTTTATGCACACTCATTTCATTCTCCGAAGGACCGCATATTATTGCCCGTGCCGGCGGAAATGTCCATGAAGTTCATCGCGTTTCTACCACAGCCCTCACAAAGAGCAAAAGAGGGAAAGAGAAGAGCGCAAACTCTTATCCTGATCTATTCAACAACCGCTGTTAGTATACCTACCTGCAAGCAGGCGATGTTTGTCCCTTCAACGTTTTTAACCGCGGCGCATCGCTTCCCCATGTATATCCGCACAATTTGCTCGATCCGCGGTTCCTTATTCTCCGCTCATGAATAATCCAGGTTATACTCTTTTACTCTTCGTTAAAAATTGTTTCTCCGTGTCCTCCGCGTTTCTGCGGTGAAAAATCATCTCAACTATGGCGCGGGTCAGAGATCGGATGCTATAATGTGGGAAAATCAGCAAAGGAACAAACGCCATGAACCGAATCGTATGTGCGACCGTGTGTGCCGTGCTGGTTATCCTTTCCGCAGTGCCTGTGGCATTCTCCACCGAGAAACTCGGGCCGCTCCAGCTCGTGAAACCGCAGACGTCCGGCGGCAAACCCCTCATGGAGGCGCTGGCCAAGCGGCAGTCCACGCGCTCATTCGACGCGCGGAAGCTGCCCGCCCAGACGCTCTCGAATCTCCTCTGGGCTGCGGACGGGATCAACCGCCCCGACTCGGGGAAGCGCACCGCCCCCTCGGCGATGAACCGGCAGGAGATCGACGTCTATGCGGCGATGGCGGATGGGCTTTACCTTTACAATGCGAAGGAGCACCGGCTGGATCCGGTCCTCGCCGAGGACATTCGCGCCAGCAGTGGCGAACAGCCGTTCGTAAAAACGGCGCCCATCGTGCTCATCTACGTCTCGGACCAGGCGCGGATGAAGAAGGCGCCGCAGGAGTCCAAGGATTTCTACTCCGCCACCGACACCGGCTTCATCAGCCAGAACGTATATCTCTACTGCGCGTCGGAGGGGCTTGCGACGGTGGTCCTCGGCTGGGTGGACAAGCCGGCGCTCGCAAAGGCCATGAAGCTGCGGGACGACCAGAAGATCATCCTCACACAGCCCGTCGGGCATCCAAAATAAATATCCGCCAGAGTTACGCCTGAGGACCTATTTATCTTCCCGCCCTTCGGACACGACTGTCCCATGAGACAAGCGCGAAACGAACTGAAACCAAAATTACTCGAAGATATCGCGCGCGCCGTCCGGACGCACGAGCGCTTCGCCATTTTTTCCCATGAGGAGCCCGACGGAGACGCGATCGGCTCCCAAGTCGCCCTCGCCCTCGCGCTGCGGAAACTGGGGAAACAGGTGGTCTCACTCCGTCTTGAGGCCGTTCCCCCCGCGCTCGAATTCCTCAACAAAGACGGCGCCGTTGAGCAATATAGCCCGGACCTCCATCGCGACAGGATCGGGCAGGCGGAGGTGGTGATGGTGGTGGACGCGAGCAGCTATCAGCGGCTGGGCGGCCTGGCGTACGAGGCGACGCGTAGCCCTGCCCTTACGATAAACATCGACCATCATCGCGACAACAAGTTCTTTGCCGACATCAACTTTGTGCGGTTCCAAGCCGGGGGCGCCGCCGAGCTTGTCTTCGAGGTTATCCGGGCGGTCGGAGCGCAGGTCGATGGCGCCATCGCCGAGGCCGTCTACGTAGGAATCTGCACGGACACGCTCGGCTTCAAGTACATCGATCCGGAGGGCAACCTGCTCAACGTCATTTCCGGGTTGGTGAAGACGGGTATCGACATTGAAGGCCTGCAAGAGCGGCTTTATTACATGCGGCCCGACAGTTATCTCGATGATATCGCCGGACTGCTGGGAAGCGTCCATTATGAAAACGGCGGATCGCTCGCCTGGTTC
The DNA here is from genome assembly GCA_964460305.1 of uncultured bacterium. GTDB lineage: Bacteria > Auribacterota > Tritonobacteria > UBA1439 > UBA1439 > JAPLCX01. Next base: position 20,519 of record CAYWRA010000026.1, read on the forward strand.
GCGTTTCCCGACGGCGAACACCTCACTTACTACCAGCGTGAGCTTGCAACGGAAACCCTACAGCAGCTCCTGAGCGTCAAGAAGATCCGCGCCGCGATCATGTTGTACGAGGTGGACAATGGAATCGAAGTCTGGCTCAGGTCAAAGACGGAAGTCGACGTGGGGAAAGCGGCGGAGCGCCTTGGGGGCGGCGGGCATAAGACTGCCTCGGGAGCTCTCATCAAGGATATGAATCTCGACCAGGCGGTTTGCGCAGTGCTTTCCCAGGTCAAGGCGGTAATGGCTGGGCCGATACCGGAGGCGCCGGCGCTCAGGCCTTAAGCTTCCGTCTCAGCACCCTCAGATTCAACACGTCTTCACGGTTGTATCGCAGCAGCTTGTCGAGCGACTCCCTGCATCCCCAGAGCTTATAGTCCTGCCACAGGCGCACGGCGACGATCCCGCTGACGTCGGTCAACTCCCTCCCGATCCCCAGCAGCCGCTCCACCTGCTTCATTCCGCCGTACAGCCCCTGCCTGTGACAATCATGCATCAGGTCGCGGTGGGCGCAGTATTTCGTAAGATCCACGCCGAGTTTAGCCCTGATGTAAGGGAGGTCGAACCTTTCCCCGTTATAGGTGTAGAGCATGCGATGGGCCCTTATATGCTCGATCAGCGCGGGGGCATCGAGGCTTTCCTCAACCAGTTGGATAAGGTTGCATGATTCCCCCTGCTCCACACAGAGGCCAACGACGGTAATCTCCCCGTCCTGGGGGTCGAGGCTCGTCGTCTCGATGTCAAGGTAGACCGCTGACATTGGATAACTCTCAGAAGGCGTGGATGGGCCCCGCCGGCTCAAAGCACAATAACCCCGTACGCTTAGTAGTCGAGCACAAGTGAACGGTGGACCGTTTCAGTCCGATCTATTCCTCAACCTTGGGCGGCCTAGGAATATCTCCCTATGGCTTGGGAGTTCCGCCGAATTGCAACCTTCCGCACCGCATCGTCCCGTGCGGGAGGCTGTGCACCGCGCATTATAACAGGGATCGGTCTAAAAACAGTTCAGGGCTTCGGCTCTGTTTTTATTCTCTCGCACATGATGGACGTGTAACCGGGCTCCACGCCGAGCTTGGTCGCCCGCTCGGGCTTGGAATCGACCAGCTTAATGTTCATCACGTTGCCGTCGATCGCATAGATGGCTTTGTTCAGCGGATAGCCTTCAAACTCTATGTCAATCTCTTTCGGAACACGATCCGCTCTATAGGTAAAGGTGCCGCTATAGGTGCGGTCGACATCCTTAATCGCGATCGTGTTGCCCTCGAAAATCCATGTCTTATCCGATGTGACGGGTCTGTTCTCGTTCTTTATCTCCCTCCACTTGCCCTCGAGGGTGGTGACCGGTCCGGCGGCAGCCGGTTGCGGAGGACGAGCGACCGGCCGTCCCGCGCATGAAGCCATAATAAAAACCAGTGGAATCAATAGCAAGCGTCTCATGGGCTGGCACCTCCTTTCATTATGGGAATTGTATCAGAAACCTCCTTCTACCACAAACATGAAACATAAAAAATGACGAATACCAAATCACAAATGTCAAAACACAATGAGCCTTTGTCATTTGTCATTATCGAGGGCGGGGTGGCAAGTGGATCAGGTTACGTCTGCAACTTCTTTTTCAACTCGTCCACTTCGGCACGGAGGGTTTCGACTTGTCTCTCGATCGCAGCGATCCGCTCGTCACCAGCCCTAACCGGTATGACGGACGGTTCGATCGGACGGACCTCGTCGACCTTCACATCCCCGCAAAGAAGGTGCGCATACCGGCATTCCTTGCACCCGAACTGGCGCGGCAGTTTCACCACGACGGGGCCGTTCTCCCTCTCCATAAGCTGCGCGAGCGTCGCCTCGACCTCCGCCATGTCCTTGAACTGGCACAGGCGCTCGGTCCTGGAACGTATCTCTCCCAGCGTCTGCGCTCCCCTGAGAAGCAACACGCACATCACCGCAATCTCCTGAGGAGAGAAGTCGAAGGCCTCCTTTATCCGGTGGCCGTACTTCGGCACACGGTTCCCCCCTATGAACGTCTCATACGCCAACTGCTTCTGCTTGAGGCGGCCGACGGCCAGGATGACGGATTCTACGTCCATATCCATTATGGGATCGCGGCTGGACTTTTGGTTGCAGGCGTTGGTGAGGGCATTTATCGAGAGGGGGTAATACTCAGGGGTGGTGATCGCCTTCTCGACCAGAGAGCCCAGTACGCGCGCCTCGGCAGCGGTAAGATTGGTATTGGCCATAAGACCCTCCTCGGTATTTTGGAATTATGGAGTCCCTATGCGCACGAATGGATTATATAGCAATTTTAACGACACATGAAGGCCAAAACAAAGAGCCGAGGCTGAAGTCTCGGCTATGGATCTCGGTTGCGAAGCCGGGCTGCACTAAGGTATTGAAAGGGACCTTTATCAGGCCGTCCGGGAGAAATTACTATTTTACCCTGTCTCTAGCCGACGACGCGCTTTTAAGGCGTCCGGGATTGGATCCTTTGCGCCGGTACTGCTGCGGGTGGGGGTAGCCCCCGCCTTTAGCGGGGGGCTTGTGGCCGGGCCCATGGTGGAACCGCTCGCCCGGAACCTCCGGATGCTCCGAGACCGGGATCACGGCACGGATGAACTTCTCTATATCCTTCACATCCCTCCCCTGATCCGGCGTCGCCAGCGTGATCGCATGCCCCTTTTTCCCAGCGCGGCCGGTGCGGCCGATGCGGTGTACGTAGTTCTCCGTATCATCCGGGAGGTCGAAATTAATGACAAGCTCAATTGCCAGCACATCGATGCCGCGCGCGGCGATGTCCGTGGCCACAAGAATACGGTATTGGCCCGTCTTGAACCCGCGGAGGGCCTCCTTGCGCTGCGCCTGCGACCGGTTAGCGTGGATTTCCGCGGCGGTATGGCCCATGCTGCGGAGCAATTTCGCCACGCGGCCGGCGGAGCGTTTGGTCCGCACAAAAAGCAGGACTGATCCGGCGTACTGCTTGAGCAGTTGCCCGAGGAGCTTCCCCTTGAGATCCTTCTTGACCACGAATATCTCCTGAGTCACGTGCTCCGCGGCCGTTCCCGAGGGGGCGATCTCGGTGCGGACCGGCAGCTTCATTTGGCTTGACGCGATCTTCATAACAGACGGCTGCATCGTCGCGGAGAATAGCATGGTCTGCCGTTCTCTCGGAATCACTTTGAGAATACTCTCGATCTGTGGGAGGAAGCCCATGTCCAGCATCCGGTCCGCCTCATCGAGAACCAGGATGCTTACATCATTAAGCTTCACCTGCCGCTGTCTGAGATGATCGTTGAGCCGTCCGGGTGTCGCGATGATGATCCGAGGGTTTTCCCTGAGCCGCTTGACTTGATTGAACATTGATTCGCCGCCGATCACTACTGCGGTCTTGATTTTAAAGGCATGGGCGAGTTTAACCAGGCTCTCGTTGATCTGAATGGCAAGTTCCCTGGTAGGCGCCAGCACAAGCCCTCTACCCTTCCCCTGGGCCAGGCGCTGAATCATCGGGATGCCGAATGCGAGAGTTTTCCCGGTGCCGGTCTGGGCGACCCCGATAACATCCTTGCCCCCAATGGCAATCGGGATCGCTTGCTCCTGGATGGGAGTCGGAACGGTGAACTTCAGCCCTTCCAGAACGCCAAGCAAGCCGGGGGCAATCCCCAAGCCGTAAAAACTTCTTTCGTTTTTGTTGGTTTTATTCACAAGTATAACTCTCCTTCACAACGGTTAGAACCAGCACCGCACATACCTTCATTGCTTAAACTGCGCCAGAAATCAGGGCGTTATGGCAAAATCCCAACCCAATTGGGTTGCCAGCCAATAGGGTAGAAGCATTCTGGATCGGGAGAAATCCCAGCCAGCACTTTCGATATAATCCCTTATCGCCACTAAAAACTGTCTTGTCTCCTCTACAACGGACGTGATCGCCACCGGATGGGGGCTTGTAGATCCCTGGACATTTGCTTCACGGCAGAAACGAGGATGCGAACTGATGTAATGGGTCCGGCACACGACCGGTCTCACGGGATAGGCGCTGCACGCCCCGTCTACCAGCAGAGGACAGCAAGGGTCGTAGTTGGAAAAATCCGTTTGCTCGCGGATGTCGGTCGGCGGATAAAGGCCCGGCCTGTAATCGTTCCATTCATGCCATTGTTTTGTTCGCATCCGAAGGCTGCTTATCTGGTCGATCGAAAATTCCCGCTTGACGTATTGCGCCAAGGCATGGGCCTCCGCAACGTTCGTAACGATATGATCCCGGCAGCAGTATGAGCATCCCCGCGCGCACGTGGGGATGACGCCGTATCCGCTACGCAGACGGTCCAGCTCAGATGCAATCGCTTCATCCAGCGATGAATATACGCGGTTGATGAATTTCTCCTGCGGTGTAACCGGGATGTCGGCTCCGACTTCCCCATGGGCCATCCGGAAATCGGCATGCTCAATAGAATTCATTATTCTTCCTCGCGGGGGATGGATCGAATCCTCTCATCACTTATTCAAGAGCGGCCAGCCGGTCGGGGGTCGGGTTTCCCCCTTAAAAGAAGCCGCCTCGGGAAAAAGTTTAAGATGGTCGGGGCGCCGGGACTTGAACCCGGGACCTTCTGGTCCCAAACCAGACGCGCTGGCCAACTGCGCTACGCCCCGATAAATAAGTAATCTTTGGCCTGAACCGCCGACCTCCCCGATCTCAATCGGGGCGCGCTGGCTAGCTGCGCTACGCCCCGATAAAGTACCAAGTGATTATACAATAAAATCGGCAACCCGAAACTTTTAACCACAGCTTTGCACAAGTTTAGCACACGATTTGTTCCAACCAAATTCTCGTGAAAATCTTGTGTGATCTTGTGGTTACAACCAGACGTTGGCGGATAATCCAGGCTGAATCATAAGCCTTGCAAGTTCTTCTGCTTTTCTTTCGCCTCTTCTGTCTTGGCGCGCTCCTTCTGCCTATCGAGCATCTCGTAATAATCGGCCTTCTGGCGGGGTGTCAGTTTGTTCCAGTTGTCTTCCGCGTAGTGCATGAAAACCCTCTCCTGCTTCCGCACGATCCTCCTCTCGCAGCCGGGGGTGCATAGCAAAATCACGGAGACAATGGCAAGAATAGCGGGGGCTTGATAAATCAAGCCCCTACGAAGTTTTTCTTCGCCAAAATGAAATAATCCGCGGCAATCAGCGTTCATCCGTGTTTATCCCCCGAAGGGGCCCCCTTTGGGGCGTGGTAAAGAACTTTTCATCTCATCAACTCCTTCACGTGAGCCACAACGGAATCGCCGAGATTCTGCAAACCATAGCCGCCTTCGAGCACGGAAACCAACCTGCCGTCGCAGTGCTTTTCCGCAATCCCCTTCACTATTTCTGACATTCGCCTGAACCCCTCGGTGGTAACGTTGAGCTTCGTAATCGGATCGCCCTCGTGAGCATCGAAGCCCGCCGATATCAGCACTAAATCCGGCTCGAACCTCTCCGCGGAGGGCAAGAGGACTCCTTCGAACGCCTTGAGATACTCGGCATCGCCGCTCCCCGGCGTCATCGGGACGTTGACTGTGAAGCCGAGGCCGACGCCCTCCCCTCTCTCTGATGCCGCCCCGCTCCCAGGATAGCCGGGAAACTGGTGCGTACTGAAATAGAGGACCGACGAATCGTCGTAGAACAAATCCTGTGTGCCGTTCCCATGGTGCGCATCCCAGTCAACGATGAGCACCCTTTTAAGCCCATGCCGCTCCTGGATATACTTGGCCGCGATGGCAACGTTGTTTAAAAGGCAAAAACCCATGGCACGATTGCGCGTCGCGTGATGGCCGGGGGGCCGAACTGCGCAGAATGCATTCCGCACCTCTCCCGAGATGACGGCATCGACCGCCTGAAGCACTCCGCCTGCCGCGAGGCACGCCACGTCGAAGGATTCCCTGTTGGTAGTAGTATCCCAATCGAGGAAAACCGGCGCGCTCTCGGAAGCCTCACGCACACGATTTATATGAGCCTTGTCATGGACCCGCCCGATCCACTTCAGCTCGGCGGGAGCCGGCTCTACGCCAACCAGCTCCCCCCGGAGGTGAGACTCTTCAAGGGCTTTGATAATGGCCGTGAGCCGCTCCGGGCGTTCAGGATTTTCCGGGCCGGGATCGTGCGTGAGATATTTGTTGCTGTAGCCAAAGCCGGTTTGCCATTTGCTCATTCTAAAGACCACTCGCCCGGCTGTTATCCGGGCGGCATCCGCCGTTCATGAATATACGGAAGGCGCGTTACCGTGAGATAGCTACAATCACGGCCTTCTCCCCGCGCCGCGCTACATCGCCATCGGCTTGTCGCTCGCGAGTTTCTGGGCGAGCTGGACCAGCATCTTGTCACGGGTCTTCTTGAGGGCGCTGTCCGTAGAGATCAGGAATGCGAAATTACGCCCCTTTGCCTCCCAGAGCAGGCGGTTATCCGTTGCGCCCCTAAGCCTCATGGTAATCTCTATAAGGCCGAACGTCTTGTAGAAGAGATAGTTCTGGAGGTAGAAGGAGACCTCGGCGAAGAGGACTGCATCGGCGCCGGTCAACTGGCGAAAGTTCCTTAACTCATTCAGGCTGAGTATGGACTTATTCTGGAGGCTGAGCTTTTTAAGGGCTTCTTTGACGGTTGCGGGAGGAATGATCTGGTAATCCGTCTTTGCGGCAAGTGAGGCGACAACCTGTTCATCAAAGATGTCGGCTGGCACCACGCGGGGCCTTTTCTTAGTCCAGGCCCACATCTCATAGCGGTCGGTGGTCGTTTGATTGTAGGCGATCACCGCCACGCGGGTGATTTTTCTTCCCTTGTCGCAGCGGCTGTAATTCACCGTCGATAGGCCGGCACAGCCGGCAGACACGATCATGCTCGCCGCAACGGCATACAAGGCTACTCTCTTCATTCTAAACTCCCTTCCATAATTATGGGCCGAGATCGGCCCCGGTCAGACCTATCCCGCCTCCCCGAAGCTACAAAGGCCCATATTAGTACAGCATCTTGGTGCTGTCAAGACGGGAAGGGCGGGGCACAACAGTGGCGCACAAAACAATTGCGCTCGATGCCCGACTCGCCGATAATTGGAAGCACCGCTATGACGCCGCTCGAGTTTACGCTAATCAATCTTGGCCTCTCCTTTTTCGCCGGAATTATCGGGGCCATCCTCGGCATCGGAGGCGGGCTCATCATCGTGCCGGCCCTCACCCTCCTGCTTGGCATCGACATACGCTATGCAATAGGAACGTCGATTGTCTCCGTCA
>CAYWRA010000027.1:0-6477 GCA_964460305.1 uncultured bacterium
CAAATGAATTACAAATGATCAAATGACCAAAACTCATTGTGTTTTGTCATTTGGTATTTGTCATTGATCATCTCCCTCAATCCTTTACCTTGACCTTGTACTTCCCATAGTATGGATACGGCGGGTAGTACGGCGGAGGAGGCGGATAGGAAGGATTATAGGGGTTGTAATAATATGTAGGCGGGGGATAGTAGCCGTAGGGCGGCGCATAATATGGGGCGTATGGATAGTAGTACTGGTAGGGATACCGATACTCCTTCACCTTGACTTTCCCATAAGGCGTGTAATATTCGCTCTTTATCTTCACCTTGTCATCAGCCACTGCAATCGACACTACCATCGCCGCCACGGCGACGAGCAATACAACGCTAACAATTTTTTTCACTTTGAACCTCCTGTCTTGCGAATGCATGATACACACAGCTACTGATATAGTATTATACAGCAAATTTGATGCCATCGATGCAATCTCCTCCGCAATCATTTATCCATATCGTTACACAATCGCAATATACTTGATGGCAAGCTGATACGTGACCCTCCATAGCAACATAGCCTGCGCTTTTTACTCATCATGGGCGGAACAATGGCGACAAGATGCTCCATTTGATAGCATACGCATAGACCGGAAGGTCGATGATGGAGCACCGAGAATCCGAATGATTTCAAAGCTGGGTGAAAAATATAAGATTCCCGCCGCGCTTCTCAAGGTATTAACGGACAGCGGATACAAATCGCTCTATCCACCGCAGGAGGAGGCGCTTAAGTCGGGGGTCCTCGACGGGAAAAACCTGGTGCTCGCCGTTCCCACCGCCGCAGGCAAAACGCTCGTCGCGGAGATATGCATGGTGAAGAGCGTCCTCGAGAAAAAGGGGCGCTGCCTCTATATCGTGCCGCTTCGGGCGCTCGCCTAGGAGAAATACGAGGACTTAAAGAAAAAGTACGCCCCGCTCGGCATCTCCGTGGGAATGGCGACGGGCGAATACGACATGCCGGGGAACCGACTGGGGCGATACGATATCCTCGTCGCCACCTCTGAAAAAGTGGATTCGCTCCTCAGGCTCCGGACACATTGGCTCGCGGAATCGCTCTCGGTGGTGGTGCTGGACGAAGTCCATTATATCCACGATCCCAACCGCGGCCCCACTCTCGAAATCGTAGCCGCGCGGCTCCGCCAGGTAAACCCTTCACTCCAGGTACTGGCCCTCAGCGCCACCATAAGCAACGGGCAAGAGCTTGCCGCATGGCTCGACGCGGCCCTCGTCTCCAGCGACTGGCGCCCCGTCCCGCTCGCCGAGGGGGTGTTCTACATGAATAGGATCGTCTACTCCGACCGGACCACCCGCTCGCTCGTGGCCGCGAGAGGCGAACCGTTGCCGGCGCTCGTGAACGATACCCTGGAAGAGGGCGGCCAGGTGCTCGTATTCGTGAACTCGCGCCGCTCCACCCAGGCCGTCGCCCGAGCCCTCTCACCCCACGTCGGCAAAAGGGCCACCGCCGAACAGCGGGCGCGACTGAAGACGCTGGCGCGCGATGCCGCGACGGTACTCTCAGAACCGACGCACCTATGCTCAGAGCTGGCCAGCGCAATCGGGTGCGGCGTGGCGTTCCACCACGCGGGGCTTCACCAGGAACAGAGGAAAATGGTCGAGGATGCCTTCCGGAAAAATCTCATAAAGGTGATTTGCGCCACGCCAACGCTTGCGGCCGGTGTAAACTTGCCCGCCCGGCGCGTGGTGGTGCGCGACTGGTGGCGCTATCAGTCGGGAAGCGGGATGAAACCGATACCGGTATTCGAGTACAAGCAGTTCGCCGGCCGGGCGGGGCGCCCCGGTTACGACTCGGTAGGCGAGGCGGTCCTCATCGCGCGGAAAGACAGAGACTTTGAGATGCTTTTTAAAGACTATATCCGCGCCGGCGTAGAGCCGCTCCGGTCGCAGCTCGGGACGGAAGGGGCCCTCGCATCCCACATACTCGCGTCGATCGCCTCCGGTTACGCCTCAACGATGAATGAGCTGCTGGACTTTTTCTCACTGACCTTCTTCGCCATTCGACAGGACGTTTCATCCCTTACGCACAAGATCGAGACGGTGCTGCAATTCCTCATGGATGAGGAGATGATCGCCTGTGAGGGCGCGGACGAGCGGCTACGCTTCTTCCCGACCGCCTTCGGCGGCCTCATCTCCAGGTTGTACCTCGATCCCCTCTCCGGGGTCGTTCTGAAACGCGGGCTCCTCAGGCTCGGCGTACGCGCGCCGGAGGAAGCACAGGTCCTCCACCTCATCTGTTGCTGCCCCGACATGGGGGTCTTAAGCGTAGGCCGCGCCGACAAGGAGAGGCTTCAGGACGAGGCGATCGTACGGGCGCGGGATTTTCTCGCACTCCCCGCCGGGGACATGGATTTCATGCCGGATATGCGCTTTCTCCAAGCGCTGCTCACCGCGCACATGCTCGGCGACTGGATCGACGAGATCCAGGAGGACCACGCCTGCGCAACGTACGGCATCGGTCCAGGCGACATACGGAGGTTTGTCGATGCGGCGGAGTGGCTGCTCTATTCCGCGGAACAGCTTGCAGGTCTGAACGGGATGGCGCAGCCGCGCCATTTCTTAAAAAATCTGAGGCGGCGGGTGATCTACGGCATCAGGGAGGAACTCCTCGATCTCGTGAGCCTGAAAGGGATAGGCCGCGTCAGGGCCCGGAGCCTCTTCCTCCGCGGCTATGGGACGCTCGCTGCGATCGGGAAGGCGAGCGTGAAAGAACTGAGCGCCGTCCCCTCCATCGGCGCCCGCATCGCGGAGAGCATCAAGAAACAAGTGAAGTAGTTAAATGTTTCACCACAGAGGGCACAGAGAAAACCACAGAGATCACGGAGAAAACTTTTCAACCGCGGATGGGGCGGATTAATTTTAACCATGTCCCCATGGGATCCCTTCGGGAGATGAACACGGAGAACTAGCCGCTGATTCACGCGGATAGACGCGGATTGGCAGCTATGAGAGGTGTACAGCAGAAGCCCCAGGGTCAAACCTCATCTATTGACAGTGCTGTTTCCGAACTCTCTTATCCGCCTCGACAATCTCTTGTCTCCCAACATCCGCTCTTCGCCTACCTACCCGTGCAATCTCCTGACCTGCTCGTCGAGGATTTAACCGAGTAATGCCTAAACTAACCCGAATCGGGTATTATCCAAGAAATGCAATTCCGCAACACTTAAAATCATCAATTTCATCAATACGAAATGGACATACTTGCTGCAGTGGATTATGTTCTATGAACGCGTGCAACATTCGGCAGGGATAAAAATATCCAGGAGCAAACCCATCCTCCTTGACGCGCGAGGATGTTCAATATACGTGGTGAGGTTCGAGGTGAGATTGCTTCTCCCGCTACGCGGGATCGCAATGACAAGGGCTGTGGTTGCCTTTTTTCTCTCTTTTACTCTTTGTAAAAAATTGTTCCTCTGTAATACTCAGGGCGATCAGGTGCTAAAATCTCGGGAATCGCTTCTTTAAATCCGTCGTTCGACGACTGATTCACCTGCCGGGCGAGCCGGCAGGGGTTTTTGACGAGCACCGAGAAACTGTGGCTAGCCTCTGTGCTCTCTGTGCATCCTCTCTGTGTCCTCTATGGTTTCCATCTGCCTCTTCAAATCCGCGATCCCCTCCATGATCTTCTCGCTGATCTGGACCAGCCCCTCCCTCCCCTTCGGGCAACCGCCGAACTCCTCGTACCGGATCACCGGTCCGTAGGCGATCCGGATTGCGCAGGGGTGCGGAAAAATCGCTCCCTTAGGCAACGCCCGCCACGACCCGGATATGTAGCAGGGGATCACATCCGCCTTCGCGTGCCTGACGAAAATCCCGATCCCCTCCCTCCCGGCGCCGAGCGAGCCATCCACGCTCCTCGTCCCCTCGGGGAACATGAGAACTATCTCGCCGGACTTGATGAGACCGATGATCCTCTTCATCGCGCCTACGTCCGCCTCGCCCCGAGTGATCGGGACCATGTGTTGGCATTTCATTATGAAATCGACGAACCTGTTCCTAATGAGGCTCGCGCGGCCGAGATACCAGATCTTGCGCGGGAGGCCGACGCCACCCAGCGGCGGATCGAGGGCGCTCGCGTGATTGACGGCGAGGATCGCGCCGCCCGTGATGGGAACGTTCTCCAGGCCGTACACCTTCCAGCGAAACAGGATTTTGAAGATCACCCCGTACGCCTTCCAGAATACGGTGTAGGCGCGGTCGTAGAACTTCTGACTGAATTTCACGGGGAACGCTCCAGCGCGGCGACGGCATCCTCGATGCTTTCAACATAGCGAACGTCGGTCTCCGCCTCGATCTCCGCCGGAACGGCGCTCCCGAGCCCCTTCAGCACGTATACCGGAATCCGCTTCGTCCATTTCGTCCAGGCGATCTCACAAACCGTCCCACAGGAGAGCCCGATGCAAATCATGGCGTCTGCGGCGCGCACGATGCGCGAGTGCTGCTCGTACCAGGTAAGAGAGCGGTCAGTCCTGTCGCAGAGGGCGCTGTTCATCTCGACGCGGCTGATCGCCATTTGCGCCGAGTCGCCCGAAACAGGGATCAGCCCGTGGATCCCCTTCCCTCTCGCCGTCCTGTACGCCTTGGCGGCAATGACCGCAACGCCCCGGTCCGGGCAGACGATAAGTTCGTGCCCGGCCTCTGCGAGGAGTCTGCCTGCCTCGGTAGCGGCGGCGTGGATTTTAGCCGGGTCAACCCCGGCCGCCCCCGCAACCCGCTCTATGTCGGATGGACCGATCACTGCAACTTTCTTCGTTTGGGATTTGGGGTTTGGGATTTGGGATTTCAAATCGCCCCCTCGCCGTTTCGCATCTTCCCCGCTTGGAATTTGGGATTTGGGGTTTGGGATTTGGGATTTTCCCCAGTAAGCCTCACACTCGACTCTCCAAGTAGCGCCTCGACCCCTTGCACAAGCTCGGCGGTGGGAGTGACCCTGAATCCATTGCTCGCGCGCATCACGACGCACTCGCCCGTTCCAGCAGTGAAATCGAGAATCACGGGGCACGTTCCCGCCGACGAGAGGAGGAGCTTCTTCAAATCCTCCAGCCTCCCGTGTTCGACGTCCGAAAGGTAGATGCTGATATGCATTGCGGTGGTATATTGCTGCTGGGCCTCCGTGAGCGGCACCACGTCAGACACTATCAACTTCGGACTCTCCTCCTCGACATCGACCCTGCCCGTCACGAGCAGCGCGGCCTCCTCCACAATCTGGGCCCCCACCTTTTCGTACGCGCGCGGGTACACCAGCAATTCGACCGTGCCCGTAAGGTCCTCGAGGGTGGCGATGGCCATTTTCTCGTTCTTGCGCCTGGTATAGGTTAGCCTGAGCTTCGTGATGATACCACCCATGCGCACCGTCGCGCCGCCCTTCAGGCCGGGGAGCGTTTTAGCGTCGGCGGTGGCAAACTGCTTGATCTCCTTTTCGAATCTCCCGAGGGGATGACCGCTCACGTAAAATCCCAGGAGCGCCTTCTCCATTGCAAGGAGCTGGTTCTCCGGCCACTCCGGCACGTCGGGCATGCCCTCGGCCTGCCCGCCAGCCTTCCCCGTGCCATCAAAGATATCGAAAAAGGACGCCTGGCCGCGCCTCTGATCTTTCTGGGCATCTGCCCCGCGTTCGAGCGCCTGCTCCACCACCGCCATCAACTGGGCCCTCTTGTATCCGAGGCCGTCAAACGCCCCCCCGCGGATCAAACTCTCGAACACCTTCTTGTTCACCAGCCGGAGGTCCACCAGGCGCGCAAACTCATACATGCTGGTGAACTTGCCGTGCGTCTCACGGGCCGAGATGATCGAATCGACCGCCCCGCTCCCGACGTTCTTGATCGCCGCGAGGCCGAAGCGGATCGAATCGCCCACCACCGTGAATTGTGAATAGCTCTCGTTCACGTCGGGGGGCAGGATTTTGATCCCTAACCTCTTGCACTCGGCGATGTACTCGGCGATCTTGTCCGTGTTGTCGATTTCGCTCGAGAGGAGCGCCGCCATGTACTCCACCGGGTAGTTGGCCTTGAGGTAAGCGGTGCGGTACGCAATGAGCGCGTACGCGGCGCTGTGCGATTTATTGAAGCCGTACTCGGCGAACCTGGCCACCAGATCGAAGATCTCTTCAGCGACGGATTTCTTGATCCCCTTCTTCACCGCGCCACGGACGAACGCCTCCTGCTGTTTCTCCATCTGCTCGACGATCTTCTTTCCCATGATGCGGCGCAGGTTGTCCGCCTGGGGCAACGTGAAACCGGCGATCTCGTGGGCGATCTGGATCACCTGTTCCTGGTAGAGCATGACGCCGTACGTGTCACGGAGGATCGGTTCGAGGGCGGGATGGTTGTACTCGATCGAGGTCTGGCCGTGTTTGCGCGCGACGTAATCGTCGAGCATTCGCATCGGGCCGGGCCTGAAGAGGGCGAGCAGCGCGATGATGTCCTCG
>CAYWRA010000027.1:6487-27535 GCA_964460305.1 uncultured bacterium
CCGCTCAGCCGCCAAGAACCACCACGACGTCAGCGTCGTCGTCGACCCCGCCGAGGGCGAGGAAGAGGGCGAGCAGCGCGATGATGTCCTCGAAGCGGTCGACGCCGATCTTCTTCGAGAGCTCGCGCATCCCCGCGCTCTCCAGTTGGAACACCCCCATCGTATCCGCCCGGTTGAGAAGGTCATACGTTGGGTGGTCATCGAGCGGCACCATCCCCCAATCAATGGTTATCCTCCGCGTCCTTCCGATGATCTTGACCGCATTGTGCAACACCGTGAGCGTCCGGAGTCCCAGGAAATCCATCTTGAGAAGGCCGATGTCTTCGACCGACTTCATGGCGTACTGCGTAATCGGTTCGTCGTTCGTGCCCCTACAGAGTGGGAGGTAATCCGTGAGCGGCTTGTCGGAGATCACCACGCCCGCGGCGTGCGTGGAGGCGTTCCGGGCCAGCCCCTCGAGGGCGAACGCGAGATCGATGAGGCGTGTGACCTGTGGATCCGCCTGGCGCAACCTCTTCAACTCCGGTTCCATCTCGATCGCTTCCGAGAGCGTGATCTTGGGATCGTTCGGGACGAGCTTTGCGATCTTGTCCACGTCCCCGTAGGGCATGCCGAGGACGCGGCCCACGTCCCTGATCACCGCCTTCGCCTTCATGCGGCCGAAAGTGATAATCTGTGCGACGTTCCCGGAGCCGTAGTGTTTCGATACGTAGTCCACAACCTCCCCGCGGCGGTCGTAGCAGAAATCGATGTCCATGTCGGGCATGGTGACGCGGTTGGGATTCAGGAAGCGCTCGAACATGAGATTGTACCGCAGCGGATCGATGTCCGTGATGCCGAGGGTGTATGCGGCGATTGAACCGGCCGCGGAACCACGACCGGGCCCGACGGGGATGTCCTGATTCTTAGCCCAGGTGATGAAGTCCCATACGATCAGGAAGTAGCTCGCAAAACGCATCTTCTCGATGACGCGCAACTCGCGTTCGAGGCGCTGCTTCACCTCGGGCGTCTGTTCGGGGTACCGCCTCGCAAGGCCCTCCAGGCAAAGCTCGCGCAGGTAGTCCATGCGATTTTTCCCATCGGGGGGCTCATACTCGGGGATGTGGTATATCTGGGCGTCCCGCTCGTCGCGGAAGTTGAGCTCCAGGTTGCACTTCTCGACTACCTCTATGGTGCGCGCGAGAGCGTCTGGGAACTCTCCGAGGGCCGCTCCCATCTCCTCGGGCGATTTGAAGTAGAATTCGCCGGTGGAGAACTTCATCCGCTGTTCGTCGACGAGCATCTTCCCCGTCTGGATGCAGAGTAGGACGTCGTGGGCGAGTGCGTCCTCCCGCCGCATGTAGTGGACGTCGTTCGACGCGAGGAGCGGTATGCAGAGCTTCCTGGATATCTCCGCGAGGGCGCGGTTCACCGTCTTCTGCTCGGGCAGGCCGTGATTGTGCAGCTCCAGATAAAAATCGCCGTTTCCAAAAAGCTCCTTGTACTCGCCCGCCACGCGTTCGGCCCCCGCGACATCGCCCTTCAGAATGAGGTGCGCGATCTCACCCTTGAGGCAGCCGCTCGCCGCAACCAAGCCGCGGCTGTGGGATGCAAGTATCTCCTTGTCTATCCTGGGCCTGTAATAGAATCCCTCCAGGTGTGCGATGGACGAGAGCGCGAGGAGGTTCCGATAGCCATCGAGGTCTTTGACCAGCAGGAGGAGGTGGTAGGATGCATCCTTGATCCCGCCCGCCTTACGATCGGTTCGGCTCCCGGGGGCGACGTACATCTCCTGGCCGATGATCGGCTTCACTCCCTCGGCCATCGCTTTCTGATAGAACTCGAGCGCCCCACCCATGAAACCGTGGTCGGTCAGGGCGAGGGCCGGCATCTTGAGTTCGCGCGCCCGCGAGATAAGGTCCTTGGTCTGACAAGCGCCGTCGAGGAGGCTGTATTCGCTGTGGATATGGAGATGGACAAAGCGTGAGTGTTGCATAACGGAAATGCCTTCAGAAACTACACGATGCGTTTTCTAGCGGCCAGCTTCTTAATGATCCAATAAACCCCCACCGCGATGGCAATGAAGGCGAGCGCCCCCATCCCCCCCGCCCACCGGGCTACGATCACTGCGGCCGCAAGGGCGACGACCATCCGCACCCAATCCATCTTGGTCAATACCTTCTTATCCGTCATGTGCTGGCTCCGGTATAGAAGAACGACCCCCACGCCGCTGAACACGAGATTTGGCAACCAGGCCGCCAACCAGGGAGGAAGCGTTCCCCGCCTCCCCAGGGCGAGGCTGATCATCAGGAAGGCGTAGTATGACATGAAAAGCGCAATGCTCATACCAACGCTCCCCGCCGCCCCTCCGCGAGCCGTCCCCACCGCGAGCGGAAGAGAGATCAAAACAATCGTAATCCCGACAAACGGGAAAGCGATCTTGTAGCGGAGATCGACGAGCTTGCGTCCGTAGATATCCGAATCAGCCGGATAGAACGCCATGTTCCGGCTGAGTTCCCTGTAGCTCATCGAGATCGAGTCCTTCTGGCTGCTCAGAAAATCGTCCGGTTTTTCACTGAATGCGAACCGCTGCTTATCGAACTCCTCTTCCGTGCCGCGGAGATGCCCCCTGCTATCGTACCTCTGGATCGTTCCATCAAAGAGCCACCACTCCCCGTCGAGAAAGCAGGCCTTTACAGCGGAGATCTTCTCTACGACCTGGCGGTTCTGGAAGTTGCGGATGCTTACGTCCTGTAGGGTCTGGCTCCCCCCCTTCCAGCGCCCGGCCCACGCGCGCTCGGCGAGGGGGTTATAGAACGCGACCGGCAGCAACTTGCCCTGGTCCTTATCGCGGCTGTGTTCCTCGATCAGCCTCTCGGACTTGGCATACGCCTCCGGCGCGAAATTCTCGTTCAGATAGAAGAGAAGCGCGGTAAAGAAAATCCCCAGCACCAGGAAGGGCAGAGTGATCCTGTACATGCTGATGCCGGTTGCGCGCATCGCCGTGACCTCGTTGTGCCGGCTCAAGGATCCGAGGCAGTAGATCACGGCGAGAAGGATCGAGAGCGGAATGACGTTCACCAGCACGAGGGGCAACTGGATGCGGTAGTAATTGACGAGCATGGCGAGGGGGATCTTCTCCTCGATGTAGTTGTCCAAGTGCGCGGAGAGATCGTAGATCACGTAAATCAGAAGAAAGGCCGCGAGGCAGTACACGAGCGGGACGATGAACTCGCGGATAAGGTAGCGATCGAGTATTTTTATCATCCCTTTATCTCCTGGAGAGGCGGTAAGTGAGCACGGGGCCGAGCACCATAAAGACGACGTTGGGGATCCAGATGAGCAGGTATGGATACAACTCGCTCTTGGTCTGGAACGCCTCCGTGCAGATGATAAACGAGTAGTTGAGCGCCACGAGCACGAGGCTGATGGCCCCGCCGATCGACGTCTCGGCCCTGCGGGTGGTGATACCCAGCGGCATCCCGATCATGACGAACGCGAGCGGGCAGAAGGTGAATACGAACCGCTCGCTCATTTCGGTGAGCAGCATGCTGATCCTCCGATCGATGTCTCTCGTCATCATCGGACTCGCTGCGACCAGGAGATTCCTGAAGTGCTTCAGACGCCCGACCAACTCGCCAAACGTGTAATCCGACATCTTTTTGGGAACCCCCTCCTCGTCCTCCTCCAATGCCATCTTCATGACGTAGGTCTTGAACGTCGCGGAGATCGACGTGGCCTCGCCCTCTTTCCTCGGTTCCTCCATGGTGCCATCATAAAGCTTGAACACGATCTGCCTACCCGCCTCCGACGCGATCTCGCCGCTGTTCGCCTTGATGAAGCGCGTGCCGCCGTCAGGCAGTTTTTCATAAATGATGACGTCCCTGAAAACGTTCCCATCCTTCTGGCTGATGTAAAACTGGTACGGCTTGAAATAGTCGATGAATATCCCCGGCTCCAGCAGCGCGGAAGGGCTCTGTTCTCCAACCTGGCTTCGCAGCCGCCGCAACATGTAGTGCGCACGGGGGGAAATGTTCGCGTTCACCACCCAGCAGACGGCGGTGAGGATGATGGCGACCATGCATCCGGTCTGAAAGATCTTATAGTAGCCTATGCCGCACGCCCGCATGGCGGTGATCTCGTTGTCCGCCGAGAGCCTGCCGAAGGTCAGCAGGCAGGCCGTGAGAATCGCCATGGGCACGGAGAACGAGAGCAGGTACGGTACAAAGCTGAGGAAAAGCCTTGCGATCAGGCCTGCAGCGACACCGCGCTCCAGGAGTTCGAGTAGCCTCAATACGTTCCCCATGAGCAGGATGAAGGTGAACACCAAGAGCGAGACAGAAAAGCTCCTGAGCAACTGGCCGCCTATGTATCTTTGGAGGATTTTCATGATGGAGGTTTTTACTATACCGATTGCCGCAGCGGAGGACAAGACTTTTTTGGGGGGGCGCTTGATGGAGATTATCCACAGGTTTGCACATCTGTGCAAAACGGCCGAATGTTTCAATTATTTGCGGGCTGTAGGAGCGGGTTTTAAACCCGTCCCTATAGGTTGTCCAGCGACTAGAGACTAGTCACCAGAAACCGTAGTTAGCATTCTTTCCCTCTGTTTCTTCTCTTCTGTAGTTTATGAGTCTCTTTCTATCTTTTACTCTTTGTGAAACAATTGAACCATTGTCTTCTCTGCCCTCTCCCAAAGGAACCCCTTCGGGGCGCTCTGTCCATTCCGTCCGCGGTTCCTTAATTCTCCGCCCACTCCCCGCCGACGTCAGGTAGGCGTGAAAGTCGGCGTCGGTGTGCTAAGGCCCGACCAGCACGTAAATATTGTTGTCGCGCGAGCCTACGCTGACCTGGCTAAGGTTGATCGCGGGGGACGAGAAAACACCACCTCTGGTCGCGTATGACCAGGCGAGCGTGCCATCATAAGCGCACAAATACAGCCTGTTGTCCAAAGACCCCGCATAAACGTTACCGTCGACGTCGATAGCGGGAGACGAGAAGACGTCGTTCCCGGTCTCGTACGTCCAGGCGAGCGCTCCCCACGGCGTCAGCGCGTAAATATAGTTGTCCGAACAACCGATATAAATATTTCCTTCGGCGTCGATTGCCGGAGAGGATTTCAACGCGCCGCCCGTGATATATGTCCATTGTAAACTACCGTTTGAGTTGATCACATATACCTTGCCGTCCTCCGAACCGATATAAACCACCCCGCTTGCGTCGACCGCGGGGGATGAGGAGATGTCGCCACCGGTCACGTATGTCCAGGCGAGCGCTCCGGTTGACGTATATGCATAGAGCTTGTTATCCAAAGCCCCGATATAGACCTCACCGCTCGCGCCGATCGCCGGAGACGAAGACTCGTCATCTCCCTGTCGATAGCTCCAGGCGAGCGCCCCGGTCGAAGTCAATGCGTAAATATTGTTATCGGCGCTCCCGATATAGACCAGGCCGCCTGCCGGCACCGGTGATGAATCCAACGCTCCGCCGGTGAGATAGGACCATTCCAAACCGCCGTCGCCGTCGAGCGCATACACTTTACCATCGTCCGATCCGACATAAATCGTCGCCGATGCCTCAATCGCGGGAGACGAAGAGACGCCGCCTCCGGTCACGAAGGTCCATTCAAGCGCGCCGTTCGAGGCAAACGCATAAATCTTGTCGTCGTTGCTCCCTACGAAGACGCGCCCGTCAACACCCGTGGCGGGAGAGGAATCCACATCGTCGCCCGTCCGATAGCTCCATTTGAAAGAGGGCGCGGCGGGGCCCGAAAGGTTGCTCCGTCCGGCGCGCCCGGCATTGGCGCGGAACATCGGCCAGGAGTTCGGCGGCGTCAGGTAGGCCACTTCGCACGCGACCCTGGCGGACGTGTAATTTATCCGCATGTAGCCGTCCTCGCCCCAGGTATCTCCCCAACTGTTCCTCAATATCCAGTAGCCGTCCCCGTCATTGTCGTCCCATCCCACGAGCGATATGGCGTGGTTGGTGGTAGTATCGTAACATGGGCTCGCATCGCACGAGGTGCTGTCGTCGCTGTAAATGCCGCCGGAATAACCCTCGAAAGCGCTTGAGACGTCCACCGCGGCATCCACCACCCCATACGTAATGATGGCGGTCTTTATCGCATCTATGTCGCCGCACGCGACCCGGTGCCAGGATGAGAATACAACCCTCGGATCGCCCCAATGAGTGCATGAACCGGGATCGTCTATAGTGTATGGGAAGCTGCTCTCCAGACATACCCCTTCCACCGTCAACGCTTGGAGCTCCTGATAGGCATAGTCCGCGCCGTCACACCCCGAGAAATGACCGGAGTACGGCCCGTACTTCCCCAGACACCATGCAATGAACGACTCGGAGAAATCGATGCAGCTCTCATCATAAAGCCCCATCGCCCAGTTGTACGTACACTCCGCGGCCGCGCAAGCGCCGAATGAATAACACGATCCGCAGTCCCCCTGGTTCCTCACGTCGCCGATGTACGAATGTCCGTTGTAGTCCCTCCAATCAAAGCTCGTGGGAAGGGACGTGACCCCGAGATACTTTTCCAGGGGCCCGACGTCGTTTGATTCGATCTCTTCGAGCGGCGACGTCCCACGATGCCTGCTGAGGAACTTCTCCTTCTGCTCGGCGGGCATGTCGTATACCCAGTTGTGGTCCACCGTGAATTTATAGCCGTTATGCTCGATCTTGGCCCGTATGACTTCCAGCGAATCGTTGGCCCCAAAAGGCTGGATATCTTTCCGCAACCCCCCTCCATTTCCCTGAGCGACAAAAAGGCATAGTATCAGCGAAACGACGGATAATAGGAAACTCTTTGGATCTCTCATCGGCTCTCCCTCCCTTTCCCGCGCAGCAAGCGCGCATCGAGCGGTTGCTTTATTACTCGACAGCCCGACAGCTTGTTAGCTCGATTGCTTTTTAGTTGTAAGCTTACGGCTATCGTCAGCGGGTTCGTAACGCACCACGCCGAAAGACACCCACATTTACTCACACTTCCCGGATAAGCACAACCCCACTAAATCATCCATTTTTCATCCATATAAAATGGATGGTGCGCTCCAAACTCGTGCGTAGTATTGGTAATAGTTGCTGTCATTGATAAAATCAAAAATCGCCTCTCAGTGCTGTTCTGTTATAACGCGCATAGAAGCAACCGGTTATCGACAATGGTATTTTGTCGATAAATATTAAGAATTTGTAACTGCTTGAACCATAGTCTGAAATGGCCACGGCCTCCAGCGGAGATTGCGCAGAGTGGAAGGATAATTGTTCACCACAGATTTTCACACCCCACGCCCAACGCAGCTTGGGATTTGCCCCGCCATACGGCGGGCCCTGTCCGCCGGTTGTTAGGAGGGGCAGCCCGCCTTCATGGCGGGCTGGGATTTTCCCCCGTTAAATGCTATACTGCTGGCCTCCATACCATACACATCTCATGCGCAAAACGTTATCTATCACAGCCATAACGGATTTCTTTAGGGCAAGCCAGGCACGCCGGCGATGGGATATCCTTGTCCTCGTCGTCCTGTTCGGCGCGGGGCTCTTTCAATCGCTTGGGAACCTCATGCTCATCGCGCCGGACGAGGGACGCTATGCTGAGATACCCAGGGAAATGATCGAGCTCAAAGACTTCCTCACCCCCCATCTTAACTACGTTAAATACTTCGAAAAGCCGCCGCTTTATTACTGGCTGACATGCATTTCGCTCAAGCTGTTCGGAGAGAACGAATTCGCCGTGCGTTTCTTCAGCGCCGTGTCCGCGCTCCTCGGGATCCTTCTCACCTACCATGTCGGTCGCATAGCGTTCGGAAGGCGGGCAGGGATGCTGTCGGCGATGGTGCTCGGCGCCTCCATGGGATACTACGTGCAAGGCAGGCTCAATAACACAGACATGGTGCTGACCCTATTCATGTCGGCGACCCTCGGCTTTTTCCTCGTGTCTCAACAGGACTCTCGCAAACGAACCCGCTATGTGTATCTTTCCTCCTTATGCGCCGCGCTTGCGGTCCTCACCAAAGGGCCCATCGGAATCATTCTCCCCTGCGCCATCATCGGGATATACGCTCTCCCTCGATGCCGGCGGGGTTGTCTTAAAAAGCTGCGGCTGGCGCGCCCGGCCCTCCTGTTCCTCCTGGTATCCGTTCCCTGGTTTGTCCTTGTGTCGATCAGAAATCCGGAGTTCCCCGGGTTCTTCTTTATCGACATGCACCTAAAGCGTTACGCGTCTCCCGACG
This sequence comes from uncultured bacterium, assembly GCA_964460305.1. Classification (GTDB taxonomy): domain Bacteria; phylum Auribacterota; class Tritonobacteria; order UBA1439; family UBA1439; genus JAPLCX01. The sequence goes on from CAYWRA010000027.1 coordinate 14,704, forward strand.
AGCACTTTCAACCGATCTGGTTCTTTATCCCCGTCCTTCTGGGATTCATGTTCCCATGGTCGTTATTTTTCCCCGCCGCCGTCCGTCGTCTCTGGAAAGGGAAAACCGGGCCCGGGGCGGATGCCCGCTCTTTTCTCTGGATCTGGCTGCTAGTCATCATCTGCTTTTTCTCCCTCTCGAAGTCAAAGCTCGTCACATATATCCTCCCCGCTTTCCCCGCGGCCGCGCTCCTCATCGGCCAGTCGTTATCGGACGCCTGTGACAACGCCTTCAACCTCATACGACGCCAGGCATGGGCCATACTCTTCCTTCTCGTCGTCGGAGCGATCGGGATCTCGCTCTATCCCTTCGTGGTCGCCAACCCGAGGATCGTGCCGCACCATTGCCTCGCGACCGGCGCGATCCTGTTCGCGGGTGGGCTGCTCGGCCTTGTCTCGATCCGGAGCGGCGACGCCTTGAAGCTATTCCTCGCCCTATGCGCAACGTTGTATGTCCTTGACATAGTCGCTCCGCCAGGCGCGCTCGAACTCCTGGCCGAAAAGAAATCCATAAAAAAACTGGCTCTGAAGGTCAAGGAACTCGCCCCTTACAAGCGCGTCCTGGTGGGGAGCTACGGCCTCTATAACCAGAATCTCCCCTTCTACGCCCAGCGGAGGATCGTCGTAATCGGGACGCGAGGCGAGCTCGCGTTCGGCAGCCGGCAGGGAAATAACTCGGCCTGGTTCATCGGTTACGGTCAACTATCAAGGATCTGGGACTCGAAGCGCCCGGTCTTAATCGTGATCAGAAAGAGGGACATGGCCGTCTTCAGCAAATCGGTGAAAACGCCCATCAATGTTCTCGGGAGCGAGGGGAAGAGTCTGTTGATAAGCAACCGCAACGAAAATCCCAAATCCCAAATCCCAAACCCCAATATTAATGTGCAACCACATCCATAAAAGAGGCCCCCATGGAGGATGCACACGCCTACGCCCCTAAACGCCTACCTATGCCGAAGCGGCTTCGCGCAGGCAGGCACTCCGGCATGCAGGCACGGATTAACACGGAGAATTGGACGCACCCCTAAGGGGCCCCGTCGGGGGATTAACGCAGACAGGCGCTGGAATGAGATTTTGACATTTGTCATTTGGTATTGTCATTCTGAATGTTGGGATTTGGGATTTGCCTGCCCGCCGGTTGTCAGGCGGGGGATTTGGGATTTCTCTATGCAGTTCAGGTAACTCCTCAAATACCTCCCCGTGTACGATCTCTCGCATTCCGCGACTTTTTCCGGCGGGCCCTCGGCGACGATGGCGCCGCCAGCCTCGCCCCCCTCGGGTCCCAGATCGATGACCCAGTCGGCGCACTTTATCACTTCCATGTTGTGCTCCACCACAAGGACGGTGTTGCCGGCGTCAACAAGGCGCTGGAGGACTTCGAGCAGCTTGTGGATGTCGGCGAAATGGAGGCCCGTCGTCGGTTCGTCGAGGATGTACAGCGTGCGCCCCGTGGCCACCATGCCGAGCTCCCGCGCGAGCTTGACCCGCTGCGCCTCGCCGCCCGAGAGGGTGGTGGCGGATTGACCGAGCTTGACGTATGAGAGGCCGACGTCATTCAGCACTCCGAGCCGTCTCGCGAGGGCGGGAACGTTCCTGAAAAAGAGGAGCGCCTCCTCTACGGTCATGTCCAGGACCTCGGCGATGTTTTTCCCCTTGAACCGGATCTCCAGCGTCTCGCGGTTATAGCGACGCCCACCGCACGCCTCGCACATGACGTACACGTCCGGCAGAAAATGCATCTCGACCTTGAGCATGCCGTCGCCGCGGCAGGCCTCGCAACGCCCGCCCTTCACGTTGAAGCTGAATCTTCCGGGCCTATAGCCGCGGGCCTTCGAGTCGGGGTGTTTCGCGAAGAGGTCCCGAATGTGGGTGTAGATACCGGTATAGGTGGCGGGATTGGAACGGGGGGTTCGGCCGATCGGCGACTGGTCTATCACGATCGCCTTGTCGATCATTTCCAATCCCTTAAGCGCCCGATGCTTCCCCGGGACCTCGCGCGAGCCGTAAAACCGCTGACCGAGCGCGCGCCTCAGGGTATCGTCGACAAGAGAGCTCTTACCCGCGCCGGAAACGCCCGTTACCACGCAGAAGAGGCCGAGCGGAATGCGCGCGTCTACGTTCTTTAGGTTATTGTGCGATGCGCCGAGGATCTCAAGGCGGCGGGAGGGCACAGGGGAGCGCCTGCGCTCGGGCACCGATATGAAATGCTCGCCGGAGAGATACCTCCCGGTAAGCGACTCGGGGGCGCCGACGATCTGCTCCACCCTACCCTCCGCGACGATGCGGCCGCCGTGGACCCCCGCTCCGGGACCGAGGTCGACGACATGGTCGGCCGCCCTGATGGTCGCCTCATCGTGCTCGATGACGACCACCGTGTTGCCGCGGTCGCGGAGTTTCAGCAGCGTATGCAGGAGCCGCTCGTTGTCGCGCAGATGCAGGCCGATGCTCGGCTCGTCCAAAACGTAGAGCACCCCCACAAGCCCAGACCCGATCTGCGTCGCAAGCCTCGTCCGTTGTCCCTCTCCGCCCGAGAGGGTGGAGCTTTCCCGGTCCAGCGTGAGATAATCCAATCCCACGTATTCCAGGAATCCGAGACGCTTCCCTATCTCCCGCAGGAGCTCCCGTCCGACAGCTAGGTCGCGCGGACCAAGGCCCATCCCATTAACGAATGCCAGCGCGCTACTTACGGTCATCGCCGTGAAATCGCTGATGGATTTACCGCCCACCGTCACCGCCAGCGCCTCGGGCCTCAGTCTCCTGCCGCCGCACGCCTCGCAACGGGAGTCTCGCATAAACTCCTGTAGTTTCTCACGCACGTACGCGCTTTCCGACTGCCGGAACCGGCGATCGAGGATATTGACAATCCCCTCGAAGGACGCCTTTCGCATAAGTGGGCGGCGGCCGCGCCAGTAGCGGAGCTCGATCTGCTCATCGCCCGACCCGTACAATAGGATGTCCTGCCACCGTTTATCGAGTTTTGCGAATGGCACGTCAAGATCGAAACCGTAGTGCCTTGCGACCGCCCGGAGGAGACTCTTGTAGTAAATGATAATCGACCGGCCGCCGTACCTAAAGGGAGCTATTCCGCCGGAGGCCACGGTCCTCCTGGGATCAATCACCAGGTCGAGATCGAACACTAGCCGCTTCCCCAGGCCGTGGCAGGCCGGGCAAGCGCCTTGTGGGCTGTTGAACGAAAAACCGGCGGGGCCGAGGTCGGCGTAGCCCAGACCGCAGTCCGGGCAGAGCATCCGCTCGGTGAACACCGTCTCGGAGGGAGGCGACTCCCTGAGGACGAGCGCCCGCCCCTCCCCCATCCGTAGCGCAAGCTCCATCGAATCGGTCAAACGGTTCCTGATCTTCTCGCTTACCGTCAAACGGTCGACGATCAGGTCTATGGTATGGGACTTGCGGGCGTTAAGCCTCCCCACCGCTGCAAGCTCCGAGAACGCGCCGTCGATCCGGACGCGGACGAACCCTTCCTGGGCGAGTCTTTCAAGCAGTTCGGCATGGGTCCCCTTTGCGCGGTCGACCATCTTCGCAAGCAACTGGAGGCGCATCCCCTCTCCCCATGCAAGGATCTCGTCAACCATCTCCTGGACCGTCCGCCTGCGGAGGGCCTTCCCGCATTTCACGCAGTGTGGAACGCCCAATCGGGCATAGAGGACCCTCAGGTAGTCGTGGATTTCCGTCACGGTGGCGACCGTCGAGCGGGGTGTGGCCGCCAGGGGGCGCTGCTGGATGGCGATCGCCGGCGAGAGCCCCTCGATATGGTCCACGTCGGGCTTTTGCATCTGCTCGAGGAACTGCCTGGCGTACGCCGAGAGGCTCTCGACGTATTTGCGCTGCCCCTCGGCGTAGAGGGTGTCAAACGCGAGCGAGGACTTCCCCGATCCGGACACTCCGGTGACGATGATAAGCTTATTGCGCGGGAGTTCGAGATCGACGCCTTTTAGGTTATGCTGCCGCGCCCCACGGATGATGATTTTGTCCATGGGGAGATTATACCACAGACGGGAATCACTCCGCGGCCAGCCTGGCGCCCTCAGTGTGAGGGACAGCCGCCGTAGAACAACCGCCCATCATGGCGGCGTCGGCACGGGGCTCGTCGGCGTTGTGTCTTTTAAGTTTCCTGACTATGTCCGTCATCTCGGTCAAAAGCGAATCGATCTTGTTTCCTTCCATTTCAAGGGGTTGCTCCATCGCTACGGCTCCTCAGGCTAAATGACAAATGACAAAATTCAAATGACAAAACCTCATCGCGTTTTGACATTTGTCATTGGGTATTTGTCATTCTTTTGTCATTTGTCATTTGTCATTTATAACCGCTCCCGACTAAAACGCATACAGCTTGTTGTCGTCCGACCCTATAAACGCCGTGCCGGAGCCTATCGCCATGGAGGAGACGACGGGCTCGGCCGTCCTGTAGCTCCAGAGGAGAGCTCCGGTGGATACAAAACTGTAGAGGACGTTGTCTTCCGATCCCACGAACACCTTTCCGCTGCTGTTGAGCGCCAGCGATGAGGATACGTTCCCCGCGGTGGTATAGCTCCAGGCCCGGACTCCGTTCTGTCCCAGGGCGTAGATATTGTTGTCCGTCGATCCCACGAATACCGTGTCAACGCCCACGGCCGCCGACGAGAGGATCGGCTCCCCCGTCCTGTAGCTCCAGAGGAATTTGCCCGCGAAGTCCACGGCGTAGAAGCGCTCATCCTCCGATCCGACGTAGACCGTATTGGTCGAGCTCAACCCAGGAGAGGCCGAAACGTCGCCGGCGGTCCTGTAACTCCAGGAAAACCCGCCGTCGCGCCATAGGCCGAAGACGCGGTTGTCGTCCGTCCCCACGTACAGGGTATTGTCGCTCACCGCCGGGGACGATTCGATCATATCACCCATCCTATAACTCCACCGCAGCCCACCCGTCGAAGAGAAAGCGTATAGCCTGTTGTCCTCAGAGCCTACGTATACCTCCTTTTCATACGTAGTCACCGCTGGAGACGATGAGATGGCCGCGCCGGTCACGTAACTCCAAGCGAGCGAACCGGATTGCGAGGTGATGGCATAAAGACGATAGTCATCAGACCCGACATACACCCGCGAGCTGTCTATCGCCGGGGATGAGGAGATCAGTCCGGCGGTCCTGTAACTCCAGCGAAGACCGCCGCCGGAGATCAGGCAGTAGAGATAGTTGTTTTCCGCGCCGAGATAAACGTCGTTCCCGACGCTCGCCGCCGGCGAGGACGAGATGTCCGCCGCGAGATTGTAAGTCCATTTCAGCGTGTATAGCGCCGGCCCCTCGACCGTGATCGCGCCCATCCGGTTGGCATTGCAGCGGAACATCGGCCACCGGGCGTAGTTGTAAAAATCGGGGTTCAGGCTATCATCGGTCGAATAGGGGCCGTGGTCCACCGTGTTCGTGTTGGGCCCCTCGTTCGTGAAGGTGTATTCATATCCATCTTCGTCGACGGTTATCTTGAGGCTGCCCTGTAGCGTGGGGTCGGTGTCGTGCCCGCTCCCCACGATGGTCACGTTGCCGGCCGTCCCCGCATCGCTATCACCCCTTTCAAGCGTATAGATCCTGGTAACAGCGGTGTATGCAGGCGAGTAGGCGGAACCACCATCGGTCAGGGCATTCAGGTGATTGATCGCATACTGATGCGGATGTCCATAGCCATTGTTGTCCCCGCAGGAGATGACGGCATACTCCGGCAAGATGGAGGCGATAAACGAATTTTCCGTGGAATTGTAGCTGCCGTGGTGGCTCACGTGGAGGACATCGACGTTGACGCTCGCAGCCTCAAGCGCCGCGCCCAGCGTATTTTCCCAGTCCGCCGGGAGATCCCCGAGCGTGAGGTAATCGAACCCGCCGTACTGGATGAGGAGTCCTATGGAGCGGGCGTTGGCGTCACTGCTGGGGCTCGTGTAGCCGCCGCCGTAGGTATGACCGTCGATGGAAACGAAAGTGGCGGTGCATCCGCCGCCAAGATCAAGCATGTCTCCGACCGATGGAGTCACCTGCCTGCCGCTGAAGGCGGTGTTGTAGGCCGCTTCGGCCTCGGTGGCGGAATCCCCGAGGTCGTAAACGGTCGTGGGCATGTACTGATCGGAATTGTCGGTGGCGACGTTGTCGAGACCGCCGCTGTGGTCGCCGTCCCAGTGCGTGGTCACCATGTAGTCCAACCCGCCGGTCGGAATTACGCGAGCGAAAAGCGCGAGGACGGAGTCGGAACCGCTGGCGCCGCCGGCGCCCCCATCGATGAGAAGCCTCTTCCCCGTCGGGGATATGACGAGAGTCGAGTCTCCCTGATGGTAGAACCCATCGACATCAAGGCCTACCTCTATGCAGTAGATCGTAAGATCTTGTGCCGCCGCCAACCGACAAAAGAAGAATACCGCGCACACCATCGCACCGAGAGCGACATACGCAAAGCGAGAAAACATGTCTGCTCCTCCCCTGTTGTGTGGAACGGTCGCCCATCCCGTTCCACGAGTGACCCCACTTTTACCGCATTGTCGCCGGATTTTTCCGGCGGGCAATTACGATGACACGATATGCCAAAAAACAAAGCGCGTTATGCTGGCACAATCCACAAATAAACGCAACACCACTAAATCATCCATATTTCATCCATATAAAATGGATGATGGGCTCCAAACTCGTGCGTAAGATTGATAATAGTTGCTATCATTGATAATTGCAAAATCCCCTAAAAAAACATGAATTGTCACAACCATTTGTCACGAAGAGTAAAAGAGGGAAAGCGTATCAATGGTAAAATACAATAGCTGTAAGTAGTAAGCTATAAGCTTGTAACTTACTCCAGAATTCCTGCCGCCTTGGTCCATCGATCAGGGTCGTCCTCTTTTACTCTTTGTGAAACAATGTCCCTCACTTCCAAAAATCAGGAAACCCCAGGCCGGGATTGCCTCTCTTAACCGAACCTGCTACCATGAAGGCAAATGGAAACGGACATCCTCGTCATCGGCAGCGGCATCGCGGGACTCACCTTCGCCCTCAAATGCGCCACCTTCGCACGGGTCACCATCATCACCAAAAGGGAAAAAGCGGAGTCCGGCACCAACTATGCCCAGGGCGGCATCGCCGCAGTCCTCTCCAACCATGACTCATTCAAGGCCCACGTACGGGACACCCTCACCGTAGGCGACGGCCTATGCAATCGCACGGTGGTCGAGGCAATCGTCCCGGACGGCCCGCGCGCCATACGCGAGCTCGTAGCCATGGGGGCGCCTTTTTCAAAGAACGCGCGCGGCGAATTGGATCTCGGGCGTGAGGGAGGGCACTCGGCCCGGCGCATCGTACACGCCGCCGACTTCACCGGACGCGAGGTGGAGGAAACGCTCCTCGCCCGCGCTGCGGAACATCGGAACATCCGAATCCTCGAAAATCATATCGCCGTCGACCTCGTGACCACCCGCAAGCTCGCGCCGCGCAAAAAGCCTCCCTACCGCTGCGTAGGCGCCTACGTTCTAGACAAGGCCGCCGGGATAATTCATCCCCTTGCCGCACCCCTCACCATCCTCGCTACCGGCGGCGCGGGCAAGGTCTACCTCTACACGAGCAACCCGGACATCGCGACCGGCGACGGCGTGGCGATTGCATACCGCGCCGGGGCTGCCATAGCCAACATGGAATTCATCCAATTTCACCCCACCTGCCTATACCATCCACAGGCAAAGAGCTTCCTCATATCCGAGGCGGTGCGCGGCGAGGGGGGAGTCCTCAGGCTCGCGAACGGGGAGCCGTTCATGCACAAATACCACAGGGACAAAGAGCTCGCGCCGCGCGACGTCGTTGCGAGGGCGATCGACAACGAAATAAAGAACCGGGGCGACGACTACGTCCTCCTCGACATTACGCACCGGCGGAAGGAATTCCTGCTCAAAAGGTTCCCTAACATATATGAAAAGTGCCTGACCCTAGGCTACGACATGGCGAAAGAGCCGCTCCCCGTCGTCCCCGCGGCGCACTACACGTGCGGAGGGGTGCGCACGAACATCCAGGGGGAGACAACGATCGCGGGGCTGAAGGCGATAGGGGAAACCGCCTGCAGCGGCTTTCACGGCGCTAACCGGCTTGCGAGCAACTCACTCCTCGAAGCACTCGTCATCGCCGATAAGGCCGCCGCGCATGCGGATCGTCTCTTCCGGGGGGGCCGGCTCCCCGCCCCGCCGCCGATCCCGCGATGGACCACCGGATCGGCCACGGACAGCGACGAGTCGGTCGTGGTGAGCCATAACTGGGACGAGGTGCGCCGCTTCATGTGGGACTATGTCGGGATCGTGCGCACGAATAAGCGGCTCGAGCGCGCCCTCAACAGGATCGAGAACCTGCAGAGAGAAATAGATCAATACTACTGGGACTTCATCATCACCGCGGACCTCGTGGAGCTTAGAAACATCGCCACGGTCGCCGAGCTCATCATCCGTTCCGCGCTCCGGCGCAAGGAGAGCCGGGGGCTCCACTATAACCTCGACTACCCCCGCCGCGACGACCGCCGGTTCGGCCGTGACACGGTGCTGCAACTCAAACCGCGAAACCGCTGAGGGCGCTGAGGCGCCCAATGACAAATGACAAAACACAATGGGGTTTTGTCATTTGGTATTTGTCATTTGTCACTTGGTATTTGTCATTCCCGCGGATGAATAGAACGAGGTAGGGAAACGTCATGCAAACTATCTTCCTCTGGTTCATGCTTACGGCGGTGCTCACTGGGGCGCCTGAGGGGAAAGCCGTCCCGCCCATTCGCGACACGTTCGCCGTGGTCGGCTTCACGCCGGGCCGGCCCCTCCGGGATGACGGTTGGAAGGAAAAGACATACAACAAGCCGGTTTCATGGGAGGTCGTCCAGGGACCCGATGGCCCCGTCCTGCATGGGACAAGCGACGGGAGCGCGTCCATGCTGTACAAGGGCATAAAATACGACGCGCATGAGTATCCTATCCTCCGGTGGCAATGGAAGGTTGTGCGTCTCCCACGGAAGGGAAAGGAAAACGACCATGCCCACGACGATTACGGCGCGCGGGTTTACGTCTTTTTCCCCGGCTGGACGTTCCTGACCTCCTACGTCCTTGAATACGTCTGGGACAACGAAACCCCCGTGGGAACGGTGAAGGCCAGCCTCTCTTCGGCAAAATGCAAGCTCATCGTGGTCAATTCGGGGACCGAGGATCTGGGGAAATGGGTCCCCATCGAGAGGAATCTGTGGGACGACTACACGAGGGCCTTCGGTTGGGCGCCGGACCGCCCCGTCGGCGGCATCGGCTTCATGAGCGACTCGGACAATACCTCCTCATCCGCCGAGGCGTACTATGGGGCGATAAGAATAATGACAAAGCACAAATGACAAATACCAAATGACAAACCTCATCGTGTTTTGTCATTTGGCATTTGTCATTCTCACTGATTGACCGTAAAGCTTACCTCGGAGAGATTGCTCACCATACTTGCCCCCCTGCCCGTACCCGTCTGCGAAGGCATGAGCACACCGCGCACGGAGTAACTACCTCCCTGAAGGCCTGGGGGGAGGATGAAGGGGCCAATCGTGACGCTTACATCCCGGACCTTGAAACTGCTCGCGAGGGGCATGGCCTTCCCGGAGAGCACATGCCCTCGCGAGACGAAGATCTCGCGGCCGTTTGGCAACGACACGGAGAGATATGCATCGCACACATTGTAAGAACAGAGCTCGCCGCGCTTCACTGTCGCGGTAATATAGAGCCTGTCGCCGCAGCGGAAGCGATCTCCATTCACCGCGAGTTCGACACGGTGATGGTAAGGATCGGGCTTCTCACTGTTAGCCGCAGGCTCCTCGGCCGTGATACGGATGTCATCAACATACCATCCCTCATATCCGTTGGAGTTGGCGTCCACCGTATCGAAGGAGAAACGAAGGAGCAAGCGCCCTCCCACAAAGCTTGTGAGCGGCACCGCACCCGAGTTCGTCCAGCCGGGCGTCTCCGGGCTCGATGAATCGCGCGTCATAAGCCGATTCCAGGTGGCGCCGCCGTCGTTCGAGGCCTCGACCGCGCAAACATCGTACGCCCCCCCGTATGCCTCCACCTTCCTATAGTTGCTGAAGGTGAGGACTGCGTCGTTATATCCGCTCAAGTCTACCTCACGCGACGTGAGCGCGCCGCTGTTCGCGTCCCCCGTGTCATACGTCCAGAGCCCCTCCTGCCCGTAGTACCATGAGCTGGAAGCGCTGGACGCCCTGTGACTGGTGCGGTGCCAGAGCCCCGTCGCCGACCAGCCGTTGTCGCCGTTCTCAGCGTTATCATCGATGACCACCACGCCGGCGGAGGTCGTCGTGGTCACTACATTCGAAACAGCCGAGCCGTTGCCCCGATTGTCTTTTACCTTAAGAGCAAAATAATACGCCGTGGACGGCAGCAGATCGGAAACCGTTGCCTCCTCAACGCTCCCCGCGCTCTGGGGGTTGACGGAGATGGAGGCCCGTGAGGCCGCATCCCAACTCTCGTCCGTGAGGGGACTTACCGAGTACCTGAGATCGTAGGCGCTGGCCTTCCCCACGCCGCCGTCATCTCCGGTAGCGGTCCAGCTCAGCGTCACCCGCGCCATCCTCGTCTCTACTACACTCAGGTCCGTGACCTGTGCCGGCGCCGTCGTGTCGGGTTCGGGATTGAGCATCTGCTGGAGATTAAGCCTGCCGCCGGTTGCGACCTTGCCGTCAAGCGATGAGAGCGGCGTCGCCCCGTTGAGGATATCCGCAATAATTTGATGATGGTCTTTCCCGGGCGAGTGCGACAACGCGAGTGCCGCGGCGCCCGCGATATGTGGAGTCGCCATCGACGTCCCGCTGTACGACGCGTAACCGCCTCCCGGTACGGTGCTTTGAATCGCGACCCCCGGCGCCCCGATGTCCACCGAAGCGAGCCCGTAGCAGGAGAATGACGCGAGGAGGTCGCGATTGTCGGTTGCCGCGACGGCGATGACGTTCTTGCAATCGTAGCTTGAGGGATAGTGCGCCGTGATGTCGTTATCGCTCGCAGAGTTGCCCGCAGCCGCGACGAATATTACCCCGGAGTTGTCTGCGGCCTCAATGGCATCTTTGAGCGCCTGTGAGTATCCGTTGCCTCCCCAGGAGTTGCTCATCACCCGAGCGCCCATCTTGGTCGCGTAGAGGATCGCTTTCACCGCCTCGGAAGTCGAGCCCGCCCCGTTTGCCGCCATGAACTTGAGCGGCATGATCTTCGCCGTCCAGCACACGCCGGCGACCCCGATGCCGTTATTACCCTCGGCTGCGATGATGCCGGCGCAGTGCGTGCCGTGAGAGTGGTCATCATAGGGGTCGTTGTCGTTGTTGCAAAAGTCCCAGCCGCGCCAATCGTCGACATAGCCGTTGCCATCGTCGTCAATGCCGTTATCCGGTATCTCGCCCGTGTTCGTCCACATATTGGCCGCGAGGTCGGGGTGCGAGTAGTCCACGCCCGTGTCAATGACCGCGACGACAACGCTGCCGCCCGTGGTGGTATCCCACGCCTCGGACGCGGCGACGTCAGCCCCCTGCACGCCGCCGTCCTGCCCGACGTTGCGCAGATTGTACATCGCGTTGAAATCGGGGTCGTTGGGCAAAAGGTCGGCTGTCAGGATGTAGTTCGGCTCGGCATACTCGATCTCGCTGCCGGCGACCCTTTGATAGTGCTCGATGCATTCCTCGACCGACATCCCTGAATTTATCTTAACCCTTTTGATGCCGAGCTCGGGAATTTCCTCTGTCATCGTCACACTGGCGCCGCGTTCGATACCACTCCTGCGGGAATTGGGAACCGAGGTTTTGTATTTGACGAGGAGTTCGCCTTCGACGTAAGGAGCTTCCGGCACGGCAGATGCAGGTGAGGTGGAAAGAAGCGCAGAAATCGCCGCCGCGCTTGTCATTTGAACCAGGAAGAACCATCGTTGCGCCTTCACCAGTCCGCCGCTCCTATAAGAGCGAGCTTCCTTCTTCTCCTGCCCCCTCGCTCATTTGAATTTTAGCTCATTTTTGAGCAGTTGTCAAGTTTGGGGGGTAAAGGGCATGAATGCCAGCAGTGCGAAATATTATGTAACGCGTTCTCTTAGAGTTAGAAACGAACACAAGACGGCTGGGGGCGGGCGTTGATATTGTGTCAGGGCGTAATAGTTGACATATCAATCATGATGTAACATAGTATGGATTACTATTATCATATGGGTGCGCTTAGCTACCGCGTAATGCCTCAGTTACTGGGTGTGGAACAAGGTAGTTTGCCACTGATTTCCACTGATTCTTGACTGATATACACTGATTTTTTTATATAACAATTATCCAGCCACGAAGAGGCCCCTCTGGGGGATAAAAGCAGATTTTTACCACGAAGAAAGACATGCCCCAAGGGGGTCCCTTTGGGAAAGAGACCAGATTCTCACAAAGAGTAAAAGAGAATAAGAGTTAAGAGGGTATTTCTAGGGTGATGTTCACCCCCACCCACCTCTCTCCCCTTAGAGGGTCAGGGAGGGGGCTTACGTTTGCTTCGTTCCTGTTTCTCTCTTTTACTCTTTGTGAAAAATTGTTCCTCACCCAAAGGGCCCCTTTCCCGAAGGGATCCCTTTGGGATGGGGTGCGGTTCCTTATTCTTCGCTCATGAATAATCCAGGTTAATCCGTGGTTGAAATTAATTTATGGTTTTTTCTCAGTGTACTCAGTGCTTTCTCAGTGTCCTCCGTGGTGAAAAATTATCGTGGTGTAATGGGACAGTTATGGGGTGTATAGGCACACAATTGAGGTGATGTGATTTTT
>CAYWRA010000028.1:0-27476 GCA_964460305.1 uncultured bacterium
CCCCCTCAAAATAGCGATTTCGACGGTCCAGTTGCGAAAGTCAGGTTAGTGCTCTACTTCGCGATCGCCGGCTTATGTGTCGCAGGCCAGAATAGTGCCGGAGACGAGAAGCAGGGGAGCGAGAAGTCCGGCGCGCCATATTGGTACTCATCCGAATCCGCCCCCTGGGCTTCACAGGAGTTAAAGACTTTCTCTGCTTGTTGATTGAGATATAATTCTCTGTAAGGTAAGGAAAAACATAAAAAAAGTTGGCTTGACACGCCAATTCGTTTTGCAAAAAATTCTTAAAAGAGTACAATTTATACTTGACCTACAGTCAAGTATGGGGTAAGCTATATAATGAAAAAGCCGGATAAGGTGGAAAGTAAGTTTTTAGTCCCTTTGTATGGCGATAAATCGCTTGGTTCTGGCAGACTCCACCCCGCGGATAAATGGAAGTGGCTGCAAAACGAGTTGATTGCAAAATTCGGAGGGTATACGCCTCATAAGACCGGTTCAGGACCGTGGAAAAATCCTGATACAGGCGTAGTGACCTATGATAAATGCCGGGAATATCATGTTGATATCAAAGAGAGTCAGTTTCCCGAGATGGAAAAGCTTTTAGAAAAGGTTGCGATCAGATTTCAACAGCAGTGCATCAGATTTGTTTGCAAAGGCAAAGTATATTATATTCCCAATAAGGAGTTGCCATGAGAATTTATACTACATTAGAGAATGAAAAGTATAATCGGGATCAATTGCCGTCCGCCCACAAGGCCTTTTTGGCGAAAGTGCTTAGGTACTATAACCAAAGACCTTCTTGGGACAAGTTTGCCGATTTCTGGCTCGCTAAAGGAAATGAATTATGGGGAGGGATTAAAGGCAAAGAGTTATTAGAACTTCCCATATACAAGATCTGCCAGGATTTGGAGGCTCGATTAGGCATAGAACAAGGTTATACCAGACAAAGAGATCTCAGGGACGAATTAGAAGAATTGGTTAAAAGTAATTTTCAGTCGCAATATCAATTCTGTCGAGCCACGGGAATAGATCAGGGATTCCTTTCAAATGTTTTAAAGAAGCGCAAGGAGTTCTCGATTTCCAAATTAGAATCGGCCTTACATAAAGTAGGTTATAAATTAACTATCCAACGAGAGGCGGCAATTCGATAAAACATTTGAACCCTGCCGGATTATTTCAAGATATTCTATGCATTAAGTTATTTCCTCCTCTGCAATGCCGAGCTTGTCGAGGCAGCGTAAAGATGCCTTCCTGTTTATTATCGTTGTGTGTCAAGGCGGCTGGGTTGAATTGGGAGGAGTTTCCGATAATTAATGCTTTCAACAGAACGCCGCCTGGATGCTTGATGTCAGCTAAGAATTTTTGCCGGATGCCGGAGAGTTATACACATGATCTGTTTTCGTGAGCACACAATGGAGGAAGTACTGCCCGGGTTAATGGCCGCAGACTGGGAGAACAATGCGGGCGCTATCAGATTCAGGCAAGATATTCCTCTTGCTGAGTTAAGCGGCGCCCGGCTGTTCACCAATGCGCGGATGTTTCTTTCCGCGACCGAAAACCTGGGTGGTGTCGCGGCCACGCAGACGGGGAATCTTCAGCGCGCAGTGGTGGCCGAGATGGTCCGGATTCTGGAATGGCCGAACGCATACATGGAGGAGATCAGGAGTTGTTTTAAGGTCGCCAACGAGCTGGATGCTTGGCCTCTACATGTTATCAGGATCATCTGCGAGCACGCGGGTCTTCTGCATAGGCGGCGGGCCAGATTCTCGGTCGCAAAAAATGGCCGCGGGCTGCTGGCTGATGAGAAGGCTGGCGAACTGTACAGGCGCCTTTTTATTGGGTGCTTCCGGCACACAAATCTCGATTACTTCTGCCGTTTCGTTGAGGATTTCGATGACATTCAGCGCACCTTTGCAATTATCCTCTGGCGCCTGGCTGATTTTGCGGCGGACTGGGTTTCAGCAGAGAAGTTGATTCCTCGGATACTTCTGCCTGCTGTTATGAATGACATAGAAGACCGTTGTATTACACGCGACAATATTTCATATATTGTGACCTGTCATGTATATATGCCCCTGCACTGGTTCGGGCTCATAGAGCACGACTCCGGGGATACGGAACATGTTTTTTGGAAAAAATGCCGCATTCGCAAAAGCCCCCTTTTTGACCGCTTTATCAAATTCATCTTTTGACATATAGCAGGAGAGCGAGAGGCCGGTGTAGGTCAAGAACAAAACCTGATCTTGAATCCGGCAGATCATCTTGCTAACCTGAGTTCTACCGCTTGGAAGTATGGGTTGGGTATTTTCATAGAGAAAAAAGTTACGAAATTCGTCTAAATGGGGGAGCCAGTCCGATGGTGCAGAATGTTCTACGTTCTGCGCCATCACTTTTTCCGGCGCTGGCGCCGGAAAAAGGAATCCGGGGGGGGGGGTGGTAATTGGGTACTCTCTCCACAATTTTGTTTTCATCACTATCTCCTCGGCTGGTAAAATATCAAAATAATAACGGTAGTATAATCAAACAATATTATCCTAGCAATATATTGACCGATGCGCAAAGGGGTTGTTATGCTTGGAAAGAACATAAAGAAATATAGGCAGGCAAAAAGATTATCTCAAGACAAGCTGGCTAAATTAGCTGATGTCACTTACACAACCCTTGTAAAGATAGAATCCGGTGCGAATAATAATCCCACAATCAGGACCTTGAAGAAGATTTCTGATGCGCTGGGAGTTTCGCTAGATGCTTTAACAGAAGAAAAGTAATTACTAGGGAAGCAACATGAAGAAGCTCAGAATCTTTGTCAGCTCAGTACAGAAAGAACTGGAGCCTGAGCGACTAATTATTCTATCGTTAGTATTCACCGATCCATTCCTGCAAAAGCATTGTGAAGCTATTCTCTATGAGCTTGAACCTGCTTCTCCTGAGAAAGCTCTCGAAGGATGTTTAAAAACACTTGATACCTGTCATATCTGCCTGAGCATAATCTGGAAAGAATATGGGCACAAGTTAGGTGCACTCTCAATTGCTCATCATGAGTACAGACGAGCCAAAGCTAAGGGAATCCCAATACTTATCTATCTTAAAGAGCCGGATAATCTTCAAAGAGAACCGGGGGCCCGGAAGTTTGTAGAGGAAATTGCAGAAGATGGTTTGAAACGTAAAAGATTTGGAAATATTCTGGATTTACAGCATGAGGTGCTAAAATCTTTACGGAAGTGGCTCAAGGAAAGCTATGGCATAGAACCATCATCTGATGAGGATGAGATTGCTCAGCAGAAGTATCGAAGCGACCTCGGATTTTGAATCTCAGGCGCTGAAGCGGATTAGGTGGGATTTGATGGACCACAAAGTCGCCCGCGAATTGATAGCAAGAGCAGAACGAAAAGCTCAAGATGATTTGACAAAAGAGGAGATATGCGAAAGTCTACTCGTAAGGGGTTTAATCTGGAGTGATCCTGATTCTGGAACACATTATGCCACTGCACCTGGGATTGTTCTCTTGGCCAAGAATCCGTCAGCGGCATTTCCACAATGTCGCATTTTAGTTGATGCGTATAGAGGAGTTGATCCTGATGGTGATCCTAGTGATCATCAAGATGTTATAGGGCCGATGCCGCTTGCTATAGAAGAAGTCATTGCCTTCATAGAGAAAAATACTCGCCATCCAATACGCATTGTAGGTCTGAACAGGGTTCGCTTGGACGAATACCCCGTGGAAGCCTTGCGTGAAGCTTTGGTAAATGCCGTTGCTCATCGGGATTACAAGGATGCTGGCAGAAAGATAATGGTAGAGGTATTTTCAGACCGTGTTGTGATTTCAAGTCCGGGTTATCCTCCCTCTCCCTTAACGCTTCCTAAACTAAGGAGCGGTAAATATAAACCTGTTTCGAGAAATCCAATTCTTGCCCAGTCTCTTTCTTACTTCCATCGAATTGAGGAGAGGGGTAGCGGGTTTAGGCGTATGCAAGATCAGATGACCGATCACGGACTTGATAAGCCAAAATTGGCTATCGAAACAGGCTATTTCCAGGTTATTTTCCCCGGACCTGGGGATGATATTAAGCGTCTTAGAATTCCATCTTCGGTGATAAATCGACATATTACCCCTTCCATGGAGGAGAAGCTAACAGAGCGCCAGAAGAAAATGATTATTATGCTAAATAAGGGACAGGAGCTAACCAGTCGGAAATGCATGAAACTTTTTGATATAACGCGAGATACAGCTAGCCGTGATTTTGATGCGCTTGTAAAACTAGGCATTGCACAGAAAATCGGAGCAGGTAGATCAACTCGATATATACTGCAGGTGAAACGATAATCGTCAAATAATCATCAGGTGATTTTTGCTAATCGTCAGATCAAGACAGCAAGATTAAACATAGCGCCAAGGTGAAGTTATACCCACCTATTATCTCGCGCGCCAATCCAACTTCCACCGTTTGAAAAGATGGGTTGGTTTCGGGGATGTTTTTATGGAGGAAAAAGTTGCGAAATTCGTCTAAATGGGGAAGATGACGCAGAGCGTAGCACGTTCTGCGCCATCACTTTTTCCGGCTCCGTTGCAAGGAGTGCCAGGGGTATTCTACAGCGGGTTGGGCAAGGGAGGAGTACCAAATACGTCCTAAAGAAGGAATATGGAAATCGACCGATAATCGATCGATGATTTTGGATAATCGACCGACAATATTTAAGAAGCAAAATTGCTGGCGGAATTAGTGGCGGGAATTCCATGTCCCTAAAAAGTGAAAAATGTCCGTAAACAACATGCAGATAATACGCTCGGATACATTGTGAAACTGGCATAGGATCGAAAGCCATGATAGATCGTACTCGCGATATTTCTTTGAGAGTGGATAAAAAAGAGATAGAGCTTCTGGAGGAGGCTTGTATCTCTGGGGCGGATGCCGATGATAACATTAAAAAAGCGGTAAAAGAAAAGAGCGGGTATCGCGTTCTTTTTTCATATGAAGAACTTGACGATCTGGCAGGTTTCGTAGCAGGGTGCGCTAATCATGAAGAGTCGAGCCTGAAACAGGAGCGATGGGATAGGTTATACAATAAGATTGAACGCCTCCTGAAATTCAACGATCCTAAAGTTGTTCCTTCGGTCCCAGGAGGATCGTTGCCAAGACGGCCGGCTCTAAGCTATTTTATTTTTGATGTCTGGATGATGCGCGGAGGAGGATTTGACGCTGAGACAAGGGTTCTAAGGCGGATTCAAATTGCCGAAATAAAAAGCCTCTATAATTTCGCGAAGGTGATCACAAAGGCCTTTGGTTTTTATTTTGATCACTGCTTCGGTTTCTACGATAATTTTGATCGCTATCATGATTCAAAAAAGGCGTATGAGTTATTTTCCGATATTGGCGAGGAGCCATCGTCTCCGAGCACAAAAGGAGTTAAGAAAACAAGGATTCGGCAGGCCTTTAAGCGCCCCGGGGACAAGATGCTCTTTTTCTTTGACTACGGCGATGGGTGGCGTTTCACAGTGGAGCTCAAAGAAATACGACAGGCGGAGAAATGGGATCTGAAACCGGTCATATTGGAGAGCGTCGGCGAGGCGCCCATGCAGTATCCACCTTGCGAGGAAGATGAACGGTGTGAAGATTAAACAAACAGCGATTGCATAGAGTCGTCCATAAAATGTTCGAAAAGTCCCTCCGGGTAAATTTTTATTATCCCTTACAGGCTTCTTTTCTATTTTGGGGTTGAGTTCGCGCCGGCAAGCTATTTCTCGGAAGATCAAACATATATGATTATCATTCATACGCGCCTGCAAAAGGGGGGACGGCCCGGGAAGATGGAGGACGCGTGAGCCCGAGCCTGATATTGACCCCGGCCGGACAGCTTCTGATTCGAGGGGGTGGTAAAGGGGACGAGGCTTTCACGCCGGATGCCTGGATGGGGCGGGTCATTGACGCTTTCTCGTCCGGCCGGGAGGAGGGACTCTTCACGATGGCCGCCTCCAGCCCGGATGCTCCCACGCCCCCTCCCTTCGCATTCTGGCGGGCGTTCGCTTGCCGCTATCTCACCGCGCTTTGCCGGACTCCGGCCGCCGCCGGCGCTCTTCTCGAAACCGTCACGCCCCCCTCTCCCGGGGAAAGAGCGGCCCTGCTCCAGGGCGCGCCGCCCATGAAGGGTGGCGAGTATCTTAACGCCGATGTCCTGCAAAGGCTTTGGGAGGAACTGGACGCTTGGGTGCGCGGCCGGGTCTCTTCATCCGGTTTGGACATTGCCGATTGGCTCAAGAAGCACGCCCCGATCTGGCACCGGGTCGGCCGCGTCTGCTTCCACCTCGCGGAGAACAAGAACGATCCGAAATTCCCGTTCGCTTTTCTGGCGACCTACGCGGCCAGGCTTTCCCGAAGCGGCCGGCTCCAGTATCAGCCGCTCGGTCTCGCGCTGCGGGAATACGCCGGCGAGAAGAACCGGAAAGCGCTGATCAAGCTGCTTTCGCCCGTTCACCTTGCATCCGCAAAGAGCGTTTTCGTAAGGGGACTGGTCGACTCGCGAGAGATCTTTCACCCGCTGGCGTGGACGCCCACCGAAGCGTTTCGCTTCCTCACGGAGGCGCCGTTGATCGAGGAGAGTGGAATTCTGGTGAAGGTCCCCGACTGGTGGCGCGCGCGTCCGCGCCCGCGGATTTCGGTGGCGATCGGGGAGAAGAAGCTGAACCATTTCGGCGCCGACGCGATGCTGGATTTCAAGATCGGCCTGGCCCTGGGCGATCAGGAGCTGACGGAAGAAGAATGGCGGCGGCTGATGGAGTGCGGAGACGGCCTGGTGTGCATCAGGGGGCAATGGGTCGAGATCGACCGGGAACGCCTCTCCGAGGCGCTGGCGCACTGGAAGCGTGTGGAGGCGGCGGCTCGAAACGGGCTTTCTTTCGCGGAGGGGATGCGGCTGCTGGCCGGAGCTCCAATGGACCTATCCACCGAGGCGGCGGCCCACGACGACATCAGGGAATGGTCGTTCGTGAACGCCGGCGAGTGGCTCTCGAATATCCTGTCCGGCCTGCGCGATCCGGGCCGTCTGGGGCATGGAAAGAGAAGCGAGAGCTTTCGCGGCGCGCTCCGTCCCTATCAGGAAATCGGCCACAACTGGCTCTGGTTTCTCTCGAACCTGGGTCTTGGCGCCTGCCTGGCCGACGATATGGGCCTGGGCAAGACCATCCAAGTGCTGTCCCTGCTTCTGGCCCTCAAGGAGGAGGGAATAGCCCCGAGGAAGCCCTTTCTCCTGGTCCTGCCGGCGTCTTTGCTGGCGAACTGGAAGGCCGAGATGAAGCGTTTCGCGCCCTCGCTCAGGGCGATCTTCGTTCACCCGTCCGAGATGGGGAAATCGGAGCTGGCCGCCATGGGGGATGCTCCCGAAAGGGCGATCTCCGGCGTCGACGCGGTTCTGACGAGCTACGGGATGCTTTTACGGCTGAAATGGCTGCGGGAAGTCCACTGGCGCCTGGCGATCCTCGACGAGGCCCAGGCGATCAAGAACCCGTCCGCCCGGCAGACGCGGGCGGTCAAGGAACTGAAGGCGGATGCCCGGATCGCGCTCACTGGAACGCCGGTGGAGAACCGCCTTTCCGACCTCTGGTCGATCTTCGATTTTCTATGCCCTGGCCTCCTCGGCTCGGCGGCGAAATTCAAGCAGTTTACAAAAGCCCTGTCAAACCGCGGGAGTGACCGCTACGCGCCGCTCCGCGACCTAGTGCGTCCCTACATCCTGCGGCGCCTGAAGACCGACCGGAGCGTCATCGCCGACCTCCCCGACAAGACCGAGGTGAAGGCTTTCTGCGGGCTGACGAAGAAGCAGGCCGCGCTCTACGCCCGATCGGTGAGCGAACTCTCCGGCGCGCTGGAAGGGCTTGACGGAATGAAGCGGCGCGGTCTGGTCTTGTCGTATCTTCTCCGCTTCAAGCAAATCTGCAACCATCCCAGCCAGATCCTCGGCGACGGGACGTACGATCCGTGCGAGAGCGGCAAGTTTGACCGCCTGCGGGCGATCTGCGAGGAGATAGCCTCCCGCCAGGAGAAGGCGCTTGTCTTCAGCCAGTTCCGCGAGATGACCGAGCCGCTGGCCGCCTTTCTGGGCGAGGTCTTCGGCAGGGAGGGGTTGATCCTGCATGGCGGTACGGCGGTGAAGAAACGGCGGGCGCTGATCGACGCCTTCCAGCGGGAGGACGGCCCGCCGTTCTTCGTCCTCTCCCTGAAGGCGGGGGGCACCGGGCTCAACCTGACGGCGGCCTCGCACGTGGTCCATTTCGACCGCTGGTGGAACCCGGCCGTCGAGAACCAGGCCACCGACCGCGCCTTCCGGATCGGCCAGCACCGGAACGTCGTGGTGCACAAGTTCGTCTGCCGGGGAACGATCGAGGAGAAGATCGACGCCCTGATAGAGGAGAAAACGGAGCTGGCCGAGGGCGTCCTCTCCGGGGGGGCGCAGAACCTGCTGACCGAAATGAGCAATGAGGAGTTGCTCGGAATCGTGGCCCTTGATTTAGAGCGGGCGCGAATACAGGAGGGATAATGGATTGGCATTACGGTTTCAGGCCGTATGTTCCCGTGGCGCAGCGCCGCGCGCGGGCCATGAAGAAACTGGAGAAGCTGCGCCGGAAGGGCGTCACTGTATCCCCCGTCGAAGTGCGTGGGCGGGCGATCGCCAGCACCTTCTGGGGAAAGGCCTGGTGTAACCACCTGGAGAAGTTCAGCGATTACGAGAACCGCCTCCCCCGCGGCCGCTCCTACGTCCGCAACGGCTCTGTCTGCCACATCGAGATCGCCGGGGGGGCGGTCAGGGCTATGGTGATCGGAACCGACGTGTACAACGTCGAGGTGACGATCAGCAGGCTCCCGACGCGGAAATGGCGCCGGATCAAGGCCCGTTGCGAGGGCCACATCGGGTCCCTCCTGGAACTTCTCCAGGGGAGGCTTTCGGGGGAAGTGATGGCGGTGGTGACCGACCGCGACCACGGTCTCTTCCCCCTCCCTCGGGAGATCGGCCTGCGCTGCGACTGCCCCGACTGGGCCGTTATGTGCAAGCACGTGGCGGCGGTACTCTACGCCGTGGGGGCGCGTCTCGACGAGAACCCGGAACTGCTCTTTCTCCTTCGGGGGGTCGATCACGAAGAGCTGATCGGCTCCGAGGCGGCGGTGATCGCGTCCGCGACGGCCGGGAAAGGGGGCGGGCGCCGGAGAATAGCCGAGGGCGATGTGGAACGGATCTTCGGGATCGAAATGGTCAGGGAAGAACCAGCGCCGGCGTCGGCGGAAAAAGGCCGCGCCCGCCCGAAAGAAGCATCCACCCGCCCGATCGCGAAAAAAGGCCGCATCCAAAAGAGGCCGGGGAGAAAACCGAAGATCCCCGCCGTCGCTCGTTCCGGTTCCGGCCGGGGCACAGCCGGGACTCAAAACTTTACCGGAAGCAAGGTGAGAAAGGCGCTTGGGAAATCGGGCCTTTGAGCGAGGGCGCCGTAGGCAAGGCGAGCGGCCGCCCCGCGGGTGAGGACGGCCCGAGCGCAGCCGAGGGCTCTTGCTACGATCCCTCCGTCCTTGAGGCTATATTTCCCGCGCCCATCCCCGGCGACAACGGCGACGAGGAAGAGAGACGAGAGAAGCGGGCGCGCTTTGTCCGCTCGAAGATGCGCGAGGTGAGGAAAGTAATGTCCCATCATCTCACCGCCCGGCAGAACGAATGCCTGATCCTTTACTATCTCCAAGGTTTCCGCCAGCGCGAAATCGCCGCCCTCCTCGGAATACATCAGCCCACAGTGTCGCAGCATGTGAGGTATGCGTTGAAGAAATTGCGCCGCCTTTGTTCTTTCCCGGAAGGACAGTGAGGCAAAAAGCGCGCCAGCATAGCCATTATACTTCTTGCGACCTCGCACCGCTCCTCCGCTCCGCCCCTTTCCTCGGCCCCGCCTCCCTCAATCTTGGGGTAGGCGCCCCCTGCGGAAGTACTGACACAGAGCGTTATTGAAGCGGAGTGGGTACGGAGATGAAGCGGAGCGAAACCGCACAGCAAACGATCAGTAGGCAGGGTATTACATAGGTAGAATCGTCTGCGGCTGAACAACAAGTCTTAGACGTTTGTTTTTAGACTTATATTCCTCGATAAATCCTTTTCTCTTCATTGCGCCGAGGTTGCGCATCACCCGCCGCTCAAATTCAAACCGTGGATTACCACGTGTCAAAATCCCTATTTCCTTTAAGACACGGCTTGTCAAAGACTTGAGCGTGCAGGAATTATTCGGGCATTTTTTGAGGGAATTAGTTATCGCTTGCTGAATATCTAACGGATGCATATCTTCTAGTCTTAGATGTCGTCTTCGTGACCGTGCATATTCCAGTACTCTGTCTAATCGTCCTTCAGTATGCTTCTGTGGCGGCGTTGCTTCTTGCACCTGCTCATACTCTATAGCATCTTTCTGATTATCCTCATGGAGATCCTCTGCCGTATCGGCTACCGGGGCGCGGTCTCGCGCTGTTTCCGCCGTCTCAGATCGCTTACGTTCCGAATCCCATGAGTATTGCGGTGTAATCTTATTCTTTTCAAGAACTTCCCATAATTCGGCCAACGCGTTGTCTGGCTTTCGATAGAAGTCGCTGCCGCGCACCCTCCAAAATGTCCAACCGCAGCGTTCCAAATCCCGTTGACGCGCCATATCAGATTCGTACCTATCTGGACCGTGCCATTCATCGCCATCACATTCAACGGCCAATCTTCCCTTAAGACCTTCAACAACCAAATCGATCCTATATCCAGCTACATCATACTGGGGTAATACACGAAAGCCTCGTTCGCTTATCTTTAAATAGACATCGATCTCAAACCAACTCTCGAACGGTCCAGGAGGATGAGCATTTCTCCGATGGGGACCAATGTCGTCAGGATTAAATGACAAAGGCAACGGTTGAACTGCTGGATTTTGGCAGTATCCCAAGAGTCTATATTGATAGCTTTCTGGGCGTAGCTCATTGAGCGACATGCTATGGAATAACCACAATTGATCTCGTGCACGACTTGCTGCAACATTGTAGCGACGCTGCACATCGGGATTGTTAATATCGCATCTGATATTCCCTTCTGACAGGGCATCCACCATACCAAGAAATATTACGTCTCTCTCATCACCCTGAAAATCATAAGGCCGACCGCATACGATTTTACGTTTCTCCATTTCCTCGGCGCCGATTTCTTTCAGCAGCAGGTTGTTAATCAAATCTGTTTGACGGTTCCCACCCTTGAGGCAAATAATCCCAATTGTTTTGCCTGAATAAGCGGGCGTTTCACAACACTCGGCGATCTGCGCTACAATCGCTTCCGCCTCCGGTGGATTCTCAATGTCCTCGGAAGAACCTTTTCGATAGCCATTGTTCACAAACACAGTCCGAAGAGGAGGCTCTAAACGATCAACGCCGTATTGCCGCAAAGGAATCAGTGGTTCGGTTTGATATGAGAGATTGTTTGAAAACTGTATTATTTCCGGCATGCATCGGAAGTGCTCTCGCAGCCGAATACGGTCGGGAAACCGAAGTTCGGCTTGAGAGAAGAGGCTGCCTTCCAGATCAAGAGCTTCATCATGTGGGATATCTTGGAGGTGCTTACGGCGTAAATATAGAACTTGCTCACGATTGACGCCCACATGCATTGGTGTAATCTGCTTGTCATCGCCTACAACGATTATCTTATCTGAAATGTAATTAAGAAGAAGTGCTTCCGGCCCCGATTGACTTGCCTCGTCGATGATCACTACATCAAACTGGTGCCTGTTGGGTCGGATGGTTTGAACCACCTGATACAGCGGCATGACCCAAGCCGGGATCGCGCTTCGGCATTCATCAAGTTTCCGTCTCGCTGTTTCTCGATGCGTTTCTGCGTATTTGCCCTTTCCACTACGAATCTTAGCTACTGCCTGCGCCCAGGCGATAAGTGCCATTCGTTCTCTTTCTCGAAGATTCGTCATGCAGTGCTGCCACGCTTTAGATGCTGCTAAGTTTTTAAGTGTATCGCGCTCGCGAGAAGCTACGATCTCAAGTTCACGCTGGATTTGCTTTGGTCTTTCTTTGTCGCCGATTTCATCAATCCAGCGATCTGTCTTAGCCCATATCCATGCGGCCTCAAATGATGCGAAGTGCCCATCCCATGCAGATTCTAAATTGGAAGTGTCATAACTATCACAAGTTAGTGGCGCACAATCATGGAAACGCTCGTGGATATCACAGAAGAAGCGATAGTCATCTGCCTGGGCATGAAGTAAGGACAGGGACTCAAATGTATTTCGGTATAAATCGCTATCCCTATGAACAACAGCTTGGAGAAGCTGTTCTGTTGAAGGATGGACATGCCCGGAATTGATGATGTCTGTGAGTGAATCTGCGAGAGGCGAAAAAAATCCCCTCGCCTTTGCGTAATCCTCCTCAACGTCTAAGGCATCGAGCGCTTTATAAAATGCGCGTACTTCTTCCTGTGTATGCCAGGCGGGGAAACGGATGCCTGAGCAATCACGGCATGTTTCGCGTATTTCTTCAATATGCTTATGTAATGCCAAAGCTTGTTCTATTGGCTCGCACAAATCACGATATGTCGAACACTGTAGAATTGCATCCCCAGTTGGGGGAGTAGCAATGCCCTTCCATAAATCACTGAGATTCTCGATTCTTTTCGAGATTTCAATCCATGCGGTAAGATGGCTTAGAACTTGAGAGTTGTTGCACAGCTTCCCGTTAACAGAGACAGATTTAATCAGATACAGTCCATTCTTCACAACGCGAGCTCTAACAAACCAGAAGCCAAGTCTATTGCCTTTCTCAAAGTGATTTTTAAGAGCTATGGCATGTTCTTCTACCAGATTAAGGTCCCTTGCTTGTAATCCCGTAACATCCAATGTGCCGTGCTCACTCAATAAGCTCTCAATGTGTTTGATGTGATTTACCGATGAATCCAAGATGTGCTGCCAAGCACGATCCTGATCTCCTGCAATCTCGTATGCGGCACGCTTCGCCCACGAATGGAAATGCTTGAAAAGATTATCTTGAGTCGCGAGTATCGCCTCAACATTCTTTTTAATGGCCGCCCGCTTATTACTATCTAAAATAGATAGCTGACTATAGCCTGGATAGCTGCGCTTATCCTTTGCTTCTTCATGTGCGAGATTGGCCTTTTTCTCGGCATCAACAAGGCGGCAGAACTCATTTGGCTGAATTAGCTGCTTGTGTGGGAAAAGAGGCAATTTGAGTTGTTTAAGAAGCTCTGGTGTCAGCTTCCTCTGTATCTGCGCCATCTTCAATAAGGCATCAGAAGTTACACTGGGTTCGCTATTGTTGATAGGTCTGTCAAGAAACCATTGAAAACGATCGCGTTCTTGGTTGATCTGAATCGCAATCTGCTGAAGAGTCCCAGAATAGCGACCGAACACGTTTGAATGTTGATAAATATCAGTCTCCCTACATATTCTAAGTTCATGTCGAAGTCGGGCTTGTTCTTTTCTTTCCACATCAAGTCGGCGGGTCATCTTTCCAACCATTTTAAGTTCTTGCGACGCATTCCAGTTTGCTTTCCTCTGAGTGATCCCGTGTACCGATGTCTCAAGAGCTTTTTGGGAATCGGGTCCTGATCCTAACCAGACTACGCAAAGCTCTTCGATCTCGCGAGGCAACATCTTGCGCAATACCTCTAATGCCCGAGGCGTTTCGCTTGTAACAAGGATGCGTTTACCTATGGCTAGATAATGGCAGATTAGATTTGCGATTGTGTGTGATTTTCCGGTGCCTGGTGGACCTTGGACAAGTACGCCACGGTGATGCTCCACTTTCTGGACGATCTTCTTTTGCTCCTCATTTGCAGGGAGGGGGAAATAAAGTTCACTCTCAGAGATTTTAGGCGTGGCAGGGCCCGGTTCAATCTCCCCTCCCTCTAACTTTTCGTCGGATAAATCATCAACAATAGCAATGATCCTCCGAATATTCTCGGGTACTTCCTCTCCTCCCTTGATCTGATCAATTATCTGTCTGTAAAAGTCCTCGAATGTTCGCCGTGTCCTTTTTCGGAGAATCAGCGCTGGACCAAGAATGACAACAGGTTTTTCGGATGATCTGTCGTTGATTTCAAAAGACGAAATATAATCTCCGTTTATTGGAAGTGCATTGGCGAATCCACGCAAAACACGTTCGAGGGCAACTATATTCCATGGATCACCATCTAATTCGTTGACATCATTACCAATGTTATTGAGATCACTTGGATTGGGTCTATCCGCTGTCTCCAGCATGCTGCATTCAAGCGTCGGCTGGGGGCCGTCAAGCGTAGCGCCAACACTTAAGACACCTCTGATCCTGTCAAACTCAATTCGTGCTTGGATGGCAATAATGTGACGTTTGATCTGCCCGCTATTCGGCGATTTCCACGAGAGAAGTCCGGCTCCGATTATAACTTCATACTGCTCGCCAAGTTTTTCTTGCCTCTGATAAATATTAAATAATTGATTGTATGCCTTCTGAACCTTTTGCAGTTCGCGGTCTTCGCTTGCCCAAGGTTTCCATTTGGCCTCCACGTAATCGACCCACATGTCAAAAACTTGCGGATAATTATTTATCGATGCAAGAGTAGTGGGGTCTGTACCAGCAGAATCCTCTTGAAGTGCTGAGAGCGGAATCTGTTCATAAAAGCCGGGTTCAGTAAGCGAGGACTTGTCAAGTTCTTCATCCTTAATCCATGGTTCAAGTTCGTCTGGAAGTTCTGGAGGACTCTTCAGCTTGGGTTTGCGGACTTCAATCCATAGGTCGGGATTTTGCTCGGGGGCAGGTATCAATGGATCAGCAAGATGCCAGAGTGTGCACTGACAAAGCTTATGATGCGGAAGATTGTGAAACCAAAATAGCTGATCATATGCGGCTACGTCGCGGACCTGGGTTGTGCGAAGAGCGCAGAGCTCCATCAGGTAGGTAAAAAGCCGAACAGCTTTATCCCGTTCGGGTGATATTCCTAAGGGTTCATTTGTTCCCGTTGTAGCCATGCTCTACCCAATGCTCGGTAGGAACGTTATAATCTAAATGATATAACTGCACGTAAGATTATCATCCATCGGCTGATCTATCAATCAATAATGAGACAAAACCCCCGCATCACCTCACGGTGATGCGGGGGCCTTCCGGAGCCACCGGACCCTATGCCGCTTTTAAGCAGGCGGCAGGAAAGGCGGAGTAGGTGGAGTTCCGCCGTGGCTTTGCAGATACTTGACGTACAGCCCGACCATAGTAGTTGAAGCCCGTCATCGCCCAGCCGCGCTTCTTAACGGCCGCATCCCAGGCGTCCTTCGTGGTCTGGTCCTCGGCATGATAGGCCGCTACCGCGTCGGTGAAGTACCCCCTGATCGTCTGTTGATCGGCGGTGTTCGGGTTGAACGGGACTACATACTGCCTGCAGTAGTTTAGGTTCTTGCCAGCCGTGTCTTAAGCCATATAAGTATACGTATATTTATATTGCTTTTTCTCGGCCATCTGATATTCTACCTCTATGAAATGGGCCCGCTTCGAATGGGATGAAGATAAGAATATCCAGAACCGGCTAAAGCACGGCCTCTCGTTCGAAATAGCTCAATATGCCTTTGCCGATCCGAAGCGCGTGATTGCGGAAGATCTCAGCCACAGCGGGAGAGAAAAAAGATATTTCTGCTTTGGCAAAGGGGCTGGCGGTATTATTACCGTTCGCTTCACCTATCGCGGCGGTGTGATCCGCATATTCGGAGCTGGATATTGGCGGAAGGGAAGGAAGGTATATGAAGAAGAAAATGAAATCAGTTCATGAACCGATCGGCGAGTATCGTGTGATAAAGGACTTTCTCCCCTCGCCCGAGAATCTTGCTTTCAAGGAGGAGAAGGTCAAGGTCACGATCGCCTTAAGCAAGGCCAGCGTGGACTTTTTTAAGGAGCAGTCCCGAAGGCATCATACCCAATATCAAACAATGATCCGGCGGCTTCTGGATCATTACACGACACAGTATCGGAAGCGGTTATCAGGCAGTTTGGGTTGATTCGATGCTCGGCCCGCACCGTTTTGAAGGATATCCTTAACGCGTCTATAATTGTCAACGCTATGGGATATCTATTTTGGGATTGAGCGAGGGCGCCTCAAATGAAGCGAGCGACCAAGCCCACAGCCGGTATCTCATTATCAAGTTCTTTCCAGCAAAAATGAATGACACAAAAATGATATGATTGCGGTGGGTCAGTTGGCTGCCGAGACAATCCTTAAATGGCAATGATTTCATTCGCGTATAGGCGATCTAAGGTGGAATAACCCAGCCATACAAGAAATATAAGAACCAATGTTAGCTTGTTAAAATAAGGACTATTTCCTATGGCATTCAGCATTTCTCATTACTGGAAAGTGTGCATATTCGTTTCGGCTGCCTGTGTTCTTATGACAGGAGGCACTGCTGTTAATCTTATTCATCAGCTACTAAAGTATCGTTCGTGGAGTGGCAGTATCGCCTGGCGATGTGTGTTGGCAAACAGCTTACAAAGATTGGTGTTCCTAAGAGAAGCCCTATCCTTTTAATCCATACACTTGGAGAGGACGAGAACCTTATAAAGGATGTTCAGCGGAATATCAGGAAATCTGGTTAGACTCTTATTTTTGCATTGGGCAAATAGCTGCAGCTAACAAGCCGCTCCACACGACCGTGGCCGCTGCGCGTCCACGGCGTGTGAGCTTTTCGTTAGGCCGTGACCGAATCTATTCACACCCATAAGGAGATTTCCCGAAATGGACATTCCACGGATCTTCAACATCACCGAAAGTGCTCACCGCATCCATAACCCGTTCACACCCGAAAAGCTCGCCACTCTCGGCGCGGCGCTGCGTCTGGAAACGGGGACCCGAGTGCTCGACCTCGGCAGCGGTTCGGGGGAGATGCTGTGCACCTGGGCACGCGATTACGGAGTCATCGGCACCGGCATCGACATGAGCCAGTTGTTCACCGAGCAAGCGAAACTCCGCGCTGAAGAACTCGGCGTCGCCGATCAAGTCAAGTTCATCCATGGCGATGCTACCGGCTACGTCTCGGCCGACAAGGTCGGTGTGGCAGCCTGTCTTGGTGCTACATGGATCGCTGGGGGAGTCATTGGCACTATCGAGCTTCTGGCTCAGAGCCTCCGCACCGGAGGGATCATCCTCATCGGCGAGCCCTACTGGCGGCAGTTACCGCCGACGGAAGATGTTGCCAAGGGGTGTCTTGCCAACTCAATCTCCGACTTTCTCATGCTTCCAGAACTTCTCGCGTCTTTCGGCCGCCTTGGCTGCGACGTCGTTGAAATGGTTCTGGCTGACCAAGACGGCTGGGACAGATACGAGGCGGCCAAATGGCTTACCATGCGCCGATGGCTTGAAGCCAATCCCGACGACGAGTTCGCGAAAGATGTTCGAGCCAAACTGACCTCGGAACCCGAGCGCTACGCCGCTTACACGCGTGAATACCTGGGCTGGGGGGTGTTCGCGCTGATGCCGCGGTGATGCGTTGGCGTATCCGGCGGATCGTCAACGGCTGTGCCGCGCAACAGCGATTCCTCGTAACTCAACTTCGTGAGGAGGCACAGATGAAACGATGCCTGTTCCCGTTGGTTATCATTCTTGCCGTTTTTTCCCATTCTCGAGATTCGTATGCGCAACAGTATGCTTCATGGAGTGGTATCACTCGCTCGGGTTCCAGCGGGAGCTACATTTATAGCGTAATTCCCGGCCGGGGGGATAGGCCTGTTTGCTGGGTCAACTGGTATGATGCAGCAAGATTTTGCAATTGGCTTCACAATGGAAAGGGAACCGGCGACACGGAAATAGGAGCTTATAATTTTGCATCCGGTGACAATTTTGATTAACTATCTGCGCTACAGCAAGTATTTATCGGCCGATCAAAGTTGATGAATAGATCAGGTTAAAGACCACAATCGCAGCAAGGGTTGCCGATACACGAAGTTGCCGCTGGTAGGTAAAGTTTTTGCATTCAGAGCAATTTTTCGATCGATCTTCCACGCCCAATGATCCGTCGCTAAACGCGGAAAAGCCGCAAGAGCTTCTGTAGGAAGGGAGGCTCGGCCTCTCCCGGATAATCCACCCCGCCTCCCAGCACTGCATACGCCCTCACCTCGTTGGCGAGCTTGGCCAGTTGCAGAAAGATGAGCGCCTGTTGCGCGCTGTAAAGCGATCGCTGCGCGTCAAGGACGCTTAGATAGTTATCGATTCCTCTTGCATAGCGTTTTTCCGAGAGGCGATACACCTTCTGTGAGGCATCAACCAGGGACTGTTGAGCCGCTATTTGCTGGCTCACAGTTCCCCGCACGGCAAGGACGTCGGCCACCTCCCTGAAAGCCGTTTGGATGACTTTTTCATATTGCGCCACCGCGATGTCCCTGTCCGTTTTGCTCACCCTGTATGCAAACCAGGTCTGCGGATCGAAGATCGGCATGGTAGTTTGCGCCCCATAGAACCAAGTGGCCGTACCGCCCGTGAACAGGCCCGACAGCTCGTCACTGGCGGAGCCGAGGGCGGTTGTCAGCGAAATACGGGGGAAGAAGGCGGCCCGGGCCGCTCCGATACTGGCATTGGCGCCCTTTAACTGGTGTTCCGCGGCCATCACATCCGGCCGTACGAGAAGCACCTCGGAAGAAAGGCCGGGGGGAATGTCTTGAAGCGGATTCACGCTTGCCAGAGCGGGAGGCAACAGATTCTCCGGAATCGAAGAACCGGCCAGGAAGTCCAATACGTTCTGGGCTTCCGCCACCCGTTGCGTGAAAAGGGCGACGTCCCCGCGGGCGGTATCCACCTGGGTCTGCACCCGGCGCAGATCTATTTCGTTTGCGATCTGAACCTGATATCGCCGCAAAACCAGATTGTAGACACGCTGCTGCGCCTCAAGCGTGGACTGGGCCAGGACAAGATTCTCCCGCTCCGCGGCGACGGTCAGATATATCCGGGCAACGTCGGATATCAAAGCGATCTGCGTGCTGCGGCGGGCCTCCTCCGAGGCCAGGTACTCTTCCAACGCCCGTTTTTCCAGGCTGCGGATACGGCCAAAAAAATCGACCTCCCAGGCGGCGATGCCCAGATTGACATCGAACTGTTTGAGCGACCTCGGGACTGATGGGCCGACAATATCCACGGAATACTGTTGCCGGTTCGCATCCCCATCCGCGTTGACAACGGGAAGCAACTCAGACCACTGAATGCCGTACAGGGCGCGCGCCCTTTCCGCATTCAAGGCGGCCAGCCGAAGGTCTCGATTGTTGGCAAGGGCCGTCTCGATGATCTCTTGCAGATTTGAATCGGTGAATACCTCCTCCCAGTTCAATTGAGTGGCCTCTTTCGCGCCGGTCGTGGACAGATCGGCGGGATATGCGTCGCCGGTTGGCCAACTCTCAGGAACCGGAGCGCATGGCCGCTTGTATTTCGGGGCCATGGTACAGCCGCTCAGACAACTAACCGCCCCTACCACCAAAATGAGAGCTCGTTTCATGTTACTTTTTCTCATTGGAATCAGCACGAATTGCATTGCCTGCCGCGCCCTGCTGCTGTCGCGTGCGTCCGAAGAAGCGCGATACGACAACGAAGAACAACGGAATGAAAACGAGGTCGATGAATGTGGCTGAAATCATTCCGCCGGTGACCGCGGTGCCGATGGCGTTCATGGCGCCGGCCCCGGCGCCGGAGGCGACGGCCAGGGGCAGTGTCCCGAAGAAAAACGCCATGGATGTCATAATGACGGGCCGGAACCGGATCTTTACCGCCGAAAGGGTGGACCCCTCAAGCCCCAGCCCGTGATGCATCTGTTCCTTGATGAATTGAATGATCAGGATGGCGTTCTTGGTCGAAAGTCCCATCGTCGTCAGAAAGCCGATCTGGAAATACACGTCGTTGGGCATTCCCCTCAGGTACGTCGCCAGCAACGCGCCGAACACACCCAGCGGCAGCATGAGCAGATTGACGAAAGGGATGCTCCAGCTTTCGTACAGCGCCGCGACGCAAAGGAAGATGACCAGAATCGAAAATGCATACAGCATGGGACCCTGGGCCGTCGCCATCCGTTCCTGATATGAAAGCCCCGTCCAGTCGTAACCGATTCCCCGCGGCAGCTTCGAGGATATCTCCTCGAATGCCTTCATGGCCTCGCCGGAACTCCGTCCAGGGGCCGGCTCCCCCCAGATGTTCATGGAGGGGAAGCCGTTGAAGCGCTCCAGCCGGGGCGAACCGGATGTCCATCGAGTCGATGCGAACGACGCGAAGGGGGCCATCTTCCCGGCGGTATTGCGCACGTAGAGCTTTTCCAGGTCTTTTGGGAGCATGCGGTACGGAGCGTCCGCCTGCACATACACCCGTTTGACCCGTCCGGCCTGGATGAAATCATTGACGTACGAGCCGCCGAAGGCCGCCGAGATGACGTTGTGGATGGAGCTGATGGGCAGTCCCAGCGCGCCCGCTTTCTCCCAATCCACATCCACCCTGAATTCGGGCACGTCTTCCATGCCGTTGGGACGGACCCCCACCAGCCTCGGGTCCTGGGCCGCCATACCGAGCAGTCTGTTGCGGGCGTCCATCAAAGCCGCATGACCGAGGCCTCCGCGGTCCATGAGCTGGAAATCCACCCCCAGGGCGTTGCCCAGCTCGATGACCGCAGGGGGAGGAAACGTAAAGACCGTGGCCCCGCGGATTGACGAGAATGCCCCCATGGCTCTTCCGGCAATGGCCTGGGCCTTTTGGTCGCTCCGGCCTCGCAGTTTCCAGTCCTTCAGTTTGACGAAGACCATGCCGTTGTTCTGCGCCCTTCCCGAGAATCCCATGCCCGCGACCGTCATGCAGGATTCCACGGATTCTTTTTCGTTCTCATGGAAATAGCGCTGGACCTTGTCCGCAACCGCCAGGGTTTGTTCCATGGTGGCGCCCGTCGGCAGGAGGATCTGGGAGAGGAGTATCCCCTGGTCTTCATCCGGCAGATATCCGGTGGGCAACCGCAGGATCAGGAAACAGATCACCCCCACGATTCCGGCATACACAAACAGGTAGCGCCACTTCCTGGACAGGGAATGTTTAACCACTCCGAGATAGCGGTCCCGCACCCAGAAAAAGGCGCGGTCGAACCCCAGGAAGAACGGGCGCAGGAACCAGACCGCGTTCTCCGCGGGCTCATGCCCCTTGTCTACCGGCTTGAGCAGCGAGGCGCAAAGGACGGGCGTCAGGATCAGGGCCACGACCACTGACAGGAGCATGGAGGCGATGATGGTCACGGAGAACTGGCGGTATATGACGCCCGTCGAGCCGGAGAAGAACGCCATGGGGCCGAATACCGCCGCCAGCACCAGACCGATGCCGATCAGGGCGCTGGTGATCTGGTCCATGGACTTGGCGGTGGCCTCCCGGGGGGAAAGCCCTTCCTCGGTCATGATCCGTTCCACGTTCTCGACCACCACGATCGCGTCGTCCACCAGAAGGCCGATGGCAAGAACCATGGCGAACATCGTCAGCATGTTGATGGAAAACCCGAGCAACCCCAGCACGGCGAAGGTCCCAAGGAGGACCACCGGCACCGCGATGGTCGGGATCAGTGTGGCGCGGATGTTCCCCATGAACAGGTACATGACCAGAAATACCAGCAGGATCGCCTCGAAGAGGGTCTTGACCACCTCCTCGATGGCGACCTTTACGAACGGGGTGGTGTCGTAGGGATACACGACCTTCATGCCGTGGGGGAAATACCCGCTCATCTCCGCCAGTTTTGACTTGATCGCCTCCGCCGTATCCAGCGCGTTGGCGCCCGGGGCCTGCCGGATGGCCAGGGCGGCGGAGGGCTTGCCGTTGTAGAAGCCCTGGATATCGTACGACTCGGTCCCCAGTTCCGTCCGTCCCACGTCCCTGATCCGAACGATGGAGCCGTCGGGATTGGTGCGAAGCGGAACGGCGGCAAACTCCTCGGGGGTCTGGAGGAGATTCTGGACGATGATGGAGGCGTTCAGCCGCTGTCCCTTCACCGCCGGGGCGCCGCCGAATTGGCCGGAGGAAACCTCCACATTGTACGCCTTCAAGGCCAGGATAATGTCCTCCACGGTTAGATTGTAGTCGGTCAGCTTGTCCGGGTTCAGCCAGACGCGCATCGAATACTGCGAACCGAAGTTTTCGACCTCGCCGACTCCGGGGACGCGAGCCAGCACCTTCTCCAGATTGGACTGGGCGTAGTCCCGCAGGTCGTTCCCGTCCATACTGCCGTCCTCCGACACAAGGCCCACGATGATCAGATAATTCCGCGTGGACTTGCTGACCGTGACGCCCGAACGCTGGACCACTTCCGGCAGACTCGCCATGGCGAGCTGAAGCTTATTCTGCACCTTGGACCAGGCGAGATCGGGATCGGTCCCCGCCTTGAACGTCAATTCAACGCGGGAAGTGCCGGACGAATCGCTTGTGGCGGACATGTAGATCATCTCTTCGAATCCGGTCATCTTCTGTTCGATGATCTGGGTCACGCTGTTCTCCACCGTCTCGGCCGAAGCCCCCGGATAGAAGGAGGTAATGGCGATGGAAGGCGGCGCGATGGGGGGGTACTGCGAGATGGGCAGTTGATGGATGGCCAACACGCCCATCACCATCAGGATGATGGCGATGACCCAGGCGAAAACAGGGCGATTAAGAAAGAATTTCGATAGCATTGGTATTTACGCTCACTTCACCCCTGCGGTCGGTTGGACGGTGTTTTCGGTCGCCTGACCCTCTCGGGGGCCGGCGTCGAACGGAACCGCCTTCACAACGGCGCCGGGCATCACTTTTTGGGCGCCCTCGACAATGACCTTATCCCCCGCAGCGAGGCCCTTCGAAACAAGCCATTTGTCGCCGATGGCCCGATCGAGGGTGAGCATCCGCTGCTCGGCCTTGCCTTGAGCGTCCACGATCAGCGCTACGGGATCCCCCTTCGGGGTGCGGGAGACCCCCTGTTGCGGCACAAGGATGGCCCGCTCGTTGACGCCTTCCGTGATGAACTCTCGAACGAACATGCCGGGCAGAAGAATGGTTTCCGGATTCGGAAAGATCGCGCGCAGGATAACGGACCCTGTCGTCGGATCCACCGTGACATCCTTGAACTGGAGCGTCCCTTCCAGGGGATACGGCGTGCCGTCCGCCAGGACGAGCTTCACCTTGTTCTGGGTTTTGTCATTGTGGTTGAGACTCCCGTCCTTCACCGAACGCCGGAAACGGAGAAGATCGGTCGCGGACTGGGGCACGTCCACATAAATGGGATCCAGTTGTTGAATGGTCGCCATCGCCGCAGGTTGATACGCCGTCACAATGTCGCCATCCGTCACGCTGGATGTGCCGACGCGCCCGGAAATGGGGGCCGTCACACGCGTGTATCTCAGATTGATAGTGGCCGTTCTGACCGAGGCTTTCCAGAACTGGATCTCCGCCTCGGCCTGTTTCATGGACGCCACGACGTCATCGTAGTCTTGCTGGCTGACAGCCTTGTCGGCGAGCACCTCCCGGTAACGCTCGGCCTTCGACCGGACCGAGAGCAGGCCCGCCTCTGCCTTGGCGAGCGAAGCGGTTGCGTTGTCGAGCGCCGCCTGAAACGGGGCGGGATCGATCTGATATAGGACCTGACCGGCCTTGACATCGGATCCTTCCACAAACAGGCGCTTCTGGATAATGCCGTTGATCTGGGGTCGGATTTCAGCGTCAAGATAGGCGGCGGTGCGGCCGGGCAGTTCGGTGGTGATGGCTACCCGCTCCGGCTGCAGGGTAACCACAGCCGCCTCGGGCCCCTGCTGCTGCGGCGGCCCCTGCGGTTTGCAGCCGGTTGCCGCGAAAACCAGGGCCAGTATCCCCAGAGACAGGACGGTCGCAAATGCTACGGGCTTGTCAGCGGCGCCCGGGGAGGGGGCCCCCCTCTTCAGAATCGCGGGACGAGGATCCGGGGCGTTTTTTGAGCTTTTCATTTTGCTTTTCCGTTCTCGGTGATTTTGGCGCTGAGTTTCGCCAATAGCTTGTTCAGGGTCCCTATTTCATGCGCGGACAGGCCCGCCGTGACCCGAACGGACTCCTTGTTTTGCAGAGGGATGATCCGCTGAACCAGGGTTTTGCCCGCTTTCGTAATCCTTATGACCTTCACCCTCCGGTCTTCTTGAGAGGCGCTGCGAGTCACCAATCCTCTCTTTTCCAGGCCATCAATGACCTTCGTCACGTCGGCGCGGCTCACCAGAAGCAGGCTGCCCAGCTCGTGCTGCTTGTAGCCCATGCCCGTCCCGAAATGAAGAATCGTGAGAATATTCAAGGCTGAGCCGGAAAGGCCGAACTTTGTGTGCGCCTTCAAGGAATGAGTCAGAACGTCATGCGTGTACACAAGATTCAGAATCAATTCCATTGAAGGCCAATGATAGTCGCGATATCGCCCGCAATATTGCCGGACTTGTTCCCAATAGTACGCCCTTCGTCGATCCGTGCATTTCTCCGCGCGCGGTTGTTCCATTTTGAACCTCCCCGGATGGCAATCTTTTCAAGGATATCCCATGGTTATTAGCATACTACACGATGTGCGAACAATTGTCAACTGGTTAACAATAAACTTTTTAACATGTTCAGGCTTGTTCTAACCTGAACTATTCCACCGTAAGTAAGTTACCGCACCTTTCAACGAGCCCTGCATGAGTTCCGATGCGCAAGTTTTGTATTTACGGGAGATACCCATGGCCCCATGGGCGCGTGAAGTGCGCGTGCCTTCGTGCGGTCCATCCGTGATTTTTGCCGCGCGCCGGTGTCAAATGGGGCTGCATGCCCGCGTGGCTGCCGCCGGGATTCCACCCTGAATGAGTGAACTATACCGCGAGGAATACGGAGATCGAGGGGGGCTGGATAATAATAATTGCTGTGATGTCCTTCGTGATGGTATAAAAAATTGGAAGGGCCCATTGGATGGGGGGGAGATTTACGCTTGCCTATAATTTTGCCAATCCAAGTTCCACCGCTTGAAAGGATGGGTTGGTTTCCAGGATATTTTCATAGAGGAAAAAGTTGAGAAATCCGTCCAATATTGAGAGCCATAACTGAAAAGAGCCCCATTTCTGGGGCCTTTTTATTTTGCAATTGCAGTTGAACAAGCGCGGCATAAAAAATCCCTTACCCCTGTCTCTTTTATCGCCATTGCGTTAGAATATCCCCATGAGCGTCCCGATGATCTTAAGCAGCGAATTAAGGGGCGTAAGGAGTAGCACGGGCTGCCGTCACACCCAGCATCGCTGGCTTGTTAGCGTATAGTAGCGGTCTGGTCCTGAAGCTGTTAAGCAGAGGAGGTGCATTATGAAGCTTGTCATGTGCGTAGGTGTGGCATCGGTTTTGTTTGCCGTGATCGGCATGGCGGCCGCGAGCGCTCCTCCAACCATCCTGAAGGGGCCGTATCTCCAGGGTGTCACGCCGTCGGGTATCCATGTCCGATGGGAGACTGACACCGGATCGGACAGCCGTGTTGACTACGGCCCGACGGCATCGTATGGTTCCTTTGCCGCGGGGAACTATAGCACGCAGCTCAGCGGCGGCACCTATCTCCACGACGTTCCGCTGACCGGCCTGACGGCTGACACTAAATACCACTACATGGTGACCACCGGCGCCACCTCCAGCGCCGATCATATCTTCCCAACTGCAATCGCACCGGACACGTCGTTCTTCCGCTTCTCGTTCTATGGCGACTCCCAGGCCGGCGATAACCCCACGCCGGATACCACCGTTCAGGAGGCAATCGCCAACGGCATATTGAACAGCAATCCCATGTTCGTGATTCATACCGGCGACGTGGTGTACCGCGGGGATGTCTATGCGCAATGGGGAAGCCAGTTTTTCACACCGTCCGCCTCGATGCTCTATTCAGTGCCTTTCTTCTTCGCGGTGGGAAATCATGAGCTGGGTAATCCATTCCTGGCAGCGACGTTCTTCTACTGGCCCTCCGCTCCAAGCACCTGGTTTTCGTTTGATTACGGGAATGCGCATTTCATCATTCTTGATACCGATGCCGAATTCTCTCCGGGAACACCCCAGTATGAATGGCTGGTGAGCGATCTTTCCGCTACCGCAAAAACGTGGCTCTTTGTCGCATTCCATCACCCGCCCTATACATCCTCGCTGGCTGAATTCCACCCGGTCCAAACCGCCGTTCAGCAAATCCTCGTCCCCCTCTTCGAAGCATATGGCGTGGACATGGTTTTAAATAGCCACGTGCATTGGTACGAGCGCAGCGAGAAGAACGGCATCTACTACATCACCTCCGGCGGGGGCGGCGCGGAGCTTGACACTGAGCAGGATACGATCAACCTGTATCAACAAGCCTGGGCCAGCACCTACAACTTCTGCACGGTGGATGTTTCCGCCGACCAACTGCTTTTCAAGGCACGGTATGCAAATGGCGCGCCTTTTGACGACGTTTACATTAGGAAACGCGCCCCTGCTGCGACTCGACGTCGTTCCCGATATTGCATCCCCTGGGAATCGTGTTTTCGTCAATGCCCACGCGGACCCCATTCCATATAACTACGATGCCTGGGCGATCGTAATCTTCCCAAATGGTCAGATGCAAACCATGGCGCCAGGAAAAGGCCTCCGGCGGGGAGCATTCCCGATCGTGAAAAACGCGGCGGGCATCGCCTCGCCTCTGGATGTAACGCTGCTTAGCACGACAATCCCGGCCGGCGTGCGGACGGGGACTTACACGGTGGCAATCGGGCTCTTTCCGCATGATACATCACCGATAAGCCTGGCCGATGCATCCCTCAAGGCGTTCCCCGGATGTTTCCAGCAGATTCCGATCACAGTCAATCAGTGAGCTGACGCGTTCAGGAGTAGAGATTACGCTTCCTTGAAACCGGTCTATAATCATGCCAATCTAAGCTCTACAGTTTTGAAGTATGGTTTGGTTTCGAGGATTTTCTCATAGAGAAAAAAGTTGCGGAATTCGTCCAATATTGGGAGCCAGTCCGATGGCGCAGAGCGTTCCACGTTCTGCGCCATCACTTTTTCCGGCTCCATCGCAAGGAGTTCCGGCGGCCGGCCGCGCAGGGCTGGTTCTATGCGGTTACCGGAAACGACCGCTTTGTTGAGGGCGAGGCCGAGGAGCTGCCTTTGTTGGTGGGTGCCTGGCCATGCCCCAGTGGCTGGTAAGATATTTTTGGAATGTTACTATTGACTCTTGTAAGCCCCGCCCCTTGGGGCGGTGAGATTCACTTTAGGAAGCGGCAAAAAGAGGCGCTTATCCGGATGCTGCGGCTGATTTAACCTATGGTGCAAGCAGTTACAGATTTCTGAACATTTGTTGGCAAAATGCCTATGACGATAACTACCTGCCTTCATTGATGTTATAACCAAATAGTAGTGAGAGACAACTCTCCATTTTATCAATGACAACAACTATTACTAAAAATGAGCACGAGTTTTTAAAGCAACATCCAATTTATATGGAT
>CAYWRA010000029.1:0-26642 GCA_964460305.1 uncultured bacterium
CCTGCTCACAAACCCGCACCAGGAGCGCAATGGTATTCCCAAGTCCCGATTCCGTGATGGGCCTCAAATTTTTGCGCATGGCGAGCGTGCCTTTAGGATGAAGCGCAAAGGTTGGGGCGAAGTAGTTGACCATCCCGCCGAGGTGCACGAGAGCCCTCCCGTCATGCTTCCCCTCAACGTAGAGGGCCTCCCTTCCCTTATCTATTGCACCAGTCCATTTCAGGTACACGCTGAACGGTTTCCTGAACTTGTAGAGCGCGACCTCTTCCTCGTGCAGAACCCCTCCAACTCTCTGCTGTTTGTGAAAAGTGACCGTGTAATCGACGACGGTTTCGTATTTTTTTTGCGCCTGGCGCAACATCTCAATAAGGTCGGGCCCGCCCGCCTTGCAAGCGGGAGCATTGCTGGCAGGCTCGCCCGCCCCCTGCGCCATGGAATTTACACCTGTGAAAACGGCGATAAACAGGGCCAATCCAAAATGTTTCATTACTCGACCATGCTCCTATTCTTACAAAGAGTAAAAGAGGACGAGAGGCACGAGAACAGTTCTGTGGTGATATTCACCCTCTCTTCTTTCTCTTTTACTCTTTGTGAAACTGCTGAATCCGTGTTTATCTGTGTTCATCCCCCGAAGGGACCCCGTTGGGACGTGGATGAACCCTTTGATGCTTTACCTCTGTTTCTTGCAGTTCAACCTTTTCTCCTGCCGCGCAAGGCGGCAGGGGGGAGACTTTCCCTCCATGTTCTCAATCTCTCCTGCCCTCTTTTACTCTTTGTGAAAAAATCTCTCATTTTCTAGCCGCGGCTGATTCCACTCCGAATCGCACGCAGTAATCAAGCTGGGGGCTTAAGTAGGCATGCTTATATTGTTCGAGCCTGCCTCCACTCTTTCTGATCCGGTCCCGCTTCTCGCGTTCAAAAGAGTTCCCGGGAATCAATCTCACCGCCGGCGCCCCAAGGCGTCCGGAATCCCTTTTATTTTTATACTCCATGTTCAATGCGGCCAGTTCCGCATCGAATCGCTCCCCGATCGACTTAAGGAGTCTCTCACCGGTCTCGCCATCGAACATTCCGTCCGGTCGCTCCTCCAGAAGGACGAAGTAAAACGGCGGCACGGCCCAGCCGGGGCACACGGCAAACTGGGGGGACATAAAACCCAAAAAACGCTCGCAGGCGCGAAATGCCTCCACCACCTGGTGCTCCGAGATCTTCTCACCCGTCAGCGAACTGATACGGCTCCCCTTGTGGAGAAACTTAAGTATGGGGGTATCGCCGAAGTAGCCGGTCACCTGCACCACGTCGGATATATTATAACGGTAGAAACCGGATGAGGTGGTGAGAATTATGTAGTACTTCCCACCCTCCTGGAGCTCGTGCGCGAGGAGAGTGTCACCCGCCCCTTCTCCCCCTTCGTAGGGTATGAACTCGTAGAAATGGCTCTCGACATCGAGCACTCCCCCACCCTCGCCGTCTTCGAGAGGGATGGTCATCCGCCCCTCCGAAGCGATGAGGCCGGGGTCTCTCAGGGGTTTATCTCCCCAATACTCTTTGACTAAATCGAGATACGGCGTGAGAGTCCCGCCCGTCCAGCAGCCGATCAGGGCGAGCTCCGGCCATACGTCGCTAGGCCTGAGCCGGCCGTGCTTCATGAGCAGCCGGTCGAGCCGCGAGGCCATCGCCCGGCGCTTGCCGGCGCGCCTGGCGACCACACGCCTCATGGAGGGATCGAGCCGCTCCGCCACGGAGAGCGTGCCGTCGAACCAGTCCTTCACCATCCGGCCGGCGTTCTTTTCAAGACAACTCCCTAGCGCCACGAGCGTGCTGGGGTTTGCCGCAATCAGTAGAGAGATCTTATGCTGCATGGCAAGCAGCATGATACAGTAATATTTGGCGTCGTAATCGCCGATCCGGTACACGTCGGGCGCAAGGGCGTATTTGAGGTGTGCTATCCTTTTCTGCGACTCGGCGACCAATCCCGTGGCCGCGCCGCAGGGTATCCCCAGCTCCGTTTCGCTCTCCCTCCGGGGAGAGATGACGTGCAGGATCTTGTGGGAGATGGCGCCGGGATGATCGTATAGCAGATGCACGCCCCAGACAAAATTTCCTTTCGCAAGCTCCCGGTAATACCTGCCGGTCACCGGTACGTACTTAGGCGTCCCCGTGGTGCCGCTGGTCATGGCAAACATCAGTAGCTTCTCGCGCGGCGGGAAGAGCACGTTCCGCTCACCCCGCACAATCCTTTCTATCATGGGGGCGAGGTCTTCATAGGTGACGATCGGGACAACCTTTCGGTATCCCTCGGGCGAGGTTATTTTTGAGAAGAGGAAACGCCGGCCGTATTCGGTGCCTGATGCACGCCGGAGCTTCGCGAGGAGCGCCGACTCTTGAGCCCCAGCGCAATTCGCTGCGGCGCGCCGGAACGTCCGCCTCGCCCGTATCCCGTGCAGCCTCGCCCAACCGTATACAAGGGGCGTGAACACCGTTCTATACATAGCGCACTCCGGAAAGCTCACTCCATATCATGCGGAGAGAGGCAGGGTAAAGAGATGAAGAGATTATACCGGCGCAATTCTACCGTTTCGACGCGACGACGATAGAGTAGACGCCGAGCGGGTCGCTCCGGTGATGGAAATCGCCGAAGCCGCACTCCTCGAACAAATTTAATATCTTCTGGGGGGACCGATAATTCAGGTGCCAGTTAAAAACCCTGCGCAGATAGCGGTCTACGCCGTGCGTATCGCGCATGCTGTTCACGAGGATGCTGCCGCCCGCGGGGAGCATACGGCGGCTCACCTGGAAAAGCCCCTTAACCTGGTCATCCGTCAGGTATTCGAGTATGCCCACCATCTTCACGATGTGCGGGACGACCTCCAGGAGGTGTTCGAGATTGATTGCATTCCCGGAGATGTATTTCACTCTCCCGCTCAAACCCATCTCATCAGCCAATTTTCTGCCGAATTCGAAGGCGTTGGCGTCTTCGTCTATGCAATAGGCAAAAACCCTGTCCGTGCGCGCATCCACCATCGCATCAAGCACGTTGAAGCCGGGCCCCGTGCCGATGCCCACGATGTGCACGTCCCCCCCCACGCGATACTTGTGTATGAGATCCCTTAGCGCCCTCACAGCCATCCGCTTGCGGTTGCGCGCGCTGAGGGTAAGCACCGCGTCTTTGAGGATGCACTTGTCGATCCAGTCCTGAGGCACCCCGTTCTCATACGAAATCCTCATCGCCCTCCACCCTCCGGGCCGGAGGATCGATTCCTGCACGAGCGGGCTCTTGCTCTTGCTGATGAAATCGGTCAGGATCTTTGCCGGAACGACGTAATTCACCAAGGGATTCAAGACGGCGCGGTTGAATATCTTACGGAGCAACGGCAACGTCTCGTAGCGGATGCCGTCTATTTCGATGTGACTCATCGGCGATCACCTTCGTGTCTTGCGAGCACCAGACACACGTTCTGGCCCCCGAACCCGAAGGAGTTCGAGAGCGCAATGCGGACGTCCGCCATACGCGCGATGTTGGGCACGTAGTCGAGATCGCAGTCCGGATCGGGGGTCTCCTGATTGATGGTGGGGGGTATGACGCCGCGCTTGATCACGAGAAGGCAGACGGCGGCCTCCACTACGCCGGCGGCGGCGATTAGATGCCCCATCATCGATTTGGTCGAACTCACCGGCATTTTTTTGCTGTCTTCGAGGAAAACCTTTTTGATCGCGAGCGTTTCAACCTTGTCGTTGATCTGGGTCGATGTGCCGTGCGCATTGATGTAATCCACATCGCCCGGACGTATGCCAGCGTCCCGTATGGCATTCTGCATCGCCTGAGCGGCCCCCCTTCCCTCGGGGTGTATGTCGGTGATTCGATACGCATCGGAGGAGCATCCATAACCCAGGAGTTCCCCATAGATTTTCGCTCTCCTGGCAATGGCGCTCCGCTCCTCTTCCATTATGAGGATGCCGGCGCCCTCGGCGAGCACAAATCCGTCCCTCGCTAGATCGAACGGCCGGCTCGCCTTTTCCGGCTCGTCGTTGCGAGTCGATATGGCGGTGAGCAGATTGAATCCGGCAAGGCCCATGGGATGTATCATCGAGTGCGCCCCGCCGGCAAACATGACATCCGTATCGCCGCGGG
The DNA here is from genome assembly GCA_964460305.1 of uncultured bacterium. Lineage (GTDB taxonomy): Bacteria > Auribacterota > Tritonobacteria > UBA1439 > UBA1439 > JAPLCX01. The sequence goes on from CAYWRA010000029.1 coordinate 4,133, forward strand.
CGATCATGCAGGCTGCCTCCCCCACCGCCTGCGCGCTCGCGGCGCACGCAGTGAGACAGTTGGAGTTTGGGCCCTGTGCGTTATACGTGTTGGCGATGTGGTACACCGGCTTATTGGGCTCGTACTCGATGTCCTTCTTTGAATTGAGCATCTTGATGCCACGCTTGAAAAACTTCGCCAAGTCCACTCCATCTCCCTGGAACGACTCGCAAATCCGATGCGCCAGCCATAAGAAATTCGGATCGCCCTCCCCACATCCCAGGTACACGCCCACCCTGGAGGGGTCGAGGGAGGCGCGCGCGAGGCCCGCATCATCATAGGCGAGACGGGCCGCCGCGAGGGCAAACTGGGTATGTATCCCCAGCGAATCGAAATCGTCGCGCGGGCCTATCAGTTTTACGGGGTCAAACTCTTTGACCTGGCCGGCGATCCTCGTGGGGAAGCCGGATGCGTCGAAACGGGTGAGACGCCCTATCCCCGAACGGCCGTTCACAAGGCCATCCCAATTCCGCTCGATGCCGATACCGAGGGGAGTGATAAGCCCCATGCCCGTTATGACTACACGCCGTCGATCAGCCATCTTCTCTCAGTTCGCCTTCCGTAATACGAGACTCACGTTCTGTCCCATAAAGTCGAATGAATTGCACAGTGCGCACCTTACGTCGGCCTGACGGGGCTTAGGTACGTAGTCGAGGTCGCATTCGGGATCGCGCACCTCGTAGTTCATCGTACGGGGCACCATCCGACGCCGGATGGCCATTACCGCGGCAACGAGTCCCATGGCGCCCGAGGCGGACATCAGATCGCCGATCTGTCCCTTGATCGAGCTCACGGGGATTGAATATGCCCGCTTGCCACAAACCTCCTTGATGGCGCGAGTTTCCAATCTGTCCGTGAACGGGATTGAATTCCCGTGTGCGCTGATGTAATCGATCTCCGATGCCGCAATCCCCGCATCCGCGAGCGCGGCCCTCATGGCGCGCGATTTACTCGACGCCTCCACCATGCCGCCGGGCCCACTCTGCATGTCCACCGAGCTCCCATATCCGACCAGCTCTGCGTAGATCTGCGCCCCCCGGGCGTGCGCGTGCTTAACCTCTTCCAGGATGATGATCCCGGCGCCCTCTCCCAGCACAAATCCGTCCCTCCTGGCATCATAGGGGCAGCTCGCCTCCTCGGGGGGATCGTTCCTCTGCGAGAGAACGCCAAGCTCGTGATAGCGGATCAGTTTGAGGGGCGTGATGCACGAGCTCGCGCCCCCCGTGATCATAACGTCGGCCCCACCGCGCGAGATGACGCGGAATGCCTCGCCGATCGCGTGCGCGCTCGCGGAACAGCCGGTGGTGATGGTGTTGCTGGGGCCTTGGGCGTTATAATTAATGGCGACGTGGGATGCAAGCATGTTGGGGAGTTGCTTAAGGAGCCAGAGCGGAAAAAGTTGGTGTATCCCCTCCGCGCCGAAGCGGACGAGGTCGAACCGGCCGTTCGCATCCAGCGACTTCGCGACGGCTGGTGCGAGTTCGTATACGTCCGTCGAGATCATGCCCGCGCCGAAGATGACGCCGAGCCGGGTCGGGTCGATCGTCGTCTGGTCCAACCGGGCGTCGTCGGCGGCCTCTTTCGTAGCCGCAACGGCGAACTGCATGTCCCTCATCATCACCTTGAGGGATTTCCGTTTTTCGATGTACTTGAGCGGATCGAAATCCTTCACCTCCGCCGCAATGGTGGTCGGAAACGATGAGGCGTCGAAAAGGGAAATGTGCGACACGCCGGACTTGCCGGCGATGAGATTCGACCAGTAATCGCTCGTGTTCTGCCCAAGGGGGCTGATCACGCCGATACCCACGATGCCCACTCTTCGCTTATTCCCGGTCATGGCAATTCCGTCCTAGGAAAACCCCAAACCCCAAATCCCAAAGTAAGCAGCAAGTGGTTCCTTATTCTTCGTTCAGGGACAATCCAGGTTAGGATTAAGCTCAGATGATAGACAATAACACCTGTTTAGTCAATCCACAATAGCTCTTGTGTCGCCCACCGCCATCCCCTTATAATGCCCGGCGAGGATGTTAGCCTGATCTATTCATCAACTTTGATCGGCCGATAAATACTTACTGTAGCGCAGATAGTTAATCAAGATTGTCACATTCCGCACCAGACTGGTCGGTTCGGAGTTGACCCCGCACCGTCCCGCCCTTTGGGACGCGGAGAAGGAACATGAAGATACGCGTGGTCGTCGATCGCATCGAGGGCGATCTGGCGGTTCTCGAAGTTGCCGGGAAGGCGATTGTGGAGTGGCCGGTAAAGCTCCTTCCCCGCGGACTCGCCGAGGGAAATATCCTCGACGTTGAATTCGTGATAAACCGGGCCGCGGAGGCCGAACAGCGTGCGAAGATCTCGAAGCTCCAGCAAGAGCTCCTGGATCGGACGAAGAGGATGGAAGAAAAATCCCAAATCCCAAATCCCAAATCCCAAAGTAAGCAGTAAGCTACCCTCTTGCCAAGAAGTATGGATATGAGAAACTTGGCGCATATTTTTACGATCAACGATCCGACGGAAGGACGGCAAAGAGCACAGTACTGGAGCGTCGTAGAGATGCCGGGAAGGCGCTCAAAAACAGCGCTTGTGGTGAAGACCTAGACTGATGTAGCGCCTGTTTGCAAAGGGTTACGACTCGTGTACCCCCCCAGTTGCGAAAGTTGGGTTAGAGGTGTGGTTTATACATCAATATTGGGATTTGGGGCTTGGGATTTCCGCCCTCTCCTCACCGGAAAGTGCTCACGTCAATCGCGCTGCCATCCGTGGTGACCGTAATCGCGCCATGCAGATCGGTGCGGAGCACCGTACACCCCCTCTCCCTAAGACGCGCCAGCGCTTCCGGTGAGGGATGGCCGAACCTGTTGCTCTCCCCTACGCTGACGATTGCCCATTTCGGCGACACCCTCTTCAGAAATTCCTCCGTGCTCGATCCCCGTCCGCCATGGTGCCCTATCCTAAGCACGTCGGCCTTTATGGGAAGGGCGGACTTGCACACCTCACCCTCGGCCTCCTTTTCCATATCGGCGCAGAGCAGGATTTTTACTTTGCCGTATTCCACCATGAGCGCCGCGGAGTCGTTGTTGGGATCGGAACGGACGGCATGAACGGGCCCTCCGGCCGGGTTGAGGGCGGTTATGACCACCCCTTCCCCCTCCGCCAGGCGTTCGCCCCTCGCGATGCGATATACCTTGATGCCGTTCGCGCGTGCGAGTCTCAACAGCTTCCGGCAATTATCGAACGAAGGCGCGCCGCCGGCGAGCACCAATCGCCGCACGGAGAACTCCCGCAGCACCGTAAAAAGACCGTCTATATGGTCGTCATGGGCATGCGTGAGGAGCACCGTGTCGACCCCGGACCTCCCGAGACTCTGCAAGAAAGGCCGCACGATCATCCTCCCCGCAAACACGGCGGCCTCAGGCCCGCCGTCGATGAGAAGACTCTCCCCACCTGGAAACTCGCAATACGTCGCATCGCCCTGGCCGACGTCCAGGAATACGATCCGCATCCGGGGCTTCGCAGTCTGGAACGCAAAGGGCAGGAGCATGCACAGGGCGACGCCAAGCAACGCGGGCCGTCGTTTCTTCTCCCGCCACCAACCGGACCAGGCGAAGCATATCACCGCGATAATCCCATAGTATAAAACGATGCCAGTGGGCCCCGGCGTCGCGACGTAACGCCATGAACAGGGGATGCGCCCGATGTACTTAATCGACACAAGCATGAGCCAGACAACGCAATAGTTCAATGCGTTGAAGATGGCGGCGAGATGCGCGGAGACCAGCGAGGCGAGCGCCGCTGAAAACCCGAGGCACACGATCGCGAGCCCTGCGGGGATTACGACGATGTTCCCCAACAACCCGAGCAGGGTCGCTATGTGGAAATATCGGGCGATGAAAGGCGTCATTCCCATCCATGTGGCGATCGACGTGGCGCTCAACAAAATCAATCTCTTCCCGAAATGCCAACGCAGCCTCTCGGCCCTGCTCACGAGCAACTGGCCAGGCAATGCGCGGCACGGCCAGACACGCATGAGGCCGTCCGCGATCGGCTGGGCGAACAGGAGTATGGAGAGGACCGCCAGGAACGAAAGCTGGAACCCTACGTCGAACAACTGGAGCGGATTCACGGCGAGGAGGACCAGGGCGGCCACCCCAAGCGAGTTGACGGTATCGCGATCCCTGGAGAGAAACGGCGCCGCCAAGAAGGCTATGAACATTATGGCCGAGCGTACCACCGGCACCGCCAGCCCCGCTATCAATGCATAGGCGGCGATGAGGGGAATGGCGACCAGCGCCGCGGCGCGCTGATTGACGCGCAGGAACCGGAGCATCCCGTTCACCGCGAGATAGAAGAAGGCGACGTGCAATCCCGATATCGAGAGGATGTGCATTGTGTTGGTGAGCTGGAAATCCCTGCTGATCTCGTCCCCGATGTTCTCTCTGTAACCCAGGATCATTGCCAGGATGATCTGCCGCTCAGCCCCATCCGGGATTCCCATCTCAAGGCCGCGGCGCAGCCGCCCCCGGATCGCATCGATCCATCGGAAAAATACCCCCGCCCTTCCAGGCTCGACGCACCGTATCTGGGACTCGCCCTTCACGGTCATGAAATACTCCACCCCGCGCCTGCGCCAGAACGCCCTCTGATCGAATTGGCCCGGGTTCGTTGCCCCTCGGACCCTGCGTAAGGCGCCGACGAGCCGCACCGAGTCGCCGCAGGCAAGCCCAATCGGCCGGCCCGACTCAAGGGTGGCGCGCACGAGTCCCCTCGCCGAAATCCACGCGTGCGACGTTTCAACCCCCCTGACGCTCACGAACCCAACCGCCCCATATCGGGTGGGGCCCTTTTCAACATCCCTCTTCTCCCACGGGCTTATAGCTAGAAGGTTCCCCCTGACGCCGACGCGGGCCGGCCGTTCCCCGAAGAGCATCCTCAAATCCCCACGGTCAAGAGCGCACTCATATCGCGCACATGCAAAAAATCCGGCACAGGCGGCGGCGAGCACCGTCATCATCGTCGAGGGGTGTGTCCGTGGAATGCGGGCGCCCGCATATGCGAACGCGAGGGCGAGGAGCGCCGAGGGTACAAGGAGGCTTGGGCCGCAAAAGCGACAGAGCAGAATGCCGCAGGAGAACGCCGTTGCAAGATAAAACGCCGGTCTGTGCATCCGCCCCCTCCCGTTAAAGGCGATGCCGTTATCTCAAATCCCCCGCCCACCAAACCGGCGGGCAGGCAAATCCAAAACCCAAAATCCCAATGGGACAGGGTTAAGCCTTCAGACCATCTCTTGGAGGATGCGTCTTCTCTCCTCATATTTAGCATATCAGATGTCCCGGACAACGGCCACGGGTTTTGGTAATATGCTGGGGAACGCACGGATCTTCACCACAAAGCACACGAAGAGACCGGATTCTCACAAAGAGTAAAAGAGAGAGAAAGAGGAACAGAAAACAAACGTAAGCAGCTTTTATTGTACGGGGGCTCGTTAGGGTACCCCACTCCCTAACCCCAATCCCTCCGAGGGTGGGGGGTGATTACCACCCCATAACCGTCCCCTTGTCTCATATTCTCTTTCACTCTTCGTGAAAAATTGTTCCTCCCCCGTCCCAAAGGGATCCCTTCGGGAAAGGGGCCCCTTGGGGGCGTGTTCTCCGTGGTGAAAAAATTACACAAGGAATCAGGATAATCAGGTAAATCAGGTGCTCATGAATTGTAAGTCACATTCCACGATCAAGGGAATCGTTTCCGCGCTGGTCGTGTGCGTCCTCATCTCCGGCTGCGCCTCAAAGCCGGCCCTGCGCGCGGATGCGCGCTACGAGCCCTACGAAAACATCCTGGAGATCGTAAGCGACCTTCAGCGGCATGCAAACGACAACACCTACCGCTTCCCGGCCCCCCAAGACCCGAGCGGCCAGAACCTTTACAAGGCCAGCCTGATACGGCTCCTCAACTTCGAGAAGATATACCCAAGGCGCATGCCAGACGTCGTGAATTTCAGCAAGGGGATCTGCCTGGAGCGGCTGCACGATTACGCCGGGGCGCTAAAGGCCTTCAAGCAGGTGGCCGAGAGCGATTCTCCCTTGAGGGAACGGGCGAGCAACAAGATGGCGATCCTCGATAAATTCAACGACCTCCAAAACTACAGCATCCAAAAAAACAACATCGGGGATTATCTCACCGAGATGGAATTCAAGCTCGACGCATGGGGAAAGCTCGTCGGCGAGACGACGGGGACCCCCTACGAGTGGACCGCGCGCGAGGAGGAGGAGAAGGTCGAGCAGCACCTCGCGGAGTTCGTGGCGCAGAATTACCTCGTCATCCGAAACGGCGTCGAGAGCGCGCTCAACCTCTACCGGCAGTTGACGATCAAACACGCCCAGAGCAAGAACATCAACGTCCACTATCTCAACTGGGCTGACTTCTGCGCCCTCCTCTCGCGGCGCTATGCGCAGGAGGCCAATCCGCGCAGTCTCGAGTTCGATATGGAGACGTTCAATAAATCGGCCGATGCGGCGATACGCCTCTACAGCCTCGTCGCGCAAAAAGACGGCGCAACGGAAAAGGTCGAGGCCCTAGGCAAGCTCCAGGCTTTCAACGCGTTCGTCGCTAAGATCCAGGATGAGAGCGAATGAGAGCCCCGCGCTTTGCACATGGTTTCATCGCCACAGCGCTCGCGGCATGGCTGTATCTCCTACCCTATCCCTGTCATGCAGCCGAAAGCCCCTCCCCTCTTCCGCGCGCATCCTCCTCCGACATAGAGCAGCACGTCTGCCGCGCCGTCTCGTTCGCATATCTAAACAAACCGGAAGACCTCGAGAAGGAGTATCTCTTTTTCAAGGGGATGGATACCTTTATGAAAGAACAGGGCCAGGCCCCGACGGGACTTAGCGACAACCTGCTCGATCTCATGCTGGGCGGCATCAAGGACCAGGATGAATTCATGAAGGCCCAGCGCACGATACTCCGTGAAACGCCCGACGAGGAGCTGCGCCAGCGGGTGAACTTCAGGCTCGCCGACGACGTATCAAACGCGAATTCGCTCCTGGCCGCGGACCGCTACAACCGTTTCGCGTTCGTATTCAACACGTTCGTTAGGCCCTTAAGCCTCCTCTCCGTCGGCTATTTCCCCGCGCTGATCGATTCCGGCGTCGCGACGCTGCTGAATTTCAACAAGCTTTCGGAACTCAGCGTCGAGGAGAAAAAGGCGCTGGTACTCTACAAGCAGTTCCTCGATCAATACCCGCAGAGCGACAAGGCCGAACTCCTGCGCCAGCGCGCCACGCAGCTCGACCAAAAGCGGACCAAGAGCTGCTACGCGCGCGAACTCGGCCTAGCGGAAGAGCAGATCTCCAAAAATAATTTCTGGCAGGCCGAGCAGCATTTCAAAAATGCCCTCGCGTATTGCCCCGGCGCCGACAAGGCCACCGAGGGGCTCGCGCGCGCGCGGGAATTGGGATCGAAAAAGAAAACGCTCAAAGAGAAAACGCTACAGCCCAGGGATAAACACGGGGAATTCGCGACCGTGGAGGGAGAGAAAAAATATCAGGACGTCCTCTACGGCGCCGCAACCGGCGACACCGGCGCGATGATCCGTGAGGCTGAAGCGCTGATCAAAAACCATCCGCAGAGCCCCTATGTGCCCGACGCGCTCTATGCCATTGCGGTCGCGCACGACATGGACGGCGATCATGAGCAAGCAATGGAGCTCATGCGGAGGATAGCCTCTAAGTACGCCGGATCCCATATCGGCCGGCACGCGCGCGTCTACCTTGACGACCCCAGCTACAACCTCCGCCTTGCGTTCCAGCTGTCGAAAAAACAGCACGGCAAGGACACGACGAAGTATATTGCGCTGGGGCCGGAGTTCGTCAAATCCAACGTCATCCTGGGCACCTCGCGTATCATCACGCAGGGACTCGGGGCATTCGAAAGCCTTGGGACGTTCAACGTGGTCGCGTTGATTATGCGCGGCGTGAATTCGGTCGCGAAGAACCCCGTCTCCGATCAGGAGATCATCGACTCAGGCCTCAATTACCTGCGCCGCTACCCCGATTCGTCCGCGGCGCCGGAAGTGCACCTTACCCTCGCACGGGCCTACGCGAACCGGCAAAATCTCTCGAAGGCGGTCTATCACTCCGCGGCGAGCGGGCGCGTCTCGCAGAAGGCGCTTGAAAAGCTCCGGGATAAGGCAGCCAAGCAATATCTCGATTTCGCCGACGCGACGAACAATCCCCAGGAAAAAATCCGTTGCTATGAAACCATCCTCGACGATTATCCCCACAGCAAGTCCGCGCCGAAGGCGCTCGATGCGCTCGCCGGACTTGAAAAGACCAAGGCGTCTATATTCGAGCTCGACAAGGCGACCCTCGCCGAGAATCCGATCATATTCAAGCTCACGGCGCTGCACATCGGTCCGCATCTGCTCGATGGGAATCTCGATAACGGCGAGCTCGATGGACGAGGCCTGTATTCTCCGCGGCGGGGGAAAATAGCCCTTGTGTTCAAAGAGCCGAAGGGGACGCGTGAAGAGACCATCGATATCGACTATCCCACGTATAAGGCGCTCATGGCGTTCGCGGAGGAAATCAACTACAGAAAAAGCCTGGACGAGAAAGCGGGGAAACAGGTTGCAAGCAAATTCCCGGTCGAGCTCCGGGGAACGGTAGGCGACGACGGCGTGTTCGTTTACCCTCGCCTCAAGATCAAAGAGTACCAGGAGAAGGACCTGTATCTATATAAATAAGCATCGCCCGTTATGGCGGAGTCCTTCACCCGCGCCCCTCACCTTAAATTTCCAAGCTTATACTCAAACGGTGCGCGAATAATCCTGTCCACCGCCGCGGCGTCCAAACCGAAGCTCTTGGCGATCCGCACGATCTCCCAACTTAGCCTCGTGTGAGAAACCCACCTATTGTCAGTACAAATGGCCACCGGCACCCTTTCCTCCATGAACAGGCCCACGGGGTGTTCTTCTATAGAGGCGACGGAGCCCGTGTGGAGATTGCTCGATGGGCAAACCTCAACCAGGACGTTCTCCTCCCGGAGACGTTCACGCAGTCTTCGCTGCCGTTCGGAAATTGCCTCAATCCGCTTCCGGTCGTAGGGCCGGCCATAAGCATCTTTTTTTCCCAGCAGCGCCGTCGCGTCCAATCCTGCGGCAAGGCCATGTCCGATCCGCCTTGCCCCCAGTATATCGATGGATCCCTCGATAAACCTCACCCCATCCTCTAGCGATTCGTACGCCTCTCCCGCGTGACAGACAACGGACAACCCCGCCTCGCGCGCGCGAGCGAAGATTTCCGCATATTTCGGGGGATGGAAGCCGATCTCATTGCCGGCGCTGTCAACCCCCTTGATGAGCCCGCCCACGGAAGGATCGTTATTCGCTTCGATCGATTCATCGAGTATCCTTCTTGCCAAAGACAGATCGTGATCCTTGACAATGCTGAGCAGGAGCGCCACCTCCAAATCGGGATACTTCTGACGCGCCTCGTTTATTCCCCTCGCTATCGATTTAATATGGTTCAGGAGCGTAATAGACTCATCGATCATCCAAGGATTGAAACGGATCTCGAGATAGCGGACGCCTTCTCGATAATTGTCCTCGCATACTTCAAACGCCACCGTGCGTATGCCGTACTCCGTGGCAAGGACGGTCTTGGGCAGGGCATATGCGCGCATGTAGTCGGCAAGGCTTCCGTTCTCCACGCGGTATTCCAGATATCGCTTTACCTCGCCCATCACGCCATGCGCTATGACATCCCCAACCGAGGGACCGAATCGCTCTGCGCAAATGCCCCAGTTGATGCCGGGAGTGGATTGCGCGAGGTGTTTTAAGGTCTCCGGCCGCATGGAACCGGCGAGATGGCAGTGGAGCTCCGCCTTCGGTGCGGCGGCGACACGGTCGAGGACGTCTTCCCATTGCGCCAAACCCTGAGCGTCTTCTCCCCCGCACAGCTTCCTGATAAATATCTTATCGCTGACATCCAATATGTTTGTATTCAGAATATGTATCCTCGGCATCGAGGTTAAAGTTGGCCCTGGAACGTCATCGGGACAGGGACGACACAAAGTATGAAAATTACCATGGCTAAGGCGGCGACAACGATCCTTCCCTTATCCAGCGGCGTCACATCATCGAGCGGCGGGGAGTGATGGGGCCCAAGAAGCATCACGATAAATGCCCACAGGAACCATCCCTCCCACAGGAACCACCCCATCAAAAGAAGCCCCACTATCGTTACACGGGCGACGAGCGAGTGCCAGCGGCCAATCACGGCATAGAGGACATGGCCGCCGTCAAGTTGCCCCGCGGGCATAAGGTTGAATGCGGTGATGAGCAGCCCAACCCAACCGGCAAAGGCGACGGGGTGGAGCATTACCGTTTTACCCTCGGGCACCGGCCCCTTGATGACGTACGTCATAAACGTGGTAATGAGAGAATCCCCGAACTCGGTCGCTCCCTGCTTCACAACGGGCGTAAGATCGACGATTTCCGATAACGACAGCCCCGCCCCGAGCGCAACGAGGGCAACGACAAAACCGCAGATGGGGCCGGCCGCGCCGATGTCGAGAAGTCCCTTCCTGTCCGGAACGGGCGATTTGGTTTTGATGACCGCGCCGAAAGTCCCGATGATGGTGGGACCAGGGATGAAATACGGAAGGGTCGCCTTCACGCCATGGAAGGCGGACATCAGGTAATGGCCGAACTCGTGCACCCCCAGTATGGCAAGAATGCTGACGGCAAAGGGGAGCCCCGCGTTGAACCTTTCGGGGTGGGCGATAAGGTCGACACCCGACATCCCGGCCCCCACCAGCAGCGTGGAGCCTACCGTAAGGACGAATAGCAGAACGTTGATCAACGGATTCGATGGCGCGGGATGCATCTCGGGCACGACCCGGACCTCGTAGCCGTTCCCCCGGCAGGAAATCATCGGGACAAAGCCCATGCGCCCCAATCTTTCCCTCATCAATCCGAACGCCTCGGCCACCGGCAACGCAAGTGTCCCACGGAAAACGAGCGCGTCCCGTTTTATCAGCGCCTCCTCGATCGTCATGATGTCCTCGAGTACGACGCGCACGTGCACCGCGATGAGCTTGATCTCGTGCATATCCCGGTCCATTTGTTATCCGCAGCGTTTTTATCCACGGATTAACACGGATTGCACGGATGTAGATACAGTTGATAGTTACTCGTTATTCGTAACCAGAGACCAGCCACTAGGAACTGTAGTTCACATCTGCATGCATCTTGTTTCAAATGTTTAATCCGTGAAATCCCCCAAAGGGGTCCCTTTGGGATCTGGTTTTACTGTGCCTTTCAAATCAAAATCTCGGGACTCCCGTTTTGCGACGCCCCCGTCCCTGTCCCGCGGCGCCTTCCATCGGCGATTGCTGCTCTTTCAATTCGGTCTTGTAGACGTACTTTTCGAGGGCCATAAGCGCCTTCTCCATCGCCCGCGCCCTGTGGCTTATCCTGTTCTTGATCCTCGGCGAGAGTTCTCCAAAGGTCTTATTGTACTCGATGGGTTGGAAGAGCGGGTCATAGCCGAACCCGCCGCTGCCGCGCTCCTTGGCGACAACGATCCCAGCGCAGCTTCCCTCGACGGCGTCGATCAATTTCTCGGGATTGGCGATCGCGATGTGGCATACGAAACGGGCCTTGCGCTGAGGTTCGGGAATGTCTCGGAGAAGGGCGAGGAGTTTTTCGTTATTCTCCTTGTCCGTAGCCCCCTCGCCTGCGAAACGCGCCGAAAGAATCCCGGGCCTGCCCGCGAGGGCGTCGACCTCCAGCCCCGAATCATCGCCGACAACAAGCTTGCCGGTGGCGCGAGCGGCCGCCATTGCTTTCTTGGCCGCGTTTTCACCGAAGCTCCTCCCGTCCTCTACGACGTCGGCGATGTCGGGAAAATCCATGAGCGAGAGAACGTTGAACTCGAGATTGGACCGCTGCAACATCCCCTTGAGTTCCCGCACCTTGTCCTTGTTTTTTGTCGCGAGGACGAGATCCATCACGATGCGCCTCCCAGAACGCGCTTCTGCGAGCCTATAAGGGCGGCGATGCCCTTGCGGGCCAGCGTCACCATAATCTCCATTTCCTCCGCGGTGAACGGCGCCGACTCGGCGGTGCCCTGGATTTCGACGAATTTCCCGCTCTCGGTCAACACCAGGTTCATGTCAACCTCCGCGCGGCAGTCCTCCTCATAGTTCAGGTCGAGCAACAGCTCTCCCCCGACCTTCCCTACGCTCACTGCGGCAATCGCTTCCCGGACGGGATTCACCTCGATCTTCCCCTCAGCCTTAAGCTTTGCAAGGGCAATTTCCAGCGCCACAAAACCCCCCGTTATCGCCGCCGTCCTCGTACCGCCGTCGGCCTGCAACACGTCGCAGTCGATCCAGATCGTGCGCTCTCCGATATGACTCAAATCGACGACGGCCCGTAGCGCGCGCCCGATCATGCGCTGGATCTCGTGCGTCCTACCCCCAATCCTTCCGCGCGTCGCCTCCCTGGCGGTCCTCTCGGGGGAGGAAAAAGGCATCATCGAATACTCGCACGTGATCCATCCGCCGGGACGCCTTTGCTCCCTCATCCAGCGCGGCGTGATCTCATCCACCGACGCCGCGCAGACGACCTTGGTATCGCCGAATTCGACCAGCACCGAACCGAGAGGATATTTCACAAAATCCCTGGTGATCCTCACCGGCCTGAGCGCATCCGGCGCCCTCCCGTCTTTGCGTATCATCGTCCCCCTCTTTACACTTTACGCTTTCAACCTTGGGCCGTAGTTATGGCGCGCCCGGGGCGGTTCGAACGCCCAACCTTTGGCTCCGGAGGCCAACGCTCTATCCAATTGAGCTACGGGCGCAGCTTAGGCAGTTACTCGTTCGCCGGAGTCGATAAACTATCAACGATAACCGGTGGCTATTCTTTTTTCAAAAAATTGGCCAACGCAATACTATCGAGCGAGATCAGAAAACAGAGTATCAACAGATCCTGGGGGGTATCGATCTTGCCGATCAGCCTTGCCAGGATGAATAGAATCGTTCCCATACACGCCTCCTCTCGTAGATAAACGCAAGCCGGGCATCCCACTTCGGCGAAGATTTGAGCATCAGTCTAATATAACGTACGCCTCCTGACAACCGTTCACTTCCACAACTTAATTTCCACCACAGATGAACACGTTAATCTGACCGATCAACTCGGCATTACGCGAGGCTCCTCAACGCCTCGATCCCACGCTGGAGCGTGCGATCCGTGGCCGCGAAAGATATCCTGAAATGCGTATCCCGTTCCGAAAAGACGGAACCGGGGACGAGAATAAGTTTCTTTGCGATCGCCCTCTGGACGAAAGCGCTCCCGCTTCCGCCGGGCGCTTCGGGGAAGAGATAAAACGCGCCTTCGGGGCGCACGAAATGGTAGAACCCCTCCAAACCGTCACAAATCATCTCCCGCTTTCTTCTGTATTCAGAGAGATGAGCGCTCATGTCAACTTCCAGGGCGCCGATAACGCCCTGCTGCAACACCGATGGGGCGCAGACGAACGAATATTGCTGCAGCTTGATCATCTCCCCTATCACCTCCCGGGGACCCGCAGCGTATCCGACGCGCCATCCCGGTATGCCGAAGGTCTTCGAGTAACCGCCGAGAACGAGCGCGGAATCAGAATATTTTCCCATGCACTCATGAGGGGCGTCATAGGCGAACAGATCGTACACCTCGTCGGAGAGGATCATCGCCCCCTCTTTTGCGGCCAGTTCGGCTATGTCCTTCATCTGCGCTCCACCGATAAGCGCACCCGTGGGGTTGCATGGATTGTTTATGATGACGAGCTTCGTCTTTTCCCGAATGGCGCGTTCCAATCTCTCCGCGGTGACGTCGAAGTCGGAATAGGTATCCAGGAAGACCGGCGCCGCCCCGACGAGCGCGCACAGGTGTTTGTAAATGACAAAATACGGATCCGGTATGACAACCCTCTCCCCCGGGTTGACGAGAGAGAGGAAAGCAAGCATGATGCCGCCCGCGACACCGGAGGTGATCATTATCTCTTCCGGCTCGAATCCCTTGCGTTCCTTGAGATAACGCCTCACCTCGGCCCTGAGCTCTTCCAGGCCTTGGGTGAGCGTATAGCGATTGTGGCCGCCCTGAAGCGCCTTGACCGTAGAATGTATGACCTCTTGTGGAGGGTCGTAATCGGGCTGACCGATGCTCAGATTGATGGGATCGTCCATCTTCTGGGCGAGATCGAATGCCTTCCTGATCCCCGATGAATCTATCTCTCTCATGCGATCTGCGATGCGCATGCCGTATATCCTGTTACTTTAAGCTTTACACTTTCGGCTGTTTTTAGCAGTGCCCGATCTCCGAGATGAGCGGGACCCGTTCTTTCTTATCGCCCGCTCCCGTCCGGTTGACGAAACAGGCGATGAACGTGTCGGCGGAGCCGGTATTGACGAACGCATGGGCGACGCCGGGGCCGATCTTCACCCGAACACACTCATTATCCCCGAACTGGATCTGCTCCTGCCCGCCCTTCCGGTCCCGGACCACGAGCTTGACGGGGCCGGAGAAACTGACGTACTCCGTGGCGACGAGGTGGCGGTGGTTCCCTCGCACCGCGCCGGGTCTCATGGTAGCCACGTGCACGTTCACTATCGTGCCGCGCCGGAGCATCGCCGCCGTGAGCGGCTCGAACACGACGCCGCGGGGGTCCTGATGGCCTTTAAGCCGTTCTATCTTGACTCCTTTCATGTTCATTCCTTTCGTAAGGGATAGAAACGGAGAGACGGCGAGTCGGCGACGACGTTAATTCACCGGTTCCCCATCTCACCGGTTCGATATTACATCGCCTCCAATGCCTTGATACGCTCCTCGATGGGCGGATGCGTCGAGAACAGCTTATTGATGACGCCGCCGTGTTCCTTCAGCGGATTGACTATATACATGTGCGCGGTCGCCTTGTTGGCCGCCTCTAACGGCTCCGTATCGGCATCCAGTTTGCGAAGCGCGTCTGCGAGCCCAGCGGGGTAGCGGGTGAGCATGGCGCCACTGGCATCGGCGAGAAATTCCCTCTTTCTCGATATTGCGAGCCGGACGAGCTGCGCGACGAGCGGGGCCAGGACGGCGAGCAGTACGCCCACAATCAACAGGATTGCCGCGGCCTGCCCTCCTTCCTCATCCCTGCGCCTGCGGCCACCACCCCACAAAAAACTCCGCAGTATCCAGTCGCTTAAGAGCGCCACCACCCCGACCATCACCACGACGAGCGAGCCGAAGAGAATGTCGTAATTTTTGACGTGCGATAGCTCATGGGCGATCACTCCCTCAAGTTCGAGCCGGTTGAGCTTCTGGAGAAGGCCGGTGGTCACGCAGACGACCGAGTGCTCGGGATTTCGCCCCGTCGCAAAGGCGTTGGGAGCGGTGTCCTCTATGACGTAAACTTTGGGAGTGGGAATCCCGGCGGCGATGGCGAGCCCCTCCACGGCATGAAACAGGTGCGGGTATTCATACTTTTCGATCGGCCTCGCCCTGCTTATGGCAAGGACGATGCGGTCGCTCCAGTAGTAGCTGCCGAATGCCCATACGGCGGCGATGACAACGGCCAATACTATCCCCATATTCCCGAGTGCGGTCAATTGCGAGAAGACCCAACCGAGGAAGCCGACAAAGACCACAAAGACCACACAGAGTATGATCGAGTTGCGCTTGTTTTTGGATATCTGTTCGTAAATCATTTTGGGATCCAGTCCGTCAGTCGTACATCGTACTTCGCCGTAACGATGTACGCTCGACGCTGTACGAATCAGAACTTCACCTTCACCGGCTCGCGCGCGGCGGGCTCCTCTATCTCAAAATACTCCTTCTCCGGGAAGTGAAACGCGCCGGCGATCACGCTTGAAGGGAACGTCTGGCATGACATGGCATACGTCATCACTGAATCGTTGTAAAACTGGCGGGCATAGGCGATCTTGCTCTCCGTTCCGGCAAGCTCCTCCTGGAGCAAGAGGAAGTTCTGGTTCGCCTTGAGCTCGGGGTAGTTTTCCGCAACGGCGAAGAGCGTCTTCAACGTTCCCGTGAGTGCGTTCTCAGCCTGGCCCTGCTCTTTTACCGAGGAGGCGTTGATCGCCTTGGCGCGGGCCTCGGTCACCTTCTGAAAAACCTCCCGCTCATGCGCGGCATATCCCTTAACGGTTTCTATCAGGTTCGGTATAAGGTCGTACCGTCGTTTTAACTGGACATCGATCTGCGACCAGGCATTCTCGATCCTGTTCCTCAAGCGTATGAGTCTGTTGTAAGCGCCGACTACGTAGAGAATTATAATCGCTATAATGCTGAGGATAATCCAGCCCATACTCACCTCCTGTCGGTATATTCTACCACTTATAGCCTACGGCTATATAAATCATTCCCCCTGCTGTCTATGGCCACAATGGCGGGAAACTTCTCTACTTTAAGCTCCGTGATCGCCTCGGCGCCGAGGTCTTCGTATGCGACGGCCCTCGCCTCCTTGACGCATTTGGCAAGGAGCGCCCCCGCGCCGCCGACCGCGGCGAAATAAACCGCGCCGTATTTCTTCATCGCCTCCACCACTTCCTTGCTTCGCGGCCCTTTCCCGATCATCCCTTTTAACCCGAGCTCCATCGTTTTTGGAGCGAACGAATCCATCCTCCCGCTCGTCGTGGGCCCGACCGAACCTATCGGCTTCCCCGGAGGCGCCGGTGAGGGGCCTGCATAATACACGATCTGACCCTTAAGGTCGACCGGAAGTTTCCCTCCCCGATCCAGTTCCTCCAGCATCCTTTTATGGGCGGCATCGCGGGCGGTGTAGATTACGCCGGTGATGAGCACGCTGTCGCCCGCGTCGAGTGATCTTACCACTCCATCAGTCAATGGCGTCTTTATCTCTTTTGCTGACATCGTGTCCTCCTTCTTGCCTACTGAACCTCTATTTACTGTTGCAGACAAATTTCTTAAACCCCTTGGCGAAATTGCCGAACCCGATACGACAACGCACTGCAATCTGTTCCTGCCTGAGATATGGCGCAACCAACTGCGCACAGGCTTTGTTCCAACAATCATATTCTATTGCGTTTGATGGACGGATATAAATGTCCGTCAAGGTCTTCTTGGGATCGGGATCCCGCTCCGGCGCCTTCTCCAATCGCGGCGCGGGGTGGATGTGGAGTAGTTTCCTATTCACATGATCTATATCACCCAGAATCCATGCTTCGGTTTCCTGAATAGCCAGACCGTACACTGACGGAAAATCAGGGGCATCTTGGAGTATCTTCTTGATTTCTTTTTGCACGTTATCGGTCTTCCTGGAATCCAGCACTATAATGTAAAGATCACAAATGTAATGCTTACATTCGATGAGATGCCGTTCCCGCTCGTCCTGGTAGAGGCGGACTAACGTTTTTAGGTTTTTGGGGAGTTCGCCATATCCGTTGAGAGGAAAGGGCACATAGAAGTAGTCAATACCCCGACGTTTGTGCTCAGGGATAACCACCAAGAGCTGCTCCACCAGTGGCGGCAGTATTTCCTCATCAATACCGCCCTCGACCAGGAGCCCAACCCTCATCGCGCACCCCCGCCGAGGAGGTTCGAGTACCACAAATCACCAAGCGATCGCTCCAACCCTTCCGCCGCTCGGATAACCTGTGATCTTTCTCTCAGGGGGATCACCTGCGGGACCGAATCACTTCTACCCTTCTCGAAGATGTGAACACATTCAGGCCGTTCGCTGAATTCGTTCAGCACATACGGCGAGTGACTTGTCATGAAGACCTGTATCTTCTTCGGCTCCTTCCGATCCGCGAGACTCCGCAAATATCCTATTACATGGGAAATCAACTGCGGGTGAATTCCATTCTCCGGCTCCTCCATCGTGATGATCCTGGGTGGGTTCGGCAGATATTTCAGTGAAAATACCGCAAGCATGCGGAGGAACCCGTCACTTGCCTGATCCGCCGGATACTGGATGGCTTTTTCGCCGATACGTTCAGTAATGGACAGATGATGCCATGCCCAACCCTGTTTACCCGTGCTTTGGAGCTCTTCAACCTTTGGGAATATCCTTTGAAGCATCATCAATAGTTCTTTTGCATGTTCCGGCTCTTTCCGTTGCAGATATGCCAGGAAACCGGCTATCAACTCGCCTGACGGCCCCAGTTTCTCCGCGAGTCCCTGGTGCGGACGTTTCAGATCTTTGGGATTCCACAGCAGGAATGCCTGGAATTGTTCCAGATAATTCCGAAATCTGATAATGGAGTTAAACGTCCCGTTGGCGTCCTTCAGCCCCTGCATGACCGAACACGGCAGCCGATAGAGCCGCTCCTCCTGGTAGGACTTCGCTTTTTCATCGAAAATCCTGGTTCGCTGACCCGTACGGTCGATCAAATGGACAGGATCGCATCCGGGCTGTGTCATCCACAACATCTCTCTGCCGATTCCAAGGTGTTTCCGAGGCTGAAGTGCCACCTCGTACCGATAAATTGTCGGTTCTGCCGATGCCGAATCGCGCAAATGGTACTCGGCATTCCACCTCATGGCGTGGGAAAGGTTCTTCCGATGAGGAAGGTCTCTGTAATTCCAGCCCTTTTCATCTTTTAGATACTCAGTGATAGAGGGACGCAGCAGCGCCGGCAGAATCTCGATGGCCTGCAAGGCGCTCGATTTACCGGATGCATTCGGCCCCACAAACAGATTGATGTTCTCGAACTCGAATTTAACGCCATCCAGGCTCTTAAAATTCCCGATCTCCAGTTTCTTAAGCATCTAATGCCTCCTATTCCACTTTCAACTTCATTGTCTTCATGCCTTCGCCGCCGAGATCGTCCTGGACACGACAAGCAAGCGTGATTTCCGCTCCTGGTGCCATATCTTCAAACCATGCGGCGGATTGTCCCGTGATACCGTGCTCAGTCGGTTCTGCCTTTTGGGTTCACATCATTCTCCATATCGGCTACGAGAATCGCAGGGAGATTATATTGCAATATGCCGCGGGTTACCAGTCGCTTCCCCTTCCGTCGAACCTGTAAGTATTCCTTACAAGTTGCCGTTTCAGACAGCTCTCCCCCTTCGCAACCGGCCTTGAGATAAAAGTAATGTCGGGCTTCCCATGGCCAAAATAGCGCCGCTACGATTTGCCAGCCAACCATCGGTTCACACGTTCGATATCAAACCGTTCGGGGTCGTATCCTTCACCAAGCCATTCCAACAACTCTCTTTGCTCCCGGGTCCGGGGGTTGCGAAGCGCTTTAAGGATTTCATAATACCCCGGCACACTACCGCAATCCTCAGGCGGACAGGATCGAGCGCCGGCAAGACAAACCGGATACCGGGCCGACGGATCGATCGGCAGGCGTTTCTCGACCGCAATCTCGTGCATCCAACTGTCGCCGAAATCGTACTCATACTCAAAATCCTTTGTCGAGAGGGTAATCACCCGACTGAGCGCAATCTTATCCTCATTTTCCATGTCCATGTCACCCATCTTGCATGCTTCCCCGCTTGTGTATTCCCGCCCACCGATTCTGAAGGCGTGCATATGGCTGTCCTCCCATCCCATCGTCACTTGAATGATCGCATGCAGGTCGCCCAGTTTGTAATTATCCGGGACCAACACGCGACGCCAGATCGGCGGCTCGATGTGTTTCAGAACGATCTTGAGCTGCAACACCTTCTCGGCGCGGGGCACCCATGTCGTCTTCGGGCCTTTTCTTTTCAACGTGCGTCCTCCTATATCATATTTTCTCATATCCCAACCTGTCCATCCGAACCATCCGGGATTTCCGGATAGTTGCTCCAGATCTCAACTCGCCCTCCTCTCAAATACCGTACAAATGATATCCGCAATCTTCTCCCATGTGAGATACGGGCGTTTGGGAAGTTGTAGCATGATCTACGCCCTTCGTAATTTTTCCACTAATCGATCAAGTTCTTCTTGCGTTGGACGTTGCCCCCGCAATGTGCTGAAAAAAATTGGCAGTATCTCTATCACTTCCTTATCGGACAACAAGTCGCGAGGAATAATTCCCCTATCCGCTGCAGCCAGATCAGAGAACCTATACCATTTGTCAGTACCCTTTTTGATTCCAAGAGCCGCGGCGTAGCGCTCCAGGATGTCGCTGTCCTGCGGCGGGGGCCAGATGCCGCGCTCTATCTTGCTGATGTTCCCCGGATCGGCCCGGGCGCGCTCGCAGAATTCCCGAAGCGTGATCCTCTTCTCGAATCTGAGCGCCTTGAGATACTCACCAAAATGTTGGAAGGCCCTCTTTCCCTCCTTCATAAATCACCCCATGTTAATATGTTGTTGTTATAGTACAACATATTTTGTACTATAGCAACAACCATGAAATATGAACATGGCAAGTTCATTTTTCATGGTCGGCAAAATTGCGGCCTCGCGCGCCGAGGCAGCGATCGTTTCTTTCGCCGGCTCCCCCCTTCGCCGATTCGCCGCGTCGAGACTAAACAATCCGCACGCCGTGGCGATAAGCGTGGCAACATATATTCACCGCTACGGGCATGCCGGCGATATGGGTCGGGAAATCATTGACGTGCACCGCGAGCGCCGTGGTGGCGCCCCCCAAGCCCTGGGGGCCTATGCCTGTTTTATTGATCTCTTCCAGCAATTCTCCCTCTAGTTTCGCCAAATCTTCTTTGATGCTCTTTTCCCCAAGCCGCCTGGTCAACGCCTCTTTTGCCATGAGGGCGGCCTTCTCGAACGTCCCACCGATCCCCACCCCCACCACAATCGGAGGGCATGGGTTACCGCCCGCTTTCTTTACGCAATCGAGGACAAAAGCCTTCACTCCCTCGAACCCCTCCGTGGGCTTCAGCATTTTCACGAAGCTCATGTTCTCGCTCCCGAATCCCTTGGGAGCGACGGTGATTTTCACCTTGTCTCCGGGGACGATCCGCGTATGGATTACCGCTGGGGTATTGTCACCCGTGTTGCCGCGGAGGACAGGGTGCTTTACCACCGATTTCCGCAGATATCCCTCCTTGTATCCCTGCCGCACTCCCTCATTTACCGCATCTTCGAGATCGCCGCCGGCAAGGTGCACATCCTGTCCGATCTCCAAAAACACAATCGCCATGCCGGTATCCTGGCAAATCGGCAGCTTTTCCTCCTTGGCAATCCGCGCGTTATCGATGAGGGTTTTCAGCACTTCCCGGCCGACCGCAGATTTCTCATTTTGAAGTGCTGTTTTAAATGCCCCAAGCACATCCTCGTCGGCAAGAATATTCGTCTCGATGCACAAATCCCGCACCGCTTTTGTAATTCCTTTAACATCCACGTTTGTCATAATAACCTCCATAGCAGAAATGACAAATACCAAATGACAAAACACATTTGAATTTTGCCTGCCCACCGTACTGAGCACCTCAGTATTATGGAAGGCGGATCTTTTGTCATTTTTATCCTGGGACAAACTACATTATAGCTCTTTCTGGATGAATTCATCATATACAAACGTCTGTCCTGATCTATTCGCCAACCGCAGTAGAAATCCCAAACCCCAAATCCCAATTGCCAGATCTCCAAACTCTTAACCGCGCAGATTTGCGCTGATGGACAAACAGCTAAAGCTTGGACCACTGAGGAGTTGGATTTCGACATCAATCAGGATTTAGCCCCGCACCGACTAGTCTGGTGCGGAATGTTGGCAGTTTTGCATAACTATCTGCGCTACAGTAAGTATTTATCGGCCAATCAAAGTTGATGAATAGATCAGGCTAACAAGCCGGATGCAGGCGACGGTAAGTAGCCGCGCCTGATCCGCGGCGTTAGCCCCCCACAAAAATGGGGAAAGATCGTCCGGGAGTATTTGCTATAATTATAAGATGGCCTGATTTTTTAGCTATTGCCAATAATGCGTTGGCCCAAGAAAGGAAAATGCCATGAGGAGAGCCGATATAGCCATTTCCCAGCTTTCGCTTGCCCAGAAGTTGAACTTGATGGAGACCATCTGGGCAGACCTAAGTCGGAATGAAAAAGCGCTGAAATCGCCGCCCTGGCATGAAACCGTCCTTAAGGATCGCGGGGTGGCTTACGCGTCCGGCAAAGCGACCTCCTCGGACTGGGAACATGCGAAGAAGCGGATTAAAATGAAGCTCTCATGAAGATAAGAATCCTAAGCGCAGTCGAAGAGGATATTGAAGAGGGATATCGCTTCTATGAGTCGCAGTCTCCCGGCCTCGGATCGTATTTCCTCGATTCCCTTTATTCGGACATCGATTCGCTGGCATACTTCGCAGGTATTCATCAGATAGTCTTCGGATACCACCGCCAACTCTCCAATCGCTTCCCGTTTGCCGTATATTATCGCATCATCGATAATGCGGTTGTGGTCTTCGCCGTCCTTGATTGCCGCCGGGATCCAACTTGGATAAGGAAACGATTGACGAAGGGCTAAGTACACTCTGTCATAAATACGATGACATATAAATATTGTTTTCAAAGAC
>CAYWRA010000030.1:0-26618 GCA_964460305.1 uncultured bacterium
ACCTAAGCGCGATGCGATGGGGTGGGTTTGCATGGCGCCCCGCGCCAGTCGGTAGCTAGGTGATTTCGCTTTATCTGCCTGCACGAACATTTAACCCCCACTAACCTGGATTGTTTATCCATCGATCAGTGGCTCATATCCATCTAATGCGTGCAGCATATCAGATAACAGGCTATGGGTGTGCTGAATAATCCAGCGCTAAATCGAGACCATTTGAAATATGCGGGGCGGCCACACAACCTTAGCGCGATGCGATGGGGTGGGTTTGCATGGCGCCCCGCGCCAGTCGACAACCAGGTGATTTTACTCTGTTTGTTTGCTCAAAGCCGTTATCCAACTAAGCCTATTGGCGCTTGGAAACAGCCATGTTCTACTAGCAGAGCTCAAACCTGGAACTCCCCCGTCCGAGCGGGCCGGATCCCGGTGGTGCATTATCGCTACGGCCCAAGCCCAGCGGTGACGCCCCCCGTTATTTCTTCTTCAGTTCCATCTGCTTCCCGCAGCAGATAATGTCGCAGACGTCCATGCAGCCGCAGACCTCATCGACGGTGACCGCCATGCCACATGCCCTACACGAGTATTTGTCCCCTCGTGCCGCCTTGCCGGTCTTCGATTTACCTTTGTCCGCCATAATACCTCCCTCCTTTCTTTCGCAATGCCCATTTTATGCTACTGGATCACGATAGCCTCCACCGGGCATTGCTGCGCAGCATCTCTACATGAATCCTCGGCCTCATGAGGCACCGGATTCACTTTGACTACTGCCTTATCACCCTCCATTTTGAATATTTCAGGGCATGCCTGGACGCACAAGGTGCAGCCGATGCATTTCTCTTTGTCGATGATTACTTTTGTGATCATCCCCCCTCCCTGGGTTATGGTCACCGCTATCGGTGTTGCACTTCAACACTTGACGCGGCGGCTTTTCTTAACAATTGACTTCTAATCCACTCCCGGTTCAGCAAGATATGGATAACGATGAGCGTCACGAGGACGGGGCCGTTCCACTCGTGGATTTCCAGGACGAACGTGGCGAGGCTGGAATGCGTACTCAGCAGGTTGAACAGAATGGCCGCGCCGGTCGCGGCCTGGGCCCCCGCTGATAAGAAAAGAAGAACGGCCCCGCATTTCAGGTATCCGCCTCTCTTCATCCGATTCCCCCCCGTATCCTTGACGGTTGAGTCCCCATCGCCTGATTTGTCGGATGACGTTTACCGCACCGCGATCTCTTTCTCATATTGCCAGAGGCCGTGTATGTTGCAGTATGAGGAGGAATAGATCGTGCCTCCTTTATCGGTTTTAAACTTGACCGCCACTTCGGGCTGGGTGTACACGGTGCTTGTATCGGGGCCTTTAGTGGATTCGCCATGTGCGGTGAACTCGAACCTCCCTATCTGATAGGGGAATTTCTCCCCGGAGGGGAGGAACATGACCGTGATCCAGCGGATGTGATGCTCGGTGGTATTGGGATGGGGTATTTCCTTGCCCACGATAACGGTTATAGTGAAGGGTTCACCCTTTTTGACCGTCTCAGGCGCCTCAATCACCGGCACGTGCTTTTCCGATTTCCAATCGGCGGTCTGAAACAAGTCCCTCAGGGACGCCATTTTGTCCTCCTTCCAAGAAAGTAGTCAGTCAGTAGCTAAAAAATAGGGAATCCCGGCCAGTGCAGCCACGCATGGCTATTTCCCGAGAAGCAATGACAACTCCACGACGTGCTCCTGCTCGTCGATTATTATGTGGCGGATCTCGTGTTCGACCGTCTCAAACTCGTATTTCAGTTCCCCCTGGTTCTTTATCACGAGTGCGTAAAGCTTCTTGTAGAAATCGATCGCTTCCTTTTCGTTTTTGAGGTTGATATCGAGAATCCCTTTGATGTCCCTCGCCCTGTGCGTGGGGGACATTCCCATCGATGGCTCCTCGCCGAAATAGCCGCCGATGAGATTGCGGAACTTCCCCTCGTGCGCCGCCTCGTCGGATGCGATTTCCTTGAGCCGCTCGATGATTTTCTCGGCTCCTGGTCCGCTGATGAGCTCGGCGTGCGCGAGATATTGTATCCTGGCAGCATGCTCGAGTTCAAGACCATGATTAAGCATCTTCACCAGCTCCTTTTTAAAATTACTCATGTCTGCCTCCTCCCGTGTGATGGTTGCCCCGATGGATCAAGGGATAGACGCGGCGGCTGCCTGCGTAGACCCCGGATCGGATTTTGTCCGAAAGGCGTGTCCCGCGCCCTTTACCTCACCCCTGGCTCTCAAGCCGAGTGCCAGCTCTATCTGCTTCAGCATGCTGAGCGCATTAAACGGCTTTTTGAGGCACGTCTCGATCCCGTATCCTTGCATCATCGAGCTGTGCTCCTCCCTGGTGAAATGGCCTGTCATCGCGATGACGGGAATCCCGGCTGTTTCCGTGAAGCGCTTCAGGTTTTTCGTCAGTTGAAAGCCGTTCATGCCATTCATCTTGATGTCAAGGATGATCACGTCGGGGCGTTTTGCTCGCGCCCATTTGAGAGCGGCCTTGCCGTCGTCAAACGCCGTCGTTTCATATCCGCTCAGAGAAAGCACCTCGTCGACCTCGCTGAGAAACAATTCATCATCGTCCACCACCATCACTCTCAGCTTGGGTATGCCACACTTTTTTATCTTTGAACTCATGGCGATCCGGCGTCGTTACCCGCCGTCCTCTCATACGTTTACCAGAAACGTCCTGCGGGGAAGGAACACATTCATTCTCATGGGGATATGATACCTGCACTGCGCGGAGTGTAAATCGGCTGAAGCCGCTTTTTATTGACTTTATTCCACTATACGAACCGGCGAATCGGAGAATGGGCGAATCGGCGACTTCGATTCTTCTCCGTCTCTCCCTTTCCTTCCTCACCCCTTCACCGTTTCTCCCATTCGCCGACTCGATCTTTCTACCCTTCTCCGTTTGGGATTTTCCTACGTTGGTTGGTAAATAGAGCGGGCTGAACGTGATGGGGCATCAGCCGAGGGATCTTATTTTCTTGAGGAGAGATTCGGCGGTGAAGGGCTTATCCACGGTGCCATTGACGAGAGAGGCCAGGTGCTCTTCCCCGAGGAGCTTGTGGTGAAACGGTCTGCCGGAGACAAGAAGAATTTGCGCTCCCGGTTGGCTCTTTCGTATCTTCTCGATGGTGCTGCGCGGCCCCGGCCCCGGCAACTTGTAATCGAGTAGGATCAGATCGTAGCGATTCTTTGCGGCAAGATTTATCCCGGCGTTTCCATCATGGGCCGTGTCCACCGCGTATCCCTCGTTGATGAGCATTTCTGCCATCTCATCACAAAGCTCGGCATCGTCGTCAACGATGAGTATTCTCTTCATGTGGGCCTGCGCCGGCAACAAACCTTTCAGCCGTTTTACAAAGAGTAAACGAGAGGGGAAGAGGAATCATGTAGGGCTGCCCCTCCCCAGCCCTCCCCATCTGATTGGGGAGGGGCGGGTGGGGGTGATCACCCCCATTATAACTATCACCTTGCTGCTTATTCTATTTGACTCTTTGTGAGAAGGAAGATGCACGGAGTTTGCATCGTCATCTCCGTGGTTTGCCCGAGCGCCGTTTTGTACGGGTCTTTCTATAGCGGGATGGGGTGACCCCGGCCCGATTCTTGAACAGCCGTATAAAAGACTCGGCGTTGTTATAGCCGAGCTTATACGCAATCTGGGCGACGGTATATCCCGTATTCTCGAGCAACGTCTTTGCCCGTTCCAGCCTGAGTGCGAGCTTATACTCGCCGAAATGCATCCCTGTCTGCTCTTTGAAGATACGGCTGAGATACTTGGGGCTTAGGGAGGCGACGCGGCAAACATCCGTCAGGCCGATTTTTCGCAGATAGTTTCTCTGGACGAAGCGCCTAACCTGCTGGATCTTTCCCCCGCCGTCATCGACGCAACAATCCCCCCCCCCCCGCCTTTTTTCGAGCAGGTTCTCGATGATGTCTCTTGTGGCCTCGATATCGAACGGTTTTTCAATGTAATTGTCAGCCATCCCCCGGAAAGCTCGCAGCACGACGTCCTTCGATCCATGGCCGGTAATCACCACTATGCCGGATTCGGGTGAGATGTCTTTGATCCTTCCGATGGCATCGAGACCGCTCATGCCGTCCATTCGCACATCGAGGATGACGAGGTCGACTTCGTGGGGATTTTGCAGGATGCGAAACGCCTCTTCCGCGTTCGCGGTATCGAGGAAGTTATACTCCGGGAAACATTCCTTGAACTCGTCCTTGAAAGCCGGGTCGTCGTCCACCAGCAATATCGTGTCGCGCCGCCGATCCCGATCGGCGTGTAACAGCTTTCGAGCTTTATCTTTTTTCGGCTTCACTTATGTTGTCAGGGTGGGGATAAATGACAAATACCAAATGACAAATGAATTACGAATAACAAAACCTCGGTATATTTTGACATTTGGTATTTGTCATTACCCCCGATAGTTTTGTCATTTGGCATTGCCGAAGGAATACTTTTTCCGCACTTTTTCGACGACCGTCCAGGTGCAGTTTAATCCCTCGGGGAAGCGGACCAGATCGCCTTTACCGAACTCCACCACACCTGACGGCGTCTGCACCCGCGCCTTCCCATCGAGGATGTAGCATGTTTCAGGGCTGTCGTATGACCACTCGAAAGTGCTCGGATCGCATTCCCACGTTCCCCACTTCTCAACGCCTAAGGATTTCAGCTCCTCCTGCGTCGGCTTTTTGACGGTGACTTTCATGGAACCCCCCTTTTTTTGAAAATGGCAAATGTCAAAGCACATTGTAGTTTTGTCATTTGTCATTCATCGGAATTGTCATTTGGTCTTTCCCGCCATAGGCGGGACATATTTCCTCCACCCCCGGATACCGCCAGCCGTCCGGGAACGTTCTGCACTGCCCCGGCTTGACGGCATGGATCGCGCACTCGGCCCCCTCCAGAAAGATGCATTCCCCGTTCTCTTTTTCCTCCAGTTCGAGGCCGCAGCGGTCGTGGGCGAGACGGGTGTATCGGTTTGCAAAAGCGTGGGGTGAGATGTGGAGAAGCTCGGCGATGCGGTCAATCTCGTCATTCTTCACGCGCACGAAGCCTCTGATGCGACAACATTCGCCACAGCGCCGGCAGTTGTAACGTGTCTTTTGAGCATCAGTGGCGTTCAATCGAGACCCCTCTCCCCTCAAGGCTGTGCCTGTAATGATAGTATAATATGCGGTTGTTCGGATAGTCAGAAATGAGGGGCCCTGAGGTGTCTGTTGAAACGAGCTGAAAAAACGAGCTGAAAATCTTTACCCATGGCTCCTGCTTGTGGTAAAATTGCATTGTTCTGAGGAGTATTCAAATGCGAAAAATTACCAAGGTCCATGTGCTCCCAGGTTATCGTTTGGAACTGACGTTTGACGATGGAATCTCCGGAACGGTGGATCTCTCTGCCTTGGTAGGGAAAGGCGTCTTCGCCCTGTGGCGTGACCGTGGCGCCTTCGAGTCGGTTCAAATCGGCCCTTCAGGTGAACTCGCTTGGTGTGATCAAGTTGATCTATGCCCGGATTCCCTATATCTAAGAGCCACTGGTAAAAGACCGGAGGACATTTTCCCCGCGTTGCGGCACGAGCCTGTCCATGCCTGAAATATGCAGGTTCTTCGGTATCGTCATCAAGATGTTCTTCGATGACCATAATCCGCCGCACTTCCATGCCGAATACGGTGATGATTCCGCTCTTATCGACATCCGCAATTTGTCTGTTTTCTCAGGTCGGTTGTCGCCTCGCGTGATGGGCTTGGTTTATAGAGTGGGCGACGCTCCATCAGCGGGAACTTCTCGCCGATTGGGAGCGAGTTCAAGCTCAGCAGGAACTGCAAAAAATTCCACCGATCGAGTGAGACTGACCAGTTGACGGCAGCCGAAACTCGTGTTTTACCTACCCTGCGTCATGCTCAGCGGGATCTCCGATCAGTTCCGCTGCGCCCCATTGCCGCCGGCGGGCTTGGGAGGTAGAATAAAAAAATCTTTGTCCGGTTCCATCTGCCTGCTTCATATACGCTCCAACCGCTGCTGCGTCGCGCATCGGCCATTCTTGCGGCAGTTCCACTCTCACCCTGGCTCATCGTTGCAGCGGCCCTATCGCCCTGAAAATAAGGGAGGAGAGGCCGGACTATGTCTCCAGTCGGTTGTTGTCACCCCATATCATAGGCCTTGAATCCTATTGCTCAATACCCCTCTCTTCTTTGCCTCTCTGGAGAGGGCCCTTTTCCCCCCAACTCGATGAATCGATCAAATTAAAGGGCTTATAGCCGTGAAAGTTACGGCGAGATGGTTTGCTGTAGCTAATATCTTGGGGTGTAGACTGATATGAACACTAGCCGGGAATACCAACATCCATTTTATATGGATGATTTATGGATGATTTAGTGGTGTTGCGGAAATATGATAACTGTTGGATAATACGCCAAAATAATAGGCAGATAAGTGTATGTAGGAGCGCCAAGTTCAGTCCGGAGGATGCATCAATTAGTTTGGAAGGCGCTGATAGCAACTTCAACTGCGCCTAATGCAGCGTAGGCAGTATATTCGACTTTACTCAACTAGTGAGCACATCACGACTAATGAAAATGCCAAGCTTACCTCTGGTTTTGTTCGTGAGCACGCTGATTGTTCTTGCTTTAGTCCCACTCTTGTCGAGACGGAGTCTCCCCCCACCGCTTGTCGAAAAAGCCGCATCTCCCATATCGAAGTCACTAAATCCCGGGGGTTCTCTCAAAGATTCCTCTCATAGTTATCCAGAACGGAATCAACATACTGAGCTAAAAACATCCCAATCGTCTGGCGAAAATGCCGCATCTTCCTCGCAGACGCAACAAAATTCCGGGGGGGCCGCTGCACAAGCATAGTAGCGTGCGAATGATTGTGTACTTGGCTGTTCTGGGTGCGTCGCTGTTCATTATCCTTAGCAAGAAGTATAACGCGGATGATAAGAAGTGGGCCTATGGCACGGTAGGAGCGATTCTTGGGTATTATCTCAAAGGTGGATGACTTGCGGCTGCCGCCTAGTGCGCTCCGGCGCGGATGCTTCAAGCGTTAGCTCCCTCCCCGCATCCCGCTCAACTTCCCCGCGTTGCGGCATGAGCCTGTCCATGCCTGAAATATGCAGGTTTTTCGATGACCATAATCCGCATGCGCGGAAGCTAGCCTGATCTATTCATCAACTTTGATCGGCCGATAAATACTTACTGTAGCGCAGATAGTTATGCAAAACTGCCAACATTCCGCACCAGACTAGTCGGTGCGGGGCTAGGAGTGTGTCCGAGTAATACGTTTTTTGCCATTACTCGGACAGCACGCAAAAATGGCCCATGTAACAAACTGCCGTGCAGTATATCGCAAATATCAAATTTTGGCTCTGTCTGAGTAATACCCAAAATAGGCTGTTTTTAGCATTTCTCGGATAGGCTCCTAGCGGTAGTATACAAATGGAGGAGGCAGTGATGCAGGATGAGAAGGGAGAGAAGGAGGTGCCGCAGGTGGCAGGGGTGATGCTGGCGCAGAATGCCGTCTTTAAGCTTGGCGTCAAGCCGTGGTGGCGGCGGGTACTAGGTTCCCCCAGCGTACTGGTTGGTCTGTCGGTCGCGTTGGGGCTGGCGCTCGTATCGGCGCACTGGGAGATTCAATCGCTCAACAGGGAGAACATCAAGCTTTCAAACCTAGTAGAACTGCTTCGGAGAGACAACGAGCAGCTTCGAATGCAGTTAACGATCTTGTCGTTACAACTAGCGGGGCAGAAACCATCACCGTCCGGCGAGATCATTCCACCAACCACTGGCCCCATACCGGAGGGATCTCCATGGGCTACCCCGTCCGATCGGCACCCGAGAAACGATGTGAAGATCCAGTTCGAAACTGTCCCGTCGGCTGGTGCCGGACCAGATAGTCGTGGTGGCATCTCCGGGCACGTTATTGGCCTCCCGAATCCAGCCCGGTACAAAGTAGTCCTTTACGCTCATACTGACCATTGGTACGTACAACCTACGATAGCCCAGCCGCTCACCGAGATCGCTCAGGATGGTCGCTGGAGCAACTGGACGCATTTAGGCGACAGGTTTGCGGCGCTGGTTGTGGAACCGTCCTTCCGCCCGCCGTCGATTGCGGAAGCCCTACCCGCAACGGGCGGTGAGGTGCTCTCAGTTGGTACCGTTTCAGCGGAGTTGAAGTAGCTCGGTTTAGTGTACCAAGTTTAAGAAGGAGGTTGTCGCCATGCGACACAAACGGATAGCATTCAGCGCGTTTTTCGCCATTGGCATCGGTCTTCTGGTTCTCCTCGTGTCGGTGCCGTACGCTTCTGCTCAGGGTATGGAGCCCGACGTTTCCGCCGCGCTCCTCAAGGAGATTCGTCAGTTGCGCGTTGAAATGGCGGGGCTTCAGGCGGAGGTCTCTAAGCTTCGAGCTATGCTTGCTGGCAAGCCGAGCAAAGCTGAGGGCCAAGCAGAGGCCACCGAAACAAGCCTCCAGCCAAAGAGGGTGATGATCGAATTCACTGAGGTTGCTGCAGACGAGGCGGGGCCTGGGTCGCAAGGCAACATAGCGGGGCGGGTGGCGGGATTGACGGATCCTGGCGATTATAAGCTCGTGATCTACGCCCACACGGATTGGTGGTACGTGCAACCGCTGATCTCGGATCCGCTCACGTCCATCGAGGCGGACGGCAAGTGGAGCACTTGGACGCACCTGGGCCATCGGTATGCGGCTCTCGTCGTCCGACCCTCTTATCGGCCACCGGAGAAGATCCAATCCCTCCCGGCTGTTGGCGCTGACGTGCTCGCCGTAGCAGAGGTTCCAGCCGGCAGCAAATGAGCGTGCTGGGTTGCGGAGGCATCGGTGGCTGGACGGATCTGCCGGGAGCGCCGGGGTCGCACCACGATATCTGATTGGCCTATAGGTAGTTGTGTGATTTTAGGCCCTTCAAAAGTGGCTCAGAAGTGTTTTTCATGCCTGAAAATCGCCTATAAGGGATGGTCATGAGCGACTGCCGTCTTGCCGGCGCGGATGCGCGAACGCTTGGGTGTTCGCTTTTTCCCGCATCTTGCTAAGCGGGATCGCCGTTCAATTATGTCGTTAGGCTTTAATTTATCCACAGTAATCTGTGAAAATCTGCGGCGAATTTCCTTTACCTCCGAGTCCTATCCCGAAGGGGACCCCTTGGGGCGTGCCTCGCCTGAGGCGGGTAGGTCCGTGGTGAAACTTAGATCGGCATGAAAATAACCTTCCTTGGTGGTGTGCGCGAGGTCACCGGGTCGATGCACCTCGTCGAGGCGGCGGGAAAGAAAATCCTTCTCGACTGCGGCCTCTACGAAGGGCGCCGGCAGGAGGCGGCCGATCGAAACCGGAACCTCCCGTTCGACCCCTCCCGTATCGATTGCCTAATCCTCTCGCACGCCCATCTCGATCATAGCGGCAACATCCCCACCCTCTGCAAGAGGGGATTCGGCGGCACGATCTATTCCACCTACGCGACGCGCGACCTCTGCGGTATCCTCCTCATGGATAGCGCCCACTTCCAGCGGGACGACGCCGCCTACTTGAATAAAAGGCGGAAGAACCACGGTATGCCCTTCATCGGGACGCTCTACGACAAGGAGGAGGCGGAGAAATCGCTCCGGCGGTTTGTGACGGCAAGCTATGACCGTCCCCTGCCGCTCTTTCCCGGCGTTCAACTCACCTTCAGAGATGCGGGCCATATCCTCGGCTCTGCGATAGTGGTACTCGACGTCGAGGAGGAGGGGAGAACGATCAAGCTCGGCTATACGGGGGACATCGGGTGGGAGACGATGGCGCTGCTCCGATCGAGGACGCCGGTTCCGGATCTTGACTATCTTGTCATGGAGAGCACCTACGGCAACCGCGTGCACGGCCCCATAGAGGACACGGAAGACAAGCTGGCGGAGGCGGTGAACCGCACCATGGAAAGGGGAGGGAAGATCATCGTGCCCGCCTTCTCGGTCGGCGCCACGCAGCAGGTCGTCCACTCGCTCTATCGTCTTATTCAGAATGGACGGATCCCGGAACTCCCCGTGTTCGTTGACAGCCCCCTCTCGGTGAACGCGACGGAGATCTTCCGGCTCCACCCGGAATGTTACAATGACGAGACCTACAATTACATTATGAGCTCGCCGAACCCATTCGGCTTTGAAATGTGCCGCTACGTCCGCAGCGCGAGCGAGTCGAAGAAATTGAACGACATCAAAATGCCGTGCGTAATCATCTCGGCATCCGGGATGTGCGAGGCGGGCCGCATCCTCCACCACTTGAAGAACAACGTCGAGGACCCCAGGAACACGATCCTCATCGTCAATTTTTGCGCCGAGCACACGCTCGGCAAACGGATCGTGGAGCGGGTGCCCCAGATCAAGATATTTGGAGAGATGTACCAGCTTAGGGCGCAAGTCGTGGTGATCAATGCCTTCAGCACGCACGCCGATCGCGACGAGCTACTGAAATACGTTGCGGAGACGGACGGCGCGGTCAGGCGCTACTTTTTCGTCCATGGGGAGGAAAATCAAGCGGAAGCGCTTGCGGCTCGCGTGAGGGACATGACGGGTCGGGACGCCGTGGTTCCTCGGCGCGGGGAGGCGGTGGAATTGTAACCTTGTCCATAGTCCATGGTCGATAGTTACATCGGATGACCATGGACCACGGGCTATTGGCTATGGACGGATGCGGTCAGGCGTATAATCTCTTCTGAAGAACATGAGCCAGCTCGCTCGCCTTCACCCGCTCCTGCTGCATGGTGTCCCGGTCGCGCACGGTCACGGTCTCGTCCTGGAGCGTCTGGGAATCGATGGTGACGCCGAACGGCGTTCCGGCTTCGTCCTGCCTGCGGTAGCGCCTCCCGATCGAGCCGGTCTCGTCGTAGAAGACCGGCATGTAGGCGCGGAGCTCGTGTTCGATCTTGCGGGCGATGTCGGGCATGCCGTCCCGCTTCACGAGCGGGAAGATGCCGGCCTTCATCGGCGCGATGCGCGGGTGCAGCTTCAGCACCACCCTTTTCTCTCCGCGCACCTCCTCCTCCCGGTAGGCGTCCACGAGGCATGTGAGGAGCGTGCGATCGACGCCGGCCGACGTCTCGATGATGTACGGTATGTACCGTTCGTTGGCCGCATCGTCGAAGTACGAAAGTTCCTTCCCCGAGTGGCTCTGGTGCCGCGAGAGGTCATAGTCGGTCCTATTGTGGATCCCCTCGAGCTCTTTCCAGCCGAATGGAAACTCGTATTCGATGTCGTAGGCGTCCTTCGCGTAATGGGCGAGCTCCTTTTGTGGGTGTTGGTGCAGGCGGAGCTTCTCTTTGTTGAGCCCGAGCTCGCCGTACCATGCTAGGCGCTCGGCCTTCCATTTTTCGAGCCACTCCATGTCGGTCCCCGGTTTGACGAAGAACTGCATCTCCATCTGCTCGAACTCGCGCGTCCGGAAGATGAAGTTGCCGGGAGAGATCTCGTTCCGGAACGCCTTCCCGATCTGGGCGATGCCGAAGGGGACCTTCTGGCGCGCCGGGGTGAGGACGTTGAGGAAGTTTACGTAGATGCCCTGGGCGGTTTCGGGGCGGAGGTAGACGACCGCGCTCTCCTCCTCGACCGGCCCCATGTAGGTTTTGAACATGAGGTTGAATTGCCGAGGGGCGGTGATCTCCCGGGAGCCGCAATGGGGGCATTTGCCGGTGGTGATTTCGTCTCCCCTGAAGCGCTGCTTGCACGACTTGCAGTCAACCAGCGGATCGGTGAACTGCTCGACGTGGCCCGATGCGACCCAAACTTTAGGGTGCATGAGGATGGCGGCGTCGATTCCCACGACGTCGTCTCTCATCTGGGTCATGGCCCGCCACCAGAAACGCTTGATGTTGTTTTTGAGCTCGACGCCGAGGGGCCCGTAGTCCCAGCAGCTATTGAGCCCGCCGTAGATCTCGCTTGATTGAAAAATAAATCCCCTTCTCTTGCAGAGGGAGACCAGCGCATCCATCATGTGAGTGACCTCCTTTTGAGCTATCGAGCTATTAAGCTATCGAGAAAATAATCTCTCATTTCTTTGGGATTTGGGGTTTGGGATTTAATTTTTCTTCTCTTTCAGATATCGCTCGTACTCGGCGATCCGTTCCTCCTGCCGCCTGTTTTCGATGGCGAGGGGCATTCTCTTCCGTGTTTCCCTCATGGCATCCTCGGCAGTCATGCCGCGGCTGACCAGGTAGCACGCCAGCATCGTCCCCGTCCTCCCGTACCCCGCCCCGCAGTGCACGACTATTTTTTTCCCGTCACGCAACCCGTAGGTGAGATAACTTACGAGCTGTTCGATCTGCTCGATGGAGGGCGCGGCGCCGTCGGGGACCGGGATGTGAAAGAACTCGAAATCGAACCGCTCTCTGACGAACGGCCGAAGCGGATCGATGGTCAGGGAGACGATAATCTCGATCCCCTGCCGCTTGAGAAAGGCCAGATCGTCATCGAGGGAGCAGTATGTTCCCGGCCGCTCCATGCCCGCGATCACGCTATCGGAAAGCCAAAAGAAATTAGACGGCATAGGGGCATAGTTTAACACGTGGGTGGAACGGTTGTTAATCTAAATCCCCCGCCCGCCTCGCAAGCGATAGCGTTGCGGGCAGGCAAATCCCAAACCCCAAAGGCGGAGTTAAGGATCCGTGGGCACCTGATTTGCCTGATTGCCCTGAAGGTCCCACTTTTTACCGCGGAGGCGCCGAGGCCGCAGAGGCTACGCGGAGAATTAACCGCGCCCCATTGGGGGAGAGGATTCACAGAAAATAATTTTTGCCGCGGATTGACGCGCTTGCCCGCCGGTTTGCTGGGTGGGGATACACGCGGATTTTTTCACAAAGAGTAAAAGAGTTGGATTTATCCCTCTGTGCTCTCAGTGTCTTCTCTGTGTCCTCTGTGGTTTCATTTATTAAGAATCAGCATCTACTAGACGTTGTATGCAATTAGTTCGCCTGCAAGATATTGCGCTCTTATTCGTACCGAGTACGAATAAGAGTATAACTAACTGTAAGAGAGACTATTATATACAACGTCTACGCTGGGATTCGTGCGCTTCGTGGTGAAGAATCCGCGCCTATCCGCGGCTAGAATTAACTGCCTTCTCCGTGCCCTCAGTGTACCTTCTCTGTGTCCTCTGTGGTGAAAGCACCGCGTTGATCCGCGGCAAAATAGTCCATGGTCGAGTGGTAGGGGACTTTCTGCTCTGCGTGGCCTCGGCGGTGAAAGGAATCGATGTTGATTTAATAATTGATGCGCTCAAGGATGCCGTTTCGGAAATAGAGGTCCGCCAGTCCCTGGTCCTTTCGTCTGAAGGTCCAGCGGTCGGTGGATTCGTCGATGCCATGGACTGGATGGACTAACTCCGGCCAGCCCCACGCGGAGCGCACCTCCTTGGGTGTCATGCCCACGATGACGCGTTTCTCTCGGATCGCCTTTTTGATTTCCTGTTGTTTTGCGAGCCGCTGCTGGTACTCGCCACCGGTATTCCGTTTCGGTGACGTCTGCTTGACGAGAGCGGATTGCTTTGGGGATCCCGGTGTGGGGAGCGGCGCTGTTTCGGCATGGAGCTGGAATGCGATGATAAAGATCGCCCAGGCGGCGATGTGAGCGGCATTCTTCATAACGCTATCAATATATCATATCCCAGTGCGCGCGGGACATGCAATATATGGAGTTTGGGGGAGGCGATAATGACAAATGACACCCCCCAGCCGTGTATCGGCGTAGGGCGTGACGGCGTGGTTGGGATTTGGGGTTTTGGATTTCCGCTGACTGGCGGGCGGAGGATTTGTTTTGCGCGGGGTCGATTATGTGATATTATTTATGTCTTATAACGCACAATAAGGCCGGGAAAGGACCAGCCAGTTGAAACTCTCGATCGGACTCCCTAAGGGGAGCTTGCAGGAATCCACGTTCGACCTTTTTCTCAAGGCCGGATTTAAGATAAGCGCGAGCGGGCGCTCGTACATCCCGCGCATCGACGACGAGGAGCTCGAAGGGATCCTCATCAGGGCCCAGGAGATCTCCCGTTATGTGGAGGAGGGGGTCCTCGACATAGGCCTGACCGGCCTCGACTGGATCCTCGAAAGCAACTCGAAGGTCGAGGAGGTTGCGAACCTCGCGTACGGGAAGCAGGGCTTCCGCCCGGTGCGGTGGGTCCTTGCCGTCCCCAACGACTCTCCGATCAAAAGCGTCACTGACCTGGCGGGCAAGCGGATCGCGACGGAAGTGGTGAATATCACCCGGAAATATCTTAAAGAAAAAGGGGTGAACGCCCACGTTGAATTCTCATGGGGAGCCACCGAGGTCAAGGTCCCGCAGCTCGTGGACGCCATCGTGGAGCTCACCGAGACGGGGAGCTCGCTCAGGGCGCACAACCTGAGGGTGGTCGACACGCTGTTGGAATCCACCACGAGGCTCATCGCCAATAAGAATTCATTGAAGGACGGGTGGAAACGGGGCAAGATCAACCAGATCGCGATGTTGCTCGCGGGGGCGCTCGCCGCGGAGGCGAAGGTCGGCGTGAAGATGAACGTCCCGACCGCGTCTCTCCAGAAGGTCACCGCCCTCTTGCCGGCGCTCCGCAAACCCACGGTCTCCAAGTTGAGCGAGGAGGAGTGGTACGCGGTTGAGACGGTGTTGGATGAAAAGGTTTTTCGCTCTCTTGTGCCGAAGCTTAAAGAAGCGGGGGCGGAGGGGATTATAGAGTATCCGTTGAATAAGGTAATTCCCTAAAGGGAAATCCCAATTCCCAAATCCAAAATCCCAAAGTTAAGGGATAGACGGGATGTGGGGTAAATGTTATTGGGATTTGGGATTTGGAGTTTGGGATTTTAAAAGGAGGGTGATCGCCATGCCATGCGGGCGGAAGAAAAGGAAGCACAAGATTTCGAAGCATAAGCGCAAGAAGAGGATGCGGAAAGATCGGCACAAGAAGAGGCGGAGGTAGTTCTCTGGCGGGTGGTGATTCCAGGGGGGGGCGCCGGTTTGGGATAGCGCGAAGCGGCGTCCTCACCGTCTTAGTGTGCCTTCCCCTCTTCGGATGCGCGAGTTTGCGTCCCCGGGCCGCGCCCCATGCAAAGTCTCTCCCGGCGGCCTACGAGTACGTTGACAGGCCGCAGGCCTACCGCCACTACGCGCTCGGCGATTTTCTGGAAAAGGAAGGGGACCTGGACGCCGCCACCGAGGAGTTTGTCGCCGCACTGAGTTTCGACCCCGGGGCAGCCGCGATCAACGTCAAGCTCGGCGAGCTCTACCTGCGGAGGCAGGATTTCAAGAGGGCCATTGAGGAAGGACGCAAGGCCGTCGGGAAGGACCACGCCTCCGGCGATGCTCGCATGCTCCTCGGCAGGGCGTATTACGCGAACGGCGATCTCAAGAAAGCCATCGGCGAGTTCGAAGAGGCGATCAAGTTGAATCCCCTGGACGAGGAAGGCTATCTTGCCCTCGGGCAGCTTTATCTTAACGAGGATCGCCGGGACGATGCCATCCAGGTGTTCGAGAGAGCCACCCGCGCCCGCCCCGACCAATGGATGTTCTACTTTAAACTCGGCCTGCTCTACTGTAGCCAGGAGAAGATCGACTCCGCAGTGGAGAGTTTGAAGCGGGCGGTCGATCTCGCCCCCGATCTGTTCGACACGCACTATAAGCTCGCCCAGGTATACGATCTGCTTAATCGGAAAGACGAGGCGATCGATGAGTATCAGAAGGCCTTAAAGATTTATCCGCTCAAGATCGAGATATACGCCCTCCTCGGCAACCTCTACCGGGAGAAGGGCGAGCTCGATAAGGCCGAGGGGCGTTTCCAGCTCCTCACCGAACTCATGCCCCACGAGATCCGTGGCTACCTCGCCCTCGCGCAGATCTATCTCATGGAGGGTAAAAAAGAGGAGGCGGTTGATCTTCTTGAGGAGGCCATCGCGGACGGCCTTGAGTCGTCGGCTCTGAATTTCTACCTCGGGCTCGCCTATTCGGCGATGGGAGATTATAACAAGGCGGTTGAGGCTTATACGAAGGCATTGCAGCACGGCGCCGATGATAGTACGGTCCATTTTTATAGGGGAAGCGCATTCGAAAAACTGGGGCGCTTCGACGAAGCGGTTGCGGAGTTCAAGAAGGCGATCGAGCTGAACCCCGACAACGCGGAGGCATACAATTATCTAGGTTACCTGTACGCGGAGAAGGGGATACGCCTCGACGAGGCCGCCGTGCTCATCGCTAAGGCGCTCGCCCTCGACCCCGAGAACGGCGCATACGTCGACAGCCTGGGATGGGTATACTACAAGCAGG
Source organism: uncultured bacterium (assembly GCA_964460305.1). Lineage (GTDB taxonomy): Bacteria > Auribacterota > Tritonobacteria > UBA1439 > UBA1439 > JAPLCX01. The sequence goes on from CAYWRA010000030.1 coordinate 16,309, forward strand.
GCAAGTACGGAGAGGCGTTGAAGGCTCTCACACGCGCCGCGAAGCTCGTCGGGGACGATCCCGTGGTCCTCGAACACCTCGGAGACGCCTATTGCGAGAACAAGCTGTGGAAGGAAGCGCTTGCGGAGTGGAGCAGGTCTTTGAAGCTCGACCCCAAGAACGTAGCGGTGAAGCAGAAGATCGAGAAGCTTCGCAGCAGGCTTGAAATTAAAGACCCGGCAGGCGCTGCGGACAGTGGAGAGAAGAAAGCCGTAGTTCGGGAACAGTAGTAAGATTGGAGCGAGACCCGGAGGGGCCCCTTCGGGGGAGAGTACAGTAAAAACCACAGAGGTCACAGAGAGGGCACACAGAGAACACAGAGGTTGACTGCAGTTTCTAGTAACGAGAAACGATCAACTGTTTTTACATCCGTGCAATCCGTGGATAAAAACACCTGGGGTAACCGTTTTTGCTGTAGTAATTCTCAGTGCCCTCTGTGTATCACTCAGTGTACTCTGTGGTTACGCGTTGATATTGGGATTTTTACCGCCCCCTTCCTCATCCAGAAAGAACAATCACCGTGCGACATTCCATTTCCATCCGCTGTCCCGCCAAGATCAATCTCTATCTCGACGTTCGTGGAAAGAGGCGGGACGGTTATCATGAGGTCAGCACCGTCATGCAGGCGATCGACCTCTATGATACGCTCGCCATCGAGGAAGGGGAAGAGTCGATCAGTGTTTCCTGCAACCTCCCGACACTGCCCGTCGACGCGCGCAATCTCTGCTGGCGGGCCGCCGATGCGTTGCGCCGCCATGCCGGGGTGAGCGGCGGGGTCCGCATTGCGCTTACCAAGAGGATTCCCGTCGCCGCCGGGCTCGGCGGTGGGAGCAGCGACGCGGCGGGAGTGCTGCGTGGGCTGAACGAGCTCTGGGGGCTCGGGATGCGCATCGAGGAGCTTGAGAGGGTCGGGGCCGGACTCGGCTCGGACGTCCCGTTTTTCATCAGGGGCGGGACGGCCCTGTGCACGGGAAGGGGGGAGAAGGTGGTTGCCATAAATGATGCCCCTTCGTATGCGTATGTTCTTATCACGCCGTCCATCGCCGTTCCGACCGCTGGGGTGTATGCCGGGCTATCACCCGTCGTGGACGGACCCCCGATAGGCGAGGATGATTTTTTAAACGCTCTTGCCTCGGGCGATCCCGCGATACTGAGCGGGGCGCTCTACAACCGCCTCGAAGCGAGTAAGGGCCCGCATACGTGTGAGGTAACGAGGCTCAAGGGGGCGCTGCTGAAACACGGCGCGTTAGGCGCCTGTATGAGCGGGAGCGGGTCGAGCGTGTTCGGGATCGCGGCGGAGAGGGATGCCGCCGGGCGCCTCGCCGAAGCGATCAAGCCCGAGCTGGAGGATGGAACGTTTCTTCACTTCGGGGTTACCGCCGTGGACTTGGCCGCGTACCTATAGACATCCAGGAAGTCGACGCCGCATTTCGTCACCGCATATACCTTCTCCGGCGCGTGGAGTTGCAGAAATTTGTCTATCTTCTGATTCCTCATCCTGTGCCCCAGCGGGATCACCAGCCAGTCGACGTGGGGCGGCATCGCCTTATTGATCGAGACGCCGCGAGGCGGCGGCGGATAATCGTTTTTCCAGTGATACCTGAAGTCACCGCATACCCCCACCGCGAAAATGTCGTCGCCGCTTCTAGCGTGTTTTTTGAGATACGCCACGGCCTCTTTGGTGCCCACGCCGAAACCGAGCGAGATGATGCGAGCCGCTCCCGGCGGCCCTCCCACCAGGAAATTGCAATAGATGCTGTATGATGGAGCGATCATGACGAGGGGTGCGACCAGTGAGGCCGTGAACAGCAGTGCGATTGTGACGGAAGCAATTGTGCGCCAAGGAAACGATATGGCGGACACGGATTTCATTACGCTCATGAAGCCGCACGCCGATATGAGGCACAGAAATGGGAAGATGGGGGCGATGTAGCGGAATGCCATTTTGTGCCCCATGCTCATGACGCCTATGAAAACGCCCGAGGAGGTGATGGAGAGGAGATAGCCCAGCTCACCGCTCCGCGGCACGCGGGGCCGGAACAGGCCGATGACCAGGAAGAGCAGCATGGCCGGCGGGGCGCAGATGACGAGCATGAAGATGTAAAACCAAGCCGGCGGCTGTGTGACGATTTTCCCCATCCAATATTTCACATGGCCGACGTCTCCCAGATAGGACATCGCGGATATGTGCATCAGCTCATTCACGATCGGTCTCCGGAATATCTGGATGAAGATGAAGCAGAAAAATAGCAGCGCTGGGACCGAGCGCGTGAGGAGGAGCATGGCGGAGCGGGGTGTGAGGTTCTCCCTCCCACGCAGGCGTCCGGATGCGGCGAGCAGCGCGTACGCGCCAAAGATTATCGCGCCCGTCTGCAGCCAGGGGAGTCCGGCGAGCATGTTTATCGTAGCAATGAGCCCCGCCATCATGGGAAGATAGCGCACGTAATCCTTCCAGAAGATTTCATGCGGTTCGTACCATAGCCGGGTAAAAAGCAGGAAGTAGAGCGCGATGGATAGGCCTAGCCAGCCGAGATCGCTTACTTCCAGGAAACGGAAGCCGGCGTCGCGTCTCCTGAGCCATGCCACTGCCTTCCATACGATCAGTATGAGTGGGATTATCATGGCGGTGGTTTTGGTGAGGAGGGCGAGGGCGCAGAAGGCCGCTGACGCGATTGCCCATGACGGGCGGCGGCGTTCGACGTACAGCATGTAACATAGCAGCGAGAGCATGACGCAGAACGTTAGCGTTGAATCCACATGCGCGATCCGGCAGGCGGCGATGTGGTGAGGATAAAACGAGAGTAGCAGCGCGGCCCAGAAAGCGATTCCATCGCCCAATGCCAGCCGGCCGAGGAGATAGAGAAGGAGACAGGTGGCCGTTCCTACCAGGGCTATCGGGAGTCTGGCGGCGACGAGCTGTGGGAATCGGTTGGAGCTGAGGGGCGAGGCGTCTTTCCCGAAATAGATATATGAGTAACCGATGAGCGCCGCGGGGAAGACCCCGGGGTGGGAGAAATGCGAGGTCGCTTTTTTGAACTCGTGCGCGCGCATGTAGGCGACAAACTCTCTGCCATGCGCGATCCAGACGAGCTCGTCGGGCTCGAGGCTGTGGCCGTTGAGATTCCCTAGTCGGGGAATCGCGGCCGCCGCCGTAACGAGGAGGGCGAGGGAGATACAGCGCCTGTTTTCCTTTAAACCAGCTATTATGCGCGCAAACGTGGCCGGATTCATCCTCTTCCCCTGCTTTCAACTTTACACTTTGAACCGTTGTTAAGGCTCTCTTCCAAAAACTTCACCAGCGCCCCTACCTTCTCGCGGTAGCGTTCGCGGCTGTAGCGCGCCTCGAATAGTTTTCTGCCGCCGGCCCCGATTTTTCTTGCGAGCTCCGCGTTGCCGAGGAGCGAGTCCAGGCCTTCCGCGATCCCATCCGCAGTCGGCTCCACCAGCACCGCATCCTCGCCGTCGCGCAATATCTGTGTGTGAGAGACGATGCGCGTCGCAAGGATCGGCCTTCCGGAGGCGAGGTATGAATAGATTTTATACGGCGTGTTCTCTCCGCTCGCGCGTGGCGATACGAGTATGTCGGCCTCCGAAAGATAACGGCTCATTGCTGGGACGGGCTTTTTGCCGGCGAAGACGATGCGTGGATCGTTATATCGCTCATTGAGCGCGCGGACCTCTCCCTCTTCGCCCCCCACGATCAGCAGTTTCGCATCCGGCCATCTATCGCGGATTTTTACGAACCCGTCGAGGAGGATGTCGATCCCCTGGTATGACTCGAAGTTTCCCGTGTAGAGGATCGTCCGGCCTCCTGTGTGCTCGACGGGCTGTGGAATCCCATCGTCCACGCTGACGTCTTCGATCTGGAACACGGGTTTACCGGGGAAGAGCGCTCTGACGGCGTCGGTGAAGAGGGGGCCTATCGTCACGACGGCGTCGGCCCGCGAGACGGCGAACCGCTCCATCATTTTTACGAACGTTAGCACGCGTTTATTGGTGATCCTCCGGGAATATTCCAACTGGCTCCGGATATCGGAATCCATGTCGAGGACGAACAGGAACCTTTTGATCCACCGGAACCAGGGGATGACGTACGCCGATTCCTCGACGCAGTGGACGACGTCGTACCGGTGCGTCAGGATGCGGAGGAGCGCCTTGGGGAAGAGCGCGCAGTCGAGAATGACCTTGTGGATCGAGTAGCCGGGGCGGACGAAGCGGATGAACCGCGAGAAGAGCTTCGTGCGGATGATGCCGACGTTGGCAGCCGAGACGTCCTCGCCGAGGTGATAGGTGAGGATGTCGACGTGGTGTCCCAGCGCGCCGTAGGCGGTCGCCAGTTCCCGCACCGCCATGGGCGTTCCCCTGGGGCTGAAAAACGGTTGTGGCGATATGAGTAGTATGTTCATCGTTGTATTTGCGTCGGTTCCCGATACAGGGGGTTTTACCACGCCCCGAAGGGACCCCGTTGTGGGATGTGCACGGATTATTACGGATACATATTAAGCCACTCCTCGAAGGGGCCCCTTGGGGGCGTGACAATTGGTGTCAATTAGTGGCTGGCTAATCTTTATGCAAAAAATCCGTGTATATCCGTCGGTCATCCGTGAAGATCAGTGGTGAACTATCTTGCCCCTCCCTCGTTCTCCAGGATTGACGCACCCCGTAGTTTATGTTAATTTTCCGCCAATGGATAGCAAAAATCACCTCTCATGGAGTTGCGACCAGCACACATCGAGCGAGCTCTACCGCCAGCGCTTCAAGGGCAGGATAGGCGACCTTATCATCCAGCGGCAGAACGAGCTGCTGCTTTCATTCCTCGGCGACATCAGGGACAAAAAGGTCCTGGACGTGGGGGCGGGGCACGGCCAGCTCGCGGCTGCGCTCCTCGGCGCGGGCGCGGAGGTGACCGTCTATGGCAGCGGCAAAGATTCACTGAAGAAGCTCGCGCCGCTTCCCGTCCGTTGCGAGGTCGGCCCCCTCTACCCGTTGCCTTTCAAAGACGGGGAATTCGACATCGTGGTTAGTTTCCGCGCCTTCCCCCACGTGCCCGACTGGAGGCTGTTCCTGGGCGAGCTCTGCCGCGTTGCAAAAGAAAAGGTCTCTTTTGATTTCGTCACGAAAGACGCCATGAGTTTTTTGAAGCCGCTCCTCTATCGTCTCAAGATGAAAAAGGAGCCCGGCACAAGGGATTACACGCTCCAGAAAATGGCGGACATCCGGGATGCAGCCAGCGGGTTCGGCTTCCAGTGGGAATCGAGCGAGGGGCAATTTATCTTGCCGCTGGTGTTGCATCGGGTGGTAAAGCGGCCGCTGCTCATGCCTGTCGAATACTTGGCGAGGGCGACGCGCGCAACCAGACTGTACGGAGGCCCCGTCGTTGTGTTGCTGCAAAGGGCGACGTGAGGAAGGACTGAGTAGCCAGGATTAAGTGGTAAGGATTAAGGATTAAGCAAAAAACTGCCTCTTGCTTAATCCTTAGTCCTTACTATGTACCACTATATGAACGACAACTGGCACCTTAAGATCTTCAAGAAATCGATCCTCAAGCAGGCGAAGCTCGACGAGATCCGCCGGTTTCTCCCTCCGCTCGATGGGAAGGTTTGCCTCGATCTCGGCGGCGATAACGGGATCATCAGCTATTTCCTGCGCGAGGGGGGCGGCGTATGGCACAGCGCCGATCTCACCGACGGCGCGGTCGCGTCGATACGGTCGCTCGTGAAAACGAACGTGTTTAAGGTTGACGGAGAGACATTGCCGTTCCCCGACCGCTCGCTCGACCTCGTGGTCATCATAGACTTCCTCGAACACATTCCCCGCGATCGCGAGTTCATATCGGAGCTCGCCAGGGTGATGAAACCATCGGGTGTGCTGCTGATCAACGTCCCCCACCTAAAAAGGCGCTCAACCATCCGGTGGGTGAGGAAAGTGCTCGGGTTGACGGACGAGAAGCACGGTCACCTGAGGCCTGGGTATACGAGAGAGGGCATCAAGTCCATCCTCGAAGGGAAGTTCACCGTAACCGAAACGCGCACCTATTCTAAATTCTTCACGGAGATGTTGGATGCGTTGATACAGGTCGGCTATGGGGGCTCTTCCGGAGAGGATGCGCATTCCGACAAGGGATTATTGGTCACGGAGAGGGAGCTTAAGAAGAAGGCTAAAAAATTCAAGCTCTACACGGTTCTTTATCCATTCTTCCGCTGCTTTTCCGCGCTGGACGGGCTCCTATGGCGCGCCGAGGGAGAGAAGATGATCGTGAAAGCGGTGCGGGCCTAACCTGGGTAAAAATCAGGATTAAGTGGTAAGGATTAAGCAAAAAACTGCCGCGCGCTTAATCCTGAGCGCTTAATTTTTACCACTTTTCTATGCGGGGCGTTAGTTATAAAAAAGCTCCCAGCCCTTGGTCATATAGTTGTCCCAGTGGCCGGTCGACCCGTAGAGCGAGCACTTGAAGGTAATCTTATTTGTGCCCTTGTGAAAGAAAGCGTAGGGGACGCGGAAAGATGACCGGCTCCAGTGATTCCCGTTGAACAGGCCCGGGATGTAGCTGGCGAACAAGTCATTAATGTATATCGAGTTATTAGTATAGTACGTGCCCCAGTAAGACCCCCGGAGCACAGTAGTGCCTCTAGGCGCCGGGTTGAGTATAAAATTCCTCTCGACCACTTTCCCCTCGGGGTAAGGGACCTCCCAGGTTGCCATGTAGGGGTCATACCCGTCTCCCACGTGTATTGTCTCGCCCAGTACGACCGCATAATACTGGAAGGCGGAGAACGTGTTGGATACTTCTACGGGCGACCCGTCGGAACGGATGAAATCCAAGCTTCCATGGCGGGTCAAGACCGCCGCGAACGCGTAGTTGCTCTCATACGTGTTTGTTGAGACGGTATTGATGAGCAATGAGCCGACAACGGGGGCAGGTGGAAAAGTAACGTTGCTTAGAGTGGGGACAAGCGGGCTGTTGCCGTATGTATAGCTGCTTTGCATACCCGGCCTGAAGAGTAGAACGGTGCCGCCCGCAAATGCATCGATTATGCTCGATGGGCCGTCGGAAGTGACCGGATTGTGTATCGCAAGTAGGTATACGTCCACCGGTATCCCCTGATAATTATACGTGTCAAAGTTGCAGCTATAGGACAGCCTTACCGTGCCGTTGAGATTTACTACGGCTACCGAGAGATCGACGTAATTCTGGCCCCATGCGGCGGCTCCGTAAAGGAGCGGTAGAAGGACAGACAATAACCCGATTTTTTTCATTTTTCACCTCACTATAGATCCCACAGTATACGAAATAAAGCGCCGCTCGCCAACGCAAAACAGATATACCAGACGTTGTACTCAACCTGCTGGTGTACGGGGAGTTAGCATCTTATTCGTCCCGGTACGAATAAGAACGCAACATATTGTGGGCTAGGTAATTACATACAACGTCTGCTAATCAAGCAGCACTATCCCGTAGTAATGCGCCTTGGAGGGGTCCATATCTTCGAGGGTATCGATGGGGAGACCGTTTGCGCGAACCGTGGTGAACACGTCGATGCCGCAACTCTCCAGAGAAGGCCGCGCTTTCTCGGGATGCCGGCAGCCCCTTTTGAAATCGCACGTCTCGCAGATCGTACAGGGTCCCGCCCCCATGGCGAAAGCCTTGTGGTACCCGGCGAGGAACGCCTCCCTCTCCAGTTTTGACACGATTTCGGAAACGCCGGCGTGTTCCTTATCCGTTACCTGCACGAGGATGGCCTTTTTGTAATCTTTGAGCATTGCCCTGGTTTCATGAGGGGCAGGCGAATAGGGAGGGCAGGTCAGGCATTGGCCGTATCCATCACAGCCGAACCAGCACTTGTTGCGCACCCATCCCGCGGTTTTGATCGTCGCCGCGCTGATGATTTTCGCCCTGCGCGCCCCGAGCTTTAGCGCCGACTTACGCAGTTGTTCGACGGTCTTTCTTTTCATCTGGATTTTAATTATACCAAAAATGGACTCTGCCGCTTTTAATGGTTTCCAGTTGATTTTGCCGCAGATGAACACGGATTAACAGTGCAATTTGGACGCAGATCGACGCAGATGACGCAGATTTTTACCACGCCACAAAGGGGCCCCTTTCCCGAAGGGATCCCTTTGGGACGGGATGGGGGATGAACACGGACAGGCGCGGTTTTTCACCGTGGCTTTAGTTTAAAGCTTACTGCTTTTTGGCACCTGATTTACCTGATTGTACTGATTAATCCAAAACGTATACACCATCACAGTTCCCTATGGGATCTTGATAGTGGGGATGGTATGTATATGTCCTGAGACCAAAAACATTCTCGCGCGTCAAGGCGGCTGGTTTTGCCACTTGATGTTTTGTTCCGTGCTGAATATTACATGCAGTTATAGAACATATCCACTGTAGCAAGCATGGCCGTTTTGCATTTATGACATGGATGATTTTAACTGTTGCAATATTGCGAAAGTTTTCGGATGATATGCGTAATGTTTATGCGCGATGACCGGTCCATTGATTAATACTTTCCAGGCCAGGGTTGTTTCAGGCATTGCTCCTCGGCTCTCCCGACGAACGGCTCTGAAGATTGCCCGGATAGTTGGTGAAGGGTGGGTGTCGGAAGTCAAGAGATTGCCGATGTGGACAAGAAAATTCAGAAGCAACTCTGTCAAGAGTCGAGGTCTGGCCCGAATGGCGCGTACTTAGCCCAACTTTCGCAACTGGTGTTCAAGAAGGACTATTTTTCGGGTCTCGATGCGATGAAATGCCTGAAGAATGGGAGGGTGGAGTTACAAAAGGGCTTGTGGTGAAGACCTACCCTCTTGCCAAGAAGTATGGATATGAGAAACTTGGCGCATATTTTTACGATCAACGATCCGACGGAAGGACGGCAAAGAGCACAGTACTGGAGCGTCGTAGAGATGCCGGGAAGGCGCTCAAAAACAGCGCTTGTGGTGAAGACCTAGACTGATGTAGCGCCTGTTTGCAAAGGGTTACGACTCGTGTACCCCCCCAGCTGCTCCGCTAGGAGTATTAGTCGATGGAATTATTTTTTAATGCAACTCATTTGGGGGCTCCAAATCCGGAGTTTGTTGCATGGGTTGATGTAATGGGAATTCAATCACATATGGCCCGTTCTATCTGTTCAACCGCTAACTTCGTTTACAAAACACATATAGCAGCTCTTGAAGCTCCTCGTACAGGTATCATGCTTTATCCTGTAATGGATGGCTTCTATGCTTCTTGTAGCGATATAACTACCTTTCAGAATTTCTTGTCCCATGTATTTCAGAAGATTGAGGTATTGATTGTTTCGGAAGTTAAAGTTCATTTTCGGTTTATTATTAGAGGGGGTGTGGCCTTTGGTGAAGTTTACCATGGCAAAGATCTTAAGCCAGAAGCCTCTTTCACATTAGATAATGAACCAGAGTACCGAGACAAAATACTCATTGGACAACCCATGATCGATGCGCACGATATGGAAAAACTAGCGCCTCCCTTTGGAATTTCAATCCATCCCTCTGCTAATGCATTCAAACCTACACAGGATAATTTTAGTGGGGCATGGTGGTGGTATTGGTACAAAGAAATAGCTGATTTCGATTGTGCTCAGATGAAAAATAAGCTCAAAGAATATTTCGACTGGTGTGGGGGTAATATTCCACCGGCTTTATACTCAAGGGAGCGGATGGAATTACATCGTTTTAGAGCGGATCGGTATTTCACGTGATTCGAACGAAGGAGAGAGAGTAGAGATATAACTGAAAGTTGTGTATAGGGGTAAAAGAGCGTATCCTCCGGATCTTGGAGAAGACCCCCCTCACGTGAGGGGTAAAGGAGGATACGCCCATGGAGAAAGGTATCGCAGTTGAGAGAGAAAGTCAAATAACTCAGGAATCCTGTAACGCATTGGAGATGATCGCGCGTACGGGAGCCCAGAGGATGCTACAGGTGGCCATCGAGGCAGAGGTAAGTGATTATATAGAGTTACATCGTCATCTTAACGATGGGGAAAAGCGGCTCGTGGTCAGAAATGGGTGGATGCCTGAAAGGGAGTTGCAATCGGGACTAGGTACAATCAATCTTCAACAACCGCGGGTGAGGGATCGAAGAAAAGGCCATCGATTTACAAGTCGGATACTCCCACGGTACATGAGGAGGTTCCCGAGTATCGAGGCGCTTATTCCTATTTTATACCTGAAAGGGGTATCGACGAATGATTTTCCAGAGGGAGGGAATTGCGCTGTGAGCATTTTTTGAAGCATGGTAACAAGTGCCGGTTGTC